>JBQEQV010000050.1:0-9277 GCA_052043585.1 Anaplasma sp. | reverse complement strand
TTATGGGAGATAGCGACTACGAAATCCCCACCCAGGCGTTACTGGATGACACCATTCCCAAGGCAGGGTACAGGGATAAGGTGCGTGCGCACTTCGACTTCTCCTATCTCACCTTCGAGCTGGGTTTGAAGTTCCCGCTGTAGTGGCATACTGAGACAACTAGGCCAGCTGCTGTCATTGTGAAGTTCCCTAGGGGGTGGAGTGCGCCTCCTCAATTGGTGGCGCCGCGTCGTTTTCTATGAGTAGTGCTATGGAAGCCTCACTGGCGTGGAAGTTTTGTTGGACGTTGGCGTTCGTTTGTTCGTAATCTTCAGTCGCCTGTTGAGCATAGTACTCATGCGTCAAAGTAAAATCTGGATAATCTATCATTCTAGCCTCCATCAATAAAAATGAACCGCAGGCCGTCCTCCACAGGGAACTCCATGGCAAGACGGCCAACAGACAACTACCTGAGCACATCTAACTCTTAGTGCCGAATGTCATTACCAAAAGAACGCGTGCTCTTGCTTTTTTGAGGCCGTTTCATGCCTTGGCCCCCTATACCATTACCCCTAGACGGATCATAGGCATTCAAGCCGTACAACCAGGACGAAATGGAAGACCTGAGTTCTCTGTTCTTCATGGGATCCCGAAAGTATCTGAGAATCGTTTTCATGATTTGCTCCTTGTTTCATTTGTTTTACAAACGCATTGATTGCGCCTGTGATTGATTAGTCTGCCTGCGCTTCTCTTTCAGCAAGTGTGGGGCTACCTGCGGCCACCGCGTTATAGAGAAACTCAGGATGTAGCTAAAGAGGAATGGCTCAGCACGCTTTCACACACCGAGCCGGCTTCTTGGTCAGGATCCAAGAACACATCCCCCCGTATAGTAACTGTGATGCATCACCAATGTATTGGAGACCTATCGTGCAGAAGTTTCGCTAG
This sequence comes from Anaplasma sp., assembly GCA_052043585.1. Taxonomy (GTDB): domain Bacteria; phylum Pseudomonadota; class Alphaproteobacteria; order Rickettsiales; family Anaplasmataceae; genus Anaplasma. Next base: position 8,353 of record JBQEQV010000050.1, on the reverse strand, counting down.
CACGCCTCAGGCACCTGCATCACAAATTCATGCGGGGACCTCATATCTTGAGGCACTCGCAAAATTAACTCCGCAATATTAGGATGCTGGAACACAACTGATCTGCGATCTTCGAAGCTTATACGCCCTTCCAACGGTACAACGCTGCCACGGTAATGCCATGACAGTGCATCATTGGCTGTAACTTCGTCTTGCCCATTTGGCATATATTGGGTTTCTAGGTACACAAAATTACGCAATTTTGCTTCGTAGTAACTTAGGTACTCCAGGTCTCCGGACACGACAAAATCCCGGTGGATATTGGAGTTGTCAGGATCGGCAAATACAGCGCCGGTCTTGAAATGCACGGTGTCATCATCATTGCGCGTAAATGTCGCAGGACAAAAATAGTCGACCCGGTGTTCCTTTGTGCCACCATCACTTTGAAGCACCGCGTATGGGTCAATGTGCATGTATACGTCGCCGTTGCTAGAGTCTGTGTAATTGTGATCGAAGTATATCATTTTAAACCTATATGAAACTAAAAGCTCGCCCTATGGCTGTCTTCTGAACTCTGATAGGACGCGACTAGGAATCCTGGCACACCCAGGCAGTCAGGTCTTTTACCCACTGTGCAGCACCGTCCCTCCAGGTACAAAAAATGCCCTGGTCGTTTTCAGCAGGGACATCTTCCGCGCTCTCATCTCCGTCTGACATTTGTTCGGCAGCATACTGTGGCACATAGGCAGGCATATCCCAATCACCCTGTACATGATGGTCGTCACCTGGTAGGTCTGTTGAGTCGTGTGTTTCTTCCCCTTCATCCGCTGCGTTAGGTTGTGCCATCTCCTGCGAAGTCATGTTCGGCGGTAGATACAGAATTACATCCAAAACTTGTCCTTCCTGTGTAGGTGCTTGGAACACCACAGTCTTGCCGTCAAAGGCTACAACGCCTTCTGTGTCGCTGGAGAATACGGAGAAGCCATTTTTCATCGCAACAGAGGGACTAATTGGAGATGGCTCCCCCTCTTTTGCGGCACCGTAAGTGTGCTCACTGTAAGTTATATGTAGCAGTTCTGCCAACTCCTGATCCTTGTATTTAAAGGCCCCGTAAGTATTAAATTCGGGTACGTTCTTGTCGTACGTGTTCTCATCAAGGTAAGAAAGTACCGAATGTGGCACGCGCTCAAAGCTAATTACGCCGCTTTCCCTATCAGAACGAAAATTTATCGGCGAGAGGTGATCTATGGAAAACATCCCGTCCTCGATCTGGCCATCCACAAATCTGTGTCCCCAGTACGGATCAGAGTGTACGTATATACCCCCGTTGCTAAATGCCTCACGGAGGCTATCGTTGTCGAAATATATCATATGTAAAACCTGAAAATTAAAGCACCATACCTTGAGGGGCTAACCCCTCCGTAGCGGCAACCGTTACACTGAGTGCACCGTATGCCAGACCGGCCAGTCTCCTGCGAGCATGACCGCCACACCAATGCAGTGCGTCCAGTCCGGAGCACCGCATAAGGCGCGCAGATTGACCCCCAAGAATCTATGCCTTGAAAATGCACCCCGACTGAGCCAGCTATGGCGCTACGGACCAATTGGCTTACACATCAGAGCATAGGCTCCCCAGATCACACGATCCCTTTGACACGTTCGAGCGCAAAAACTATGGCCCAGGATCTACCCACAAATAATCGCTAGATCCACGGTCGCGTATTTTTTCCACTGAACAAATCTTAATGTCGCCAGGATGGCGAAAAAGTCAGAGCTTTTAGGGACAAACGCTTAACAAAAGCTTGCTTAGTACTTATGTAGTTGGGTGAATCCGCCACTGCAGGGCATATTATAGTGAGGAGTCTAATCGCCTGATTTCATTGCGTAGTTCCATAGCTTTCTCGAAATCTAGGTTTTCCGCATATGTCAGCATTTCTTTGTACAGCGCAGCAACATCTGCAGGTTTGGGCAGCAGCGCAGAGGGCTCGGCAACCCGTGATTGCACTTTGCGGGAGTTAGTACGTTCGCTGAGACCCGTCATGACAGACTTACTGATGGTCTTGGGGACAATACCGTGCTTCTGGTTGTACTCCTGCTGTATTTCGCGCCTACGATTGGTCTCCTCGATAGCCCTGAGCATGGATCCTGTCATTGTGTCGGCATATAAAATTGCCCTCCCATCAACGTTACGAGCAGCCCTGCCCATGGTCTGTATTAGTGAGGTAGTAGAACGCAAAAACCCCTCCTTATCGGCATCTAATATACCAATAAGTGCGCACTCCGGTATGTCCAGCCCCTCACGCATAAGGTTAACCCCAACCAGCACGTCTATTTCCCCCAGTCTCAGGCTGCTTATTATCTCGATCCTCTCCAGGGTTTTTATGTCCGAGTGCAAGTATGCGACCCTTATCCCCAGCTCACTCATGTACTCAGCCAAATTTTCCGCCATTTTTTTGGTTAGGGTCGTAATGAGGACCCTGTAGCCTCTGTCCACCGTCAGTCTGCTTTCACACACCACATCGTAGATCTGTCCATCCGCTTTTTTTACGACACACACCGGGTCTAGAAGCCCAGTAGGCCTGATTAGCTGCTCCGCAATTACCCCCTTAGTCTGTTCATACTCGTATGGCCCAGGAGTTGCAGAAACGTAGACCACTGTCGTTTTTCTGTCTTCCCATTCCCCACAGGTCAACGGCCTGTTGTCTAGTGCCGATGGTAGCCTAAAGCCGTGGTTGACCAGATTAGCCTTTCGCATCCGGTCTCCGTTGTACATAGCCCGTATCTGAGGCACAGTCATGTGACTTTCGTCTATGAACATAAGAGACTCCTCCGGAAGGTAATCCAGAAGGGTATTCGGAGGTTCCCCCGCTTCCTTACCGCATAGGTGACGCGAGTAGTTTTCAATGCCTTTACACGTGCCTGTTTCTCGCATCATTTCTATATCGAACTTTGTCCGCTCTAAAATCCGCTCCGCCTCCAGGACTTTGTTGCACCTCCTAAAGTGGTATACGCACTCATCCAATTCCTCCTCTATACGCGTAATCGCCTGTAGCAGTGTTGGCCTAGGCGTTACATAGTGACTGTTGGGAAATATCACCACCTTGTCTAATTCTAGCGTTACCAGGCCCGACTGTGGATCCACCTCCTGTATGGAGCTGATCCTGTCACCAACAAACTCAATTCGCCACACACGATCCTCGTAGTGCGAAGGTGCAATGGTTAGCTTGTTGTCCAGTAGGCTAAAGTTCCCCCGTTCAAGTTTCTGGCTGCTTTTATACTGCAGTTCCAACAACTGCTCCCGCAGCTTGCTCATATCCACGCTCATCCCCAAAACAACAGGTATTGTCATCTCTGAGTAGAGCTCTGGTGACCCTAGACCATAGATGCATGACACACTGGCCACCACTATGACATCCTTTCTTTCCAACAGCGATCTGGTTGCAGAGTGTCGCAATATGTCAATTTTGTTGTTGATCAGGGCATCCTTTTCGATGTACATGCCACTTTGTGGAATGTACGCTTCGGGCTGATAGTAGTCGTAGTATGATACAAAGTACTCGACTGCGTTTTCAGGGAAGAAGGAGCGCATTTCCTCGTATAGCTGCGCAGCAAGCGTCTTGTTGTGCACGATTATTATGGCGGGACACTGCATGGCCTCCACAACGGAGGCCATGGTGAAAGTTTTGCCAGACCCCGTGACACCGAGGAGCGTTTGCTCCTTGACCCCACGCTTAATTCCGCTTACTAGTTTGTTGATAGCATTTGGTTGGTCGCCCGAAGGACTAAATGTTGAGGAAATCTTGAAACGCCGCATGAAATCACTGTTCGGACTGACTTGGATCAAATATAATGCATCCATACCACGTAACGGTAGCATATGCAACTACTCAGCAGGCTGGTAGCCGCGCTCATATTGTGCACCATCGCGGTGTATCTGGTAATGCCTAATTTTGTAGACTCCCATTTTCTTAAGTCAAAGAAGAAGGCGAATTTGGGTCTTGATTTACAGGGCGGAGTTTACTTGCTGCTGGAAGTTGACTTTGAGACACATCTTAAGGAGAGACTGTATAACATAAGTGACGAGCTGCAGGATTTTTTAGATAGGGAGAATATTCCTCATAGCAGATCATACGTACGCGGGGATGGTATCGTGCTTTCACTCGTCAATCAAAGTGACAGCACGCGTCTGAGGCCCTTTGTTCGCAACAATATGACTCTCTCCAATTTCCCTTCTGGTCTGCTGATTTCTTTCAAAGAGAGCTACAGTAAAGCGCTCCTAAGGGAAATAGTCTCTGATTCTATTAGCAACATACAGCGACGGCTGGACAAGTCGGGCACCAAGGAGATTACGATCAAGAGTCAGGGGGAAAACAAAATTTCCCTGCAGGTGCCTGGCGTTCATAACACCAGTAGCATCAAGTCGCTTATAGGAAAAACTGCAAAGCTCACCTTCCATCTGCTTGAGGATGTCAAAAGCCTAGCTGATATCGACCCAGTGGTGACCCATCTCCTAGGCGACGCAGCGGGGAATATGTATCCGGTGCTGAAAAAAGTGGAGATCAGTGGTGATTCTCTTGTGGACGCAAGTGCCGGGCTAAACAACTTGGGCAAGGCAGTTGTTCACTTTAAGTTTGATAGCACAGCAACGAAGAAGTTTGCTGACATCACTAGGAAAAACGCAGGCAAGCCTTTCGCTGCGGTACTTGATAATGTCGTGCTGACTGCGCCCACGATACGGGAGCCTATATTGGGCGGCAGCGGGGAAATAAGCGGTAGGTTCAGTCTTGAAGAAGCCAAAGAACTGGCCATATTGTTGAAATCTGGGGCGCTTCCGGCACCATTGCGTGTAATAGAAGAAAGGGTGATAGGTCCGAGCTTGGGTGCCGATTCCATAGCCAGGGGCAGAATAGCCGTGATTGCGTCTGTTCTGGCGGTATCTGCATTCATCATTGCATTCTACGGAGTGCTAGGAATCTTCGCGGTCGTAGGACTAATTTTCAATATAGTGTTTGTGCTCCTCGTGATGACCCTCATAGGGGCCACGTTGACTCTCTCCGGCATTGCTGGTATGACACTCACTGTAGGTATGTCTATAGATGCAAACATCTTGATTTTTGAGCGCATCAGGGAGGAGATACGCGCAGGAAGGAGAGTAAGACTAGCTGTGGACCGGGGTTTTAAGAATGCTATGGCCACGATATTTGACTCCAATATAACTACGCTGATAGTTGCTGCCATAATGTTTATTGTGGGCAGTGCGTCGGTAAGTGGCTTCGCAGTGACGCTGGGAGTTGGTATAGTGTGTTCCATGCTATCCGCGGTGGTCCTCACTAAAGTGCTGATTGACGTGTGGGTGTACGCGGCGAAGAGCCCGCGCATCTTCTGACAGCCTTCGTGTTAGCAAATGCATGCAACGTGTGAGTACGCTATGAGTGACAAAACGGAGAGGAGCAAGACCGTGCACTGTGACGGGAACGATGAGGAAGGTTTGTATTCTGGTCATCCCAGGGTGTACATCAAGATAGTTGAGGGTAAGAACCCGGTGTGTCCGTATTGCGGCAGGGTCCTCGATTAACTCTTCGGAGTTAGCTGTTTTCTGAATCATCAGCCGCAGGGAAAACGAGATGGCACGCCAACAGGCAGCTTGGCGCGTGTATTCTAGACCCCACAGTCAGCCGGAGTTCTGCTCTGTGTCGGACTGCCGTGCACAGTCGACATTGGCGCATTAATACGAGAAGGATAGAGCAAGCAACACCCGCCGATCCTCCCCTTAGTAGCCGAGAGGTTCTGCGGCAAAAGTTAAAATATTTGCTAAATTTTATGATGTATGACACACTGTGGGACAGTGTACGGCGGAGTTCTCCCTCACCTGGGGTGAACGCCCCCATACCCAGGGTTTGCAACACATACAATATCGAGGAGGGTGAATGTGCTACACGGGCGCAAAGCGGTGTATTCTGCAAAAGAACTGAGCAGGAGGTTCGCGCTTTTCTTGCCGTCCAAGGGGCTCATACGACGCGGGAATATGATACGTGGCGTTGCTCCCGCATCTGAGATACTGTCAAAAATGAAAATGGCCAGTCTTACCGCTGGGGATGGATCAGCATTACCGGCTCTGGATTGGGACGGCGAGTTGCTCAGTAGAGTGTTTTTTCTGTTTAGCACAGAACTGGAAGACGTCAAGGTAACCCTGAAATCGCTGCTATCGGCTGGATTAGTACCTAGGATAGTGTGTAGTGAGAAGGACGGCGAGCTGCTGGTTCACCAAGGGAAAGTAGATCCGATGTACATAGTCTTCCACGGGCGGTCTCCTATCTTTGTCTCGCGGGACTCGGTCGTTCTCATATACAACACCCGCTCATCGTACATGGACGTTGCGCACTCAAGGTACTGTTATTCGCACGCATTGTACGCATCAAGTGCAAGAGAAGAAGTGTACGGAATTCTGTCGAGCGTGACCGCTGAAACACGTTTACCTGCGGAGAACCACAACGAAGCTGGGAGACAGGCAGCAGACGGCAGATTTCTGATTGCAAGGTACAATCCATCGCTGAAGCCCCTCAAACAAAAAATTATAGACTCCGTGTTTTACATGGAGAAGTGGGAGCTGCTTTCAGAGCAGGAAAAGAAGATTCGGTGCGTTAGTAGCGTATTATTAACGCTAGTGCTCCCCATCATGCCTCTAGTATTCTGGGCCATAAGTCACGGCAGGGATAACAGTGCTCACGACTTGGGAGTGCTGCGTTGGCAGGCGTCCTTGTACAGAAAAAAGTATTTGCAACGTCTTTCTCCTAGTAGCATGATGCTTGGCGATAATGAGGCTCTGAAGCGAGACTTCATCAGCATCGTCAAAAGTGTGGGATCCATACCGGAGCTTGGGTACACTGACGCAAGCGGGAAGTTCACGTCGGCGGCGCAGCAAGAAAGCTTGGCACACAAGGCGCTCTTCCTGAGTAGGTCAAAACACGAGACAACAAAGCTCGTTGCTTGTGTTACCATTTTGATATCGATTTTCTCCGCAAGTCTTGCGCATATCCTTCTGTCTGCAAGGAAGGGTGCTTTGGCGGCGTCGATTATGTATAGCGGTATGCTAGTAGTGCTCGTCTGCCTTGCAGGTATATCCTACAGGCATAAGCATCAAAAAGGCGCGATGGCCCTGACATGCTTATCCCTGCTGGCAGCGGCATTGCTTGCAGTAGCTGTAGTTGGGTACCATTCGGGCGTGGCATCTCCTGCACTGCGTGTAATAGACTCGTGTCTGGCCGTAATTGGAGTTATTGCAACCGTACTTTACGCACTCGCCATTGTGATAGCGAGTTTGGTACATTCCCGTGACAAAAAGGTAGCAAGTGGGTTGGGAATAGGTATCACCGCATATTTGAATATGAAGCCCACCCTCATCTCGGAATTGAAAGCACATAGCAATAATACAGCAGATACCGAAGTGCTGCTGCGGGTACTGTCAGACGGCGGTCAGGATCCTAGCTTCCTGCTTGCCAACAGTAAACAGGCTAGTGAAGAGCCTGCAGGAGCACCTATTACGACAACAGCATGTACCACTGCTGGGCCGTCAGGTTCTTCGGACCGCGCACCACAACCAGAGGGTCTATCGCCTTTCGAAGGAAGCGGCGCAGACCAGGATGAAGAAGCTTCGCCGTTGTACAGCAGGGTCACCAGCTCATCTCTGAACGAGTGCAAGGTAACAACCACAGCCAACAGGCAGCTGGAGCACAGCGCGAGCCAAGGCTGAGAAACGGGAAGTGTAGGGCAGGTTAGAACCCTAACCTGAGCCCTACCTCAACTCCCAAGGTGCTCAGCCCCATAGAGGTCTTAAGCCATCCCCTTGCCTTTTCAGGAGGTTTTGTACCAGAGGGCAGTGTGCTGTCTGCCATATGTAGTACAGGCATTGTCACACGGGCGTTCTTCCCCATAGTACCTCCATAAGATACGCTGACAATCCCCGTCACGTTTCTATAGAAAGCATAGTTCAATCCGCCCTTGATCCCGTAATTCATCCTGTTGACGCTATTCTCCGACCAGTTCATGAGCGCCCCTCCAATTCCACCGCACACAAACGGGGTAATACCCCATTGGCCGAACCCACTCCACCGATGGAAGTCGTAGCACACATTTACCATCGCAGATGTCTTTTTTATCGCGGGAGCCATCTTTATAACCTCACCGCCTTCCAGAACAACGGTCACCGCACGCGACAGCATGACCTTGCTTTTCTCTCCCATGTCGCGCAACTGCCGGATGGCAGCGTCCACATCAGGCGGGGAGACTGCAGTCTGTATCATGCTCTTCGCTAAGGTCTGCAGCCCATCCGAGACGCTGTTGTCCCCACCCCCATCCAAGATGCTGAGTACTGTGC
>JBQEQV010000049.1:0-4145 GCA_052043585.1 Anaplasma sp. | reverse complement strand
CCCTACAGTTGGGCATGTCAAACCCCGCTTTCGAATTTTGAAACGAAATTAGACAACGCGTACAGGGAAAAGGTCAGCAAGTCCGTCACGGTAAAGTTTAGGCTTTTGGACAGAGAAGACTTCATTCCATCCGACGTTAAATCCTGCAGTATGCTCGCATGGACAACGACTCCGTGGACCTTAGTATCGAACTTCGCCCTCGCCATAAGCACACGCATGAATTATGTCGGAGTGGTTGTAGGGGACGAAATGTTGATATGCTCTTCTGGGTATTTGGAGCACGTCAAGGACCTGTGTAGCAAGCGAAATCTTACATACCGCTACGACATACAAATTCCCGCCGAGAAGCTACTGTCCGTGAGATACAGTCCGCCGTTCCTATATTTCATAAATAACAAAAATGCGTTTCGCGTCTTAGACGCAGATTTCATCGAAGAGGGAACCGGCACAGGAATAGTGCATGTCGCACCAGGGTTCGGCGAGGATGACTTTTTGCTCTGCCAAAAGCATGGAATACCTGACTCAGAACAAGGAGTTGCGGCAAGACTATCCACGATATGCCCAATAGATGATGGAGCAATATTTACCTCGGCCGTGAGCGATTTTGCGGGGCAGCACGTGTTCGATACCATCGACGCCGTTATTCAAAAGCTCAAGGAGAAGGAGTTGTGGTTCTGGACCGATCAATATACGCACAACTATCCGCACTGTTGGCGCACTGATACGCCTCTTATATATAGAGCGATGTCATCGTGGTATGTAGAGGTCACGAAGCTCAAATCGCGCATGATAGAGCACAATCAGAAGGTCAATTGGATTCCGGAACACGTGCAAAGCGGCCAGTTCGGGAAGTGGCTCGAGGGAGTGAGGGACTGGTCAATATCGAGGAATAGATTTTGGGGGGCCCCTGTCCCCGTATGGCTGTCAGACGATCCAAATTACCCTAGGATAGATGTTTACGGATCAATCAAAAAAGTGCTCCCGAATGTAAGAGCGCTAGAGGAGGATTTTGGGCCTGTGAATGATCTGCATCGGCCTTACATAGATAATCTGACGCGTCCTAATCCGAATGATCCTACAGGGAAATCGACCATGCGGAGGGTGCCTGACGTGCTAGATTGCTGGTTCGAATCCGGTTCCATGCCATATGCACAAATACACTATCCTTTTGAGAGCAAGGAACATTTTTGCAACAATTTCCCCGCAGATTTCATAACCGAATATATCGCCCAAACCCGGGGCTGGTTTTACACCCTCTTTGTCCTATCGACTGGAATCTTCGACAAGCCCCCGTTTGAAAACTGCATATGCCACGGAGTAGTTTTGGATATTAAGGGTCAGAAGTTATCGAAACGGCTGAATAACTATCCAGATGCCATGGAAATATTCGAAAAGTATGGTGCAGACTCAGTGCGCTTCACCATGCTGTCGCACGCGGTGTCAGTCGGAGGTGATTTGCTCTTAGATCAAGATGGTGAAGTCATTCGCGACACGCTGAAAGGCGTTATCAAGCCCATATGGAACAGCTATAGTTTTTTCACAGTGTATGCAAACTCCGACAGGATAAAAGGGCAGATATTAGAGAGCTTAGACGGTATCACAAATATCATGGATCAGTACATATTGTGTGAGTGTGTGTACATGATCAAGGAAGTGCTTGATGCTATGGAGGCCAATTCGGTAGGAGGGCGCGATCCATATAATATTAGGTTGGCGTGCCTGGCGATCGTGCAATTCTCCGACAAACTCAACAACTGGTACATACGTGGATGCAGAGAGAGATTTTGGTCGCGTGATAAGACTAGTGATAAAATTGACGCATATAATACCCTGTACACTGTTCTATATTATTTAGTGCGGGTCATTGCGCCGTTTCTCCCTTTCACGGCAGAATCAATGTGGCGTGGACTCAATTTCGGACGTGAGAAGTCAGTGCATCTTGCATACTTTCCCGAAAACAATTGCCTGGAGCTCACTGCCAACTGTGACAAAAATGCAAAATACATGGGGCTAGCTATGAGTATATGCAGCCATGCTTTGTCGCTGAGGAACGCACATAACATAAGGGTCAGGCAGCCGCTCAGCAATATGACTATATACCCATACAACTGCCAGGATCTAGCAGATCTGCCTCAGGAATACCATGATATAATCCTGAGCGAAGTTAACATAAAAAATCTCTCAATAGCCGGTAATATGGAAGACGTGGCCTCGTTCGAATTGAAGCTCAATTTCCCTGTGCTAGGCAAGAGGATGCCCGAAAAAGTCAAACACATAATGTCCCTGGTCAAAGCTGGGGAATGGAAAGTACAACAAGATGGAACTTTGCTGCTGGATGCATCAGATAATGGGCGTTATATCCTACAGCAGGATGAATTTTCCCTAAATCTAAAAGTGAACAGTGATCACGCGTGCCAAATGACCTTGAATGGTGCACCAGTGGGTGTGTTGTCCATAGATAGTACGCTCACAAAGGACTTGCTGCTAGAAGGAGTAGCTAGGGACATGATAAGGCTCATACAGCAGGCACGTAGGGATTGTGGCTTGGAGATGCTAGATCGCGCTGAGGTAGTCATAGTGGCTTTAGATGAGGAAGAAATAGTCGAAGTAATGAAAATTTGGTGTGATGTCATAAAGCAACAGACTCTGTCCGACGTAGTGTCATATCTGCCAGGAGGCGTTCCCGATAATTCCGATCAGTACACGAAAATTGAAGGCAAAGGTTTCGATGTATTTCTACGCAAGGCCGTTTCCGCCGGAAGTTGATGCAGGTGTGGCTCTGCCGTAGCGGTTGCACACCCACCTTTGACATGTGATTCGGGTGGTGTGTCCGATAACAGCTTTTATGACACATCACCCTGCCCTTATGTGGCAATTATGCCTCTGCTGCTGGATTGTGTGCAATTTTCCCACCCATTGCGCCTAAGTGGCTACAGCCCGCGAAAAAATATTATTCTCTGGACCACTGTAAAAGAAAGTCATATACACGTAGCCGGGTTCTTAGTATTAGAACCTGTGAGAATTAAGTGTGTCGTGTTGTGAGTTGCGCTCCGTTGCTAGGGGGATGAACTCCCTTAGCGCGTCCCTGGTGGCTGAAGTTAACCGTTGAGGGTGTGACGATGCCAGAGGAGAAAAAACAGCAATTATTGAGGATATTCGAAGAGCTGCATGACACAATAACACGAGTAGGTGTGCAAGATTTCTTCGAGCTAGAAGAGGGCAAGACGTACAGGGAGCCGCTGCTCAAGTTTGTCACTGAAGAACTTGAGCACATATACGGCGCAGTGGAAGCGGCCAGGATAGCCAATTTTCTGGTAGGATTTTTGAGGAGCTTCGAACATGTCAAAAAGTTAATTAATGAGCCGGATTTGCTTGCCGTCACGCTACTGCAAAATGAAGCGCGGGTAGCGGCAAAAAAGGCGAAAAGGGCGTTAGCAGCATCGCCGAGAGCGGAGGAAATAGTTGCTGAAGAGCAGCCAGAAGAAGTATCTTCGCCCCAGGAAAACGTTACGGAAACGGCGTCTAGCGGCGTGATCATAGATGGGTTGCGCGCGGGATGGTCAAGGAGTGTAAAATTCTTTTCCGACCTTTTTAGTACACAATCAGATGAGGAGAAAAAACAAGAACTTGTACAAAAAATTGACACGTTTTTAAACGGTGCCAGAAGAGCATCCACGGAGTTATCACCTGAAAGCTCTCCTCAAGAGCGCAAAAGCTTGTACACAGCATACGCCGAACTATTGCTGGATCTGCTGTTTTCGCAGTACGCTCCCGGGGCTGGCCATACCATATTCAGCGGAGGAACATCCGACCACACTGACATGGAATCGTACATGAATAGCAGGCGGGACATAATCTCGTCGTCGGTGAAGGAACTGCTGTCCATGCACGGCCTTGAGCACGTATATGACCACGCATTCGTGTCAAATGTTAATTCAAGAGCGAGGCTGTGTGGCTACATGCGCACAGTTGTGGTTGTGCGTGGTTTTGGTGAGGCATTACGCAAGGCTGATGCACAGAATAGGAAAGATTGTAATGATACAGAAGAACAAGTGACATTGGCCGACGTGAAAGTCCAGGTAGCATCGGCTACGCGGCATGCTCGGCGATTTATAGCTTCCAAACTCACCATCAAGAAAAGTGCA
>JBQEQV010000048.1:0-11587 GCA_052043585.1 Anaplasma sp. | reverse complement strand
GTCCAACACTGCAATTCTCTTACAATGACGATACAGTTGGTAAGACGCGCGTCTACGAAGATTATCGATAGTCATGCAGTGTACCCAGTTATGTCACTTGGGAATTTGTTTCTTGTCGCGTCACGTCAGCAGTAGGGGGTTTGCAGTTTTATGTATGGTAGGTTAGGGACTACAAGAAGTGGCGCCGGCAGACTGTCGCGTGGAGATGATGTCGAAGATAATGCAAGTGGCAGCGGGCATTCTGGTGTATTCCGCTCCAGGCTCCTAGAAGTTCATGACACTAGGTTGCGCTCTGGGCTACCAAGCGGCAGCGCGCACTGGAATTCCTCTACATCAGCGCGTGATTTGCTGGATCGTGCTGCGAGTCCCGATAGAAGCGCAGATGAGTTAGTAGGGGAATTGAAACGCATAAGGTCGTGGCAGCGCAGATCACGGAGCCCTGATGTTTTGGATACAGACTCTGAGGAAAGAGATTCTATTGATTGTATTGGTGAGCAGTGTTTCCAGGACCCGGTATCGGATGGACGACGTTTTTCGGCTCATACCACCGCGCAAGACGATGTGCCGTCCAAATGTTACAGAATTATTCAGTCCTTCATAAAGAGGCAAGAAGGCGATCGAATAGATCCAGTTTTGTTGCTATATGCGGGGTTTTACTACAACGCTCTCAAAAGATTTTTGATCTTCCGAGGGGGAAGAATTTGGGACATGTCGAGTAGCTTTCTAGGGGTGTTCCCTGGGTTCACCTTGGCCTGCGACATTGTACACACGGAGGATGCATTCGTTGAGTTAACCGATCCCTATGTGAAGGGCGCGCATGGCTACACTGCAGATTTTAGAATGTATCTTGATTTTTTCCGCGTTGCGGCTATGAGGGTTTTCAGGGCGGAAAAAGCCTATGCATTTCCGCGTGAACGCGGCACTTCCGCGAGTGCGCTATATATCATGCATTCAATTGCAAGTCATAACCCAAGCATTTTTGGAAGTAGGTTGCAGAGCGAAAAGACCCACCGAATGCAGTTTTTGCTACACAGCCGGTTCAGAGCATGTTTGGTTTCCAAGGCACTAGCGCAGGTGTTTGATAGGCTGCCAAGTTACGACCACGATGCGAAAAATGATTGGCTTGGTATTTGTGAACTTCCATACGCATTCAGGTGTATTGGGGGTTTGACCGAGGGTATAAAATGTGTGGCCAGAGTTTTAGCGGTTGAGAGATTAAGTGGCCGGGAAATTAAAAATATGCTGGATGCGGCAAGTCCTACAGAAACCTATATGATTACCGCCATGGTGTTAGTGGCGGGTTTTGCTGAGACGAATGTGTATAAGGTGATGCGTGCGTCAGGGCTTGATGGCATGATGCGTGGGCACATCGGGCGCTGTGGGGGACATGACAAAGCTCGGATGTTACACAGGCGTTCTGATAGCGAGGATCGGGTCCATCTCGCTGGGGTTGTAAGAGAAATTATGTGCATACTAGGCAACACGTCCCTTACACCTCAAAATAGCTACCAGGACCACGTGCTTGCACTGCTTCGCAGTCGGACGGGCCTGCGCGCGTTTTTCTCCCATTGCCTCGTGTATGAAATGGCAAAAATCTCGCTAGTGGGACGCGAACGCCTCAATGCTGCCACGGGTGATACGGGGTTAGAACCCGGAGAGACCAGGTGTACCATGCTTCAGGCTATAGGCGAAGGGGTATCCCCTGATTTATTTCACGAGAGGGTAGAATTGCTATTGAAACACAGGGTGATACGCGACATTTCCGAGGAGGGACAAGGGACGAAGAGGCAAGGAGCGCAGCGTTGCTCCTTCCGCTGAGTGAAAAGGCATAGTGAATGAAGGTTTTGCGGAGAAGGCACGGTTGGGGTGCTCACTTTTATTGTCGGGTTATCGGGGTTGATGAGTAATTACAAGGAGTAAGATATAAACTTTCGTTATGAACTGGAGGCTATGTGTCTGTGTCGAAACCGCTATCGGTTGCAGCTCAAAATAAAAGAGCCTTTGTTGTGTTGATTTTGTAATTTTGTAAATAGGAGCGCAGGTGGCCATATAAGCGCAGGGGTGTCTGGCACCCCACAAACCCCGCCGCCGCAGCGAAAAATGGCCAACCTGACAGCTTTCTACGTGCTACGACTCTAATCCGATACGATGGAGTTTTAGGACGACGAAAAAAAGACGAGAACTTCGGGCTTGACACCAAAGTTTGCCGCTTTGATCTATGCGGTTGGCGCGCATTACGCACTCTACGCGAAAAGCGGACAGGCCATGTTGATTAGGCCGTTTCGTGCAACTAGTTATCATACCATTAATGCAATTTTCTTGATATGCTTTCCACAAATATGCTAACATCCTCCGGTTGGGTGTGTGGTCTTGAATAAGTGACCCCCCGGCTTGCTCAGGAGCTGAGCGCTCTTGCAGCTGTGTGTGTGTGTGTGGTGGCCGATGCCTATGGTGGAAAGTTTGGGTGGGGTTTCTGATCCCCAAGGGGAGTCCTTTCCTGAGTCAGTCGATGGTGGGGTGATATCCCCTTCTGCGGGCTTCTCTGGTTTCGTGGCTGCGCTTATCAAAAATAACATCTCCTTGTTCTTCAACATGCTCTTGTTCGCCGTTATTGGGGTTATATGGAGGAAGTCGAAGGACGAGATTTTGGCGGATTGCGAGGTTAGTGCTGGCCTTGCTGCGTCCGGGCTTGGTTATGACACGCAGCGTGCAGTGAAAGTTTCTGCGAAGGGAGGTGTTGCTGCTGATGTTGTGGAGGGAATTGTAAGGCAAGAAGAGATTGCATTGCAGTGTCTTGGTGGCCTCGAGAATAAAGTTAGCGAGATTGCTGAGGGGCAGCTTCCCGAGAAGTTCGGGGGGGATGCTATTGGGGCTTGTGCCGTAACTGCTGAACTTCAACAGGGGAAGGAAATGCGGTGTGATGATGCTGGGGAGCTTGAGGTCAGATCTCGGCTCATGGCTCAGTTGGGCTCTGGTATCAGTAGCGGTAGACAGTCCATGAGTAAAGATGCGCTCCAAGGTCGACTAGAACAATATGAAATTGGCGGTGTGGCGGGTGAGGTGATTGGACAGAGGCAGCAGGGTTCGTCATCCGCTGGCCGCAAATGTGGGGCTAGCTGTGCTGTTGAGATGCAGGCTTTCGCCCATGGAGGGGCTTGTGTGGCGTGTGCCAGCGTTGGTAGGCCGAGTAGCAGAAGTGGTGCTATGGAATTACTAGCCCGCGATGCGGTTGGGCCTGTGGCATCGCGTCTGGGCCACGGCAAGCTGGCTACTGAGGATGTAGCTTTGAATTCGGTTGCGCAAATGTTGCTTGCCTCGTGAGTAGGGTGGAGGTGCTTAGGCTGTCGGATTGCAGCTGGGGCCCAGGTCCGTCGAGCGATGGAGTTGGGCGGTCTGTTGTTATGGGAATGGTGCTGGCAGGGCTGCTGGTGAGAGGATCCGTAGTGCAGTTGGAGGGTGTTGCCTCTGACGTGAATAGGGCTACTGGTGGGCTTGTGTCTCAGCTGAACGATGACACGTTGGCGGTTGTGAGGGCGCGTGGCTTTGGGTTCAGTCGCACGGAATAAAGGGTTGATGTAGTTGATGGAGAAGGAAAAGTGAAGAATTATGGGCAATCAATGGATGTCGGGGGCATCACTGACGGGGCTACTACAAGCGATCAAGATCACCGTGAGCTCGGTCAGCGGTTGGCTACTAAGGAGGAGATCCGTGTGGCAGTCAGGTCTTTAGTGTCGCACTATACTCGTGTCAAAGACGACCTCAGGTGTGAGGTAGAGAGGGGGCGGTTCGACCATGACAAGGTTATCGGGGAGCTTGTATCTCAGTTGAGTGATAACACGCTGTCTTCTAAGGACGTGACTCTAGGTTCGATCGCAAAGAGGGTTATCAAGGCAGTCAAGGGTAAAGTTGATGGAGCTGAGGAAGAGGAAGCGAAGGTCAGTGGTGATGGTGTGGCTACTGAGAAGGAGATCCGCGGGGCTGTCAGGTTTTTGGTATCGCACTATATTCTTGTCAAAGACGGCCTCAAGTACAAGTTAGAGAGGGGGGAGCTTGACTATAACAAGGTTGTCGAGAAGCTTGTATCTCAGTTGAATGATGGCACGCTGTCTCCTAAGGACGTGACTCTAGGTTCGATCGCAAAGAGGGTTGTCGAGGTAGTCAGAGAGGGAGTTACTGGAGTTGAGGAAAAGGAAGAGATTGATCAGGAGGTCAGTGGTGATGATGTGGCTACTGAGAAGGAGATTCGGGAAGTAGTTAAGCTTTTGGTGTCGTATTACACTGCCAAAGGACGTACGTATACTGATAAGGTCATTGGTGAGCTTGTGTCTCGGTTGAATGATGGCACGTTGTCTCGTGAGGACGTGGCTCCGGGGTCGGTTTCGAAAGATATCATCCATCTTGTGAGTAAAGCAGGGAAGTTGCGCAAGAAGGAGTTATCGCTTAACTCTAGACATATCCTGAATGACTCTATTTTGAAGGCTGGGCAGCAAAGTTCGCGAGACCTTATGATTTCTTGCGCTATTGGTGTTGTGGCATTGGTGGCTACGATCCCCGGGTTGCTCTCCCATTACGTGATGGTGATGAATAAAGTGTCTGTGGCGGGCGATAAGCTTATGGTGGGGGGAACTGTATTCACCCCAGGGATGGCAGGGTGGATTGTGTTCGTCCCCATGATCGCCATTTTCTTGCTGTTGGTTTGTGTTTATGTGAGTAGACCGTCTGAGTCTATCTTGCGGCAGAATCAGGCTGTGTTGGACAGCGGCGTTCTGTGGGGATTGGATACCCGGGACTTCCATGTTAGTAGATTAAAGAGTGAGTCCTTAAAAACAGAAGTACCTGCGGCAGCCTCTCCTGTGGTGGAGAGAAAAAGCGAGGGGGGTAGTCTTTCTTCTCCTTTTACAACATGGGATGGTCTTAAGAGTCTCATGTCACTTTTTTCCGGGAGTCACAACAACGTCAAGAAGGCAAAAGCGGCGGTAGTAGAGGGGCCTGTACAGGATTCCAGTGTATGCGATGCTGACGTTGAGAGCGCTTCTCCGACTGTGAGTGCAGCTGTTTCTGGTGATCATTCCCAGGTGGGAGCTGTAGAGGTTGTAGAGGAAGAGGAGCCTCGCCCAAGTTCCAGTGTATCCGATGCTAACGTCGAAAGCGCGTCTCTCTTTACCTCTCCTGTGGGCAGCGCAGTTTGGGTGTAGATAAAGGGGAGATATAGGGGCGCGGGCCGGCCTCCTAGGTTTTTTGCAGGGAGGTCGGTGGAGTGGTTCTCGGTGTTCCTTTGTGAGGTGAGGGGAAGTCTCTCCTCTTACCTTGCGGCAGGGGGAGTGAGGTTGCTTTTGGTCCCTTGTGGGATGGTGTTTGTGAACATAGGGTCCCCATATGTGGGCTGGTTAGCGCGTTCCCTATCCTCAGGGTTTGTCGGATGCATCTCTGTGGCATTTCTAAGGTGTGTGTGACCTTCTGTCGGGTGTGCGGTTGTTGTCGACGCGGCTGTTATTCGGGGAGAAGTGTAAAAGAAGGGTGCGGTGGTCATCTAAGCGCGCCTCCCGCGTTGCCTTTCCGCTTATTCTAGTTGTGAAGGCGGGGTTCTTCTAAATTTCTTGCGTTTTGTCGAAGATGCTGCTGTTGTGTGGTGCAAAATGTGCCACATCATCTTGATAGGTGGTCACCGCATTGGCTCGCAAGGGACTATGAAATTTTCGATCCGGAGAGGAGATCTGGCGTGCGTTTTCTCGATAGTTCAACAGATGGGACGGGGCGTTTTTAATTTTCAGACGGAAATATTCTGATACCTCCGATAGGTGTTTCTGTATGAGATGTCCACTGCGTGCGTTCGGAATAGGTCACATTGACCAGTTGATGCTGAAGCACTGGTGGTGTGTACGCAGGTGCGTCTGAGATAGGCACCTATGGGAGGATAGAGGCGCAGTTGAGACGACGAAAAAAGCGAAGCAATAGGAGCAGAGAGCATACTGAGGGGGAGAATTCAACTGGTAAGATTTATCGGGGCCAGAGGACGGTAACCAGAGGACGGTAAGTGGTATCCTGGTAGGGCTATATCGATCCGTGTTCATTGGAGTATCTTGTAACTCTTGCGGCTGGCGAAGACGCTAAAAATCTGACATTTACGATGCTTCTGAAACACAGAGGCGAACAGAAGGTCTTTATGCCGTTTTCTGTAAACGAGGCTGGTGACGATAATGCAACGGGAGAGGCGGAGAGCATGTATCTATGCCACAGCAGCTTGGTGATTGCACTTTATAGAAGAAGGTCTCAAGAAGCAGCTTGTTGGAGTCCAAACGAGCTCAGATAGGGAAATAGCGGAGATCAGAAAGGCTAAAGTGTCCGATGATCGACACCCAGATGCTAAGCGCGCGTTTGTAAAAATGAATTCAGGATATTTCCTGTAATGATGCTCAAGAACTTCAGGTGCTGACAATTGGGAAGTTAGCTGATTACCTATACCTATGATGGGATCGTAGTGTACGACGAATCCTACAATAAAAGAGAATTTCATAATGGGGGCACAACGGCGTGTGATGACGCTGTGTCTAAAGTCAGATGAGGCGGCTATGAAAAATCCATAGATCCGAAATAGACGTTAAACGCAAAGATCGCCGCCATTTCTTATGCAAATGTCAGCGCAAAAATTTAATCTTTAGCACGATATTTTGCCGGGTGATAGGAGCAAAACGTTGTGTGCAATGTAGTATAAGATACTCAATAGTCTTTCAGATGTGCTAGATATACAACTACTCATGAACTGTTAGTTTGTTGTGCCTAGTAAGAGTATGGAGGTGTTGTTTTGATATTTCCGTGCTAAAGGACTTGCCAGGGACGAGGGCGTCTTAGAAGCTAAAAAATGGCGCAAAAAAGAGTCAGTTGTTTTCTGCTGATGTATAAACGGAGATGGATTGGCCGCGATATGTCTCATCATAGTGATCAAACGCCGTTGGTTCCTTCTGGTGTATTGATTTCAGATGTGAATATCTCTGTGGGGTTGTTGACCAATTTGGAAGACGCGTCCGCGCGCATCACGAGGGAGTTGGCTACTCCTAACGGCGATAAGATGGCTATATGGTTGTGAAGGCGCTGACTACTACCTGGCTATAGAGTGGCAGTCTATGCCCACTTGACCTTGATTGCGAAGTGGCAAAAAGAGCTCAAAGAGTCCGCTTAATGTGTCGTGTAAGCAACTACCCCTTTGTTACTTCGTTGTGTTGTCTTGATCGCAACTGAAAAACTTCGCTTAAAGAGGCTACGATCGTTGCATGGGTAATTTTGCCACATGGTACAGTCGTTATATTGCAGTTGAAATACGATACATAATCTACCAAAAAATAGGTACGGGGAGTTGCAACTTGCTAGGACTCTTATTTTGCCATATTCTGATCTTTATTGTCGTTTTTCGTCTTTCATAGGCGATTTTATGCAATTTCAAAGTGTAATTGGGCTATAAGGGTCAAAAAAGTTTATTTTCAGCTCTTATTATTTCTATTTACGCGGTTATAGCCTATAAGATGTGGTGCAATGGACCAGTTGGCGTGAATATGGTACCATGTAGGCGATCGCCAGGGGTATGCCCTAGGTAGTTAGATTATGTGGGTGTGTGTTTATGCATAAGGAAGTTCGTTCTAATAGAGGCTTCATTGGCAGCAAGTTTAAAAGCAAGAAAGCTGGTGACGAGGGTGTACGCGTCGGTGCAGCGTTCAAGCCAAAAAAATACTATATGGCTGCGGAGGCAGGTAAATCATTTGCAGAAGGCCGAGGTGAGCGCGGGACCGTAAATGGGGATAGCGGCAAGGCCATGCCCACTTTCATATCTATGGGAGATGGTGCAGGACCAACACCAGTGATTGGTGGTTTTCGGCCTAATAGGAGATTGAGTCGCGGTTGGGTGTACTATGACGCCATCGTACTACTAGTCTTTCTTGCCCTGCCCTTGATCGCGTTTCTCGTTTACTACATTGGGCGCATTGGGCGGCTATCAAATGGCCACTTTTGGTCAAGTGTGCTAATTGCGGTGGGTATGGCGCTGTTTTTGTTGTTTGTCATATCGGGATTTGTTTTTATGAACACCTCCCTGGGCGACAGGCGACCTGTTGTAGCAAAAGGTGGTGTCAAAGGTCAGCAATACAAGTGCGTAGGCGCAGAAGAGGTGAATAATCATGGCTCTTCGAAGAGGTGGAGGTGGTTACCAGATGTTGTAGGATGTATCCTAGTACTCGGAGCAATCGCGTTTATTGGGAGTCTGATAGCTTTGGCTGCCGGGGTGGGGAGTCCATACCAAAGCGTCGTGGCTACAAATGTGCTGCTTGCCATTGCATTTTTTGTTGTTCCTGCCGCTATGCTATTCGAGGACTATATCTGTGGATATAGAGGCGGAATGGATGAGATGTACGTTGTCGATGGTGGCGTGGATGCCGTGCCTCCGATCGTGGTTTATATGGTTGATGGGTTGTCAAAAAAGGGTGCTGGACAGCAGGACGGAAGCGATGCTGCAAGAGGAACAGGGCAGAGCGGTGACCAAGATGGCAAAGGATGGGATTCGCATTCTTCGGCTAATGATGTTCCAGGGGGGACGGTTGTATTTGTGACATTAACGCGAGTCAACGAAGATGCGCTGAGTGATTCTGCCGCTCGTTGCGACTCCGTACTCTACCCAATGTGATGGGAGTGAAGAAAAAAATTTGGTGTGGGAGAAAATGCCATGTGTAGGGTCCATAAGTGCTGTGGTGGACCCTTTCACGGTGCTTTGCCTTGGTGAGGAAAATCTCAATCCAGGGCAGTTTTTTAATTTGTTCTAAGTAGCTTATGATGGGATGTGTGGGAAAATGTGATAGCGCCATGGCTCGGCATTTTTTGATCTTGTTGTGGGTAAGAGACCTCGTAGCTGAGTGTAGTGTCACATAATAGTCACTATAGTGGCTGACTTCTTCTAAAGCATGTGGTGTGATGGTTGTGCTTGCTGTGCATAGCATGGACCTAGTGGGTATTTGTTGTGGTGTGATTTTCTAAAGTAGCTTATAAAGTTCTCACTGTAAGCCTTTGACATTACCTCAAATTATAATTTGAGATCTTGGTGTGGATTCGGTACTTATAACCTCAATGTTATTGCAGAACTCTGGGAGTGGGGCTTCTTATATGTATATGACGACACTCGACGAACCATGTCGAGGGTTTCTAATTGTATCTTCGAAAGTGGTGGGATTCTGGCCAGTTACGCTTCTTTTCATTTTTGTGGAATTTTTGGATATATCGCATCTGAGATAAGGTTGTTGTGTGCTTGAGGTAAGCCTCATTCACGATTTTCCATGATTCTCCTTACAAATGCTGCTACAAGTCAATTACCGAATCTTTCTTGCACAGATTTAGCAATTATTAGCATAGGATAATAAGCTTCTAAGGCGGTTATACTCGCTTTGGGCAAAGACGTACGGGCTGGCGCAATCCCATTAGGCGATTGTAAAAGATGCATGCGGATTCGATGGGGATCACCGCCTCAATGACATGAAACATCCCTGTGAGTTCTTAAATTATGCAGGTACTCCATGCTAAGAGCAGGATAGCGAAAAGCGGCGACTAGGTATCTAAATAATCATTGTGCAATAAGTATAAAAATACTGAATTACAAAAGAATAATTTTGATTTTTAAATCAAAATTTAACAATAGCGTGAGCTATAAAAATACGCAGCCAAAATTAGACGGGAAATTTGTTTAATCCTAAAGATATAAAATCTATCTTATTGAATATCTCATAAATACAAGTAGATTATTGCGTAGATGAGAATATATTTTTGTCTCCTTCCTTTATGTTGTAGGAATATATGCGAGCGAGACTTGCAATGCCCCTTCTTTTTCATAAAGAAACTCGTGTGTGGTGTAGTATTTTTTCCTAAATTGGCACCCGTATATTTTATTGATGCCCACACAGTGATAATAGTCCGGCAGGGTTACATACAAGATTTTTCCAAATTTAACTCTTATCTGAGCTGGCATCACCCAGAAGATCACACATGCTTGCGTGCAATCTTACTTTTATATTTTTGGATATAATGTTGATATATCAAAAAATAAAATGTAATAAATAAGTATTATTTTGCTGATATAGCAAAAATCTTTATTTTTAATCATATTAAAAATAAAATAGTGTTTTTGGATATTTGTGAGGATTGCATCCTTAATGTGCTTCTGTTCGCGGATTCTACATCATTCAAAAATTTTTAGTGCAATTTGATCAATTAGGTCCTATCACTTGCATTTTTGGATTTTTCATGCTACACGATAATTATTGATGAATTGTTGATTTTAAGCAACATCTTCTGAAGAATTCTCTAAGATATTTCAGGCCAAAAAAGGATATAAGAAAATTACGTCGGTTTATTGTTATGGGAAATGACTCTTCTATAGGTGTGTTGGGCCATTTTAGGCACTTTGGTCAATCCACACCTAGGGATGCTTTAGTTAGCATGTATAAGGTTAATGCAGCGGTAACAGCGGCTCTATTTGCAATCGCGATTTTATGCACAGTACTCGTTGCTATGTATTCTATCCCCGTTGTTGTGTGGACTTTGGCACCGATAGCTATCATAGGTGGGTTGGGGTCTACATTCTTGGGGATACGTACGTATTATCTGGCTAAGCAGATAGGCGCTCTAAGTCAAAATCCTGCTGTTGATGGGTTTGCGTCCAATCTTGCACGCGATAGCCATGATCGTGCCGAACAATCGCAAACAGAAGGGCTGCATAGAGATTCTTCTGAGCATGACGAAGGGCAATCAGCATGGAGTCGCTTCAAAGGGAGAATTACCTTTTCCAGCAGTAAGTCAAGCGCTGAAGATGCAACATCATCTACCGCGACAGGCGCTTCAAGGCCGCAGTCACCAGTAGATTCTTCTGAGCATGACGAAGGGCAATCAGCATGGAGTCGCTTCAAGGGGAGAATTACCTTTTCCAGCAGTAAGTCAAGCGCTGAAGATGCAACATCATCTACTGCGACAGGCGCTTCAAGGCCGCAGTCACCTGTCGGTGATCAGGCAGAATCTGGCAGTAGGAAATCTGGGTTAAAAAGGAGCTTTGCAACCTTTTTTGCCTCTTTGCGTGGTGCAAAGCCCAGCGCTGATCCCATTTTATCCAGGTTGCGGAATAGTGCGCGATATTATAATGAGTTGGAGCTAAAACCGATCCCGGAAAAGGGGATGAACTTGTTGTTTACACAGGACTATTTGAAGGCCTTGAAAAGGCAGACTGACGGACCCGGTGGATCTCTAAATTTGCCATATTTTATACGGTCGCACAAAACACAGCAAAATTATCTTTTTGTCGATACTGATGTCTTTTTTCTTAAATGTCATCCGATACTACCTGAGAGTCAACGCGACCCTGATGAACTACCACCTTTTTTTCTGGGTGTTCATTCCCAATTTCTTCAGGGCGTGCGCGTGCACGAAGCTGTTCTGCCTATTACTACGCCAGAAAACTTCGATCTTCCGGTGGAATTTTTCAAAGGTCTGCGATATAACGTGACCTATGAAAAATTGCTCGATAGATCCATTGTTATGGAGACCATGCTCGGATTGCACATGCACG
>JBQEQV010000047.1:0-1023 GCA_052043585.1 Anaplasma sp. | reverse complement strand
AACTTCCTCAACAAACTTGTTAGCTTGCTCTTGAATTGTACCACGTGCCCCCTTAACCTCCTTCATAGCACCTTCGGCAAACTCCGCAGTGCTCCCTTGGAACTTTTTCAATATGCCTTCTGCAGACTCAGCATCCTCGAGACCATTTACCGCTTTATGAAGTTTTTTAACTTCATTCTTTACCGATCCCTGCGCTACAACCGCAGACCCACAACCCTTAATTAAAGCTGCTTGAGCCTCTACATTTGCGCTGTCCGCTGCTGCTTCGAGCTTATCAACATCCTCCCGGCTTACTTCCTTGCTGATGATCTCGTCCAAAACTGCATCTACACAATCCTCCAACACAGCGGACAGACTTGTCAGTCGATCTGTCATGCCTGTAAAAAAGGATTCAAACGTCCGCTGTACTGAATCTGCTGACAACCTTAACGCGGCTCGGATATCATCAATATCTTCGCCTTCTTGCTCTGCTGCTTGCTGTAGTGCCCTTTCGACTAGATCCTTGGCTTCCTTCAGCCCCTTGTCCATCTCCTTGTCATCCAACTCAGCATACTTGACCCACGAGTTGGCGTCCTGAGACGGCTGCACTATTGGCCCTTCCTCTGTCTTATCTTCTCCTAACATCTTAACTCTTCCCACTTCATCAGCCTACGCAGAAGACCTAGCGGATAGCCTCCCCTCGCTTTGACTTAACAGCCCTTGGTAGCCACCTTTCTTCTCTCCGAAGGTGAGGTGCAAGCACACATTTCTGCGTCTGAATCCGTAAAACTCTTTAAGAACAATGCCACTGGCACTCTTCTTTTCTTAAACAATCACCTCTTCTAATATAAACAATCTCTTTAATAAAGCCTAGTCGTATTCACGAGTAAGGGTGCTCTTTACCGCTCGCTACGGGATAGCACCGATTTTGCTACCCATGCCCCAATCGCGGCTACTGCCCATTACGCGCTTCTGGATCTCAGCAGCGTGATCCATCAATTGCTTCAGAGCATTTTCAAAAGAGTGGCTGAAAGCAAGTTGCAC
>JBQEQV010000046.1:0-1043 GCA_052043585.1 Anaplasma sp. | reverse complement strand
GTGCAACTTGCTTTCAGCCACTCTTTTGAAAATGCTCTGAAGCAATTGATGGATCACGCTGCTGAGATCCAGAAGCGTGTGCAAGTTTTGGCTAAGGAAGGCGTCAGGTACGAACTGGCTGATGAGGCTCCTGAGGTGGTTGATGGTACCATCGAAGGTGTTGTGGAAAGCGTGTTCCGTAGTATAAATGGAATAGCGAGCCACCGTATCAACAAGGCTAAGGGCGAGCTCGAAAGTCACGCTGACTTCTTGAAAGGGGTTCGTGGTCTCGAGTCTGTTCGTGACATGCTGCGGTCTTTCCAAGGCAGAACTGTTGATATCATGACTGGTGTTCTCAAGCAGATTGCTGACGGTCGTAGTGCTCTGTTGCAAGAGATTGCAGGTTACTTAGCTGCTACTAAGGAAGCTAACAAGGGTTTGGGCTTAGGTCCACAAATGGCTCTGGAAGCAGCGCTGTTTAAGTTCCAAAAAGACCTGGTCGAGGGTCAGCTGGATAATGTAGTGCTTGCTACTGGTTTGTCTGAGACAAAGGCTGTTGTTAAGGCTTCTGATGTGGAACTGGACTTGACCATTTCCGGCATGCCATACAAGGCGCTTGAAGTTGCACCTGTCCAAGGCATGAGTGCTTTGCTTGGTGATGCGCTGAAGAATGCCGGGAAGGAAGGTTGGGTCGCACCAGAGGGCATGGACCCTGAACTAGCAGAAGCGCTGCGGGCATGGGCAGCTGGTGGTAAACTCTCTGAGGCTGCACAGGAGAAGGTAACTTACGCGTTGGAACAATTCCAGGCGCAGGTTCGTGAGAGTAATGCTCGGGTCAAGGCGGTGTACAAGGGGCTTTTCGCGGCTGTTATGAAAGCGTTCCAGGATGCTGCACAAAGGAGCATTATAGTTCTCCTTGTAAGGTTGAACGGGATCGGTAACCTTGCGGTTGTGGAAAGTGCAGTTGTAGAAGAAGTAAGTCAGGAAGCTTTGGTTGCAGCTGAGGTCGCTGATACTGCAGCTAAGATCGACCAGCATGTAGAGTTGATCGACGAAGCGGTTGC
>JBQEQV010000045.1:0-1058 GCA_052043585.1 Anaplasma sp. | reverse complement strand
TCCCTCACTTATAGCAATTATGCTAGATTCGGATGCGCAGGCAGCGTACGGGAGCAGCTTGAAATACAGCTGTTCCTTTCTTCTCACTCCTAGGAATCAGATTCCAATATATTTTTAGCATGGTTTGATATTTCTGCTTCCGTGATCCATGGTTTGCAGTCACTATAGCATTAGCCATTGTCCCTGCCACATCCGGCTTAATCTTGTTGTTATTCGGTGTCCCGTCAAATGCGGAGCCTGCTGCGACGCTACTGCCGCTCTGGCTGCTCCCGCCCTTGGTGACGGCATCGGTTGCCTCAAAGGCCTTCACCAGAGTGTCGTACTGCTGAGTTGTTAGGGCCTTGGTGCTATCGGTGCCACCTATCCCACAACCCTTGTGTTCTCGCTGGCCTTGCAGGCGCCACCATTAGTTAGCGCTTCACTGCCGCTGGTGCCGCCCTTAGCACCACTCCTACAATTAGTTGATGCAGTAGCCTTGTCAGCGTCACCATGACCAGTCCCACAAATCTTATGGCTCACATTTGCTGGAGTAGTTGCAGCATACTCCGCTTTTCCACCACTCCTAGGATCAGATTCCGATATTATTCACTTGGAAACTTTGAGACTTCTGCTTCCCCTGTACCTGCAGTCACTATAGCACTAGCCATAGTCCCCGCCACATCTGGCTTAATCTTGTGGGCATTCGGTGCCCCGTCGAACGCGGAGCCGGCTTTGACGTTGCTTCTGCAGTTGCCGTCGCTCTCGCTGCAAGCCTTGTTGTCCTCGCCGGCAGTACTAGCATTATCTGCTTCAAACGCCTTCACCAAAGTGTCCCATTGCTCGCCAGTCAAGGCCTTACCGTTGTTGGTGCCGCCGCTTTTCTTGGTGGTCACATTCTCACTACCGATACCAAGACCTGCATTTTTACCACTTGGTGCTGCCGCAGGAGCTCCGCTTCGACAGTTGGTCTTGTTGGTGACATCGTTTGCGGTGCCATGACCCGTCCCACAAATCTTATGGCTCACATTTTTTGGAGTAGTTGCAGCATATTCCGCAGTTCCACCACTCCTAGGATCAGA
>JBQEQV010000044.1:0-6796 GCA_052043585.1 Anaplasma sp. | reverse complement strand
GGCCCCGTTGCTATACTTGCTATCAACGAGCTCCCTACTGTGCTTCCCACATATCTCACTATCCGACGGGTTGTTATGTTGCTATTGTGCAACATTGTTAACCTTCCGTTTCCACTTTGTTGTTTCAATCTTGATCATTGATGCAGTTTGCTGCTACAGCCAAGTCGCCTTGATTATTTCCTAAAGGTGCTTGCTTGTGACAAGCAATGGATGATAATTTATTCTATGATGCTTCCACCTGCTTCATTTGTGTGTTAAACTGCTGTGTATTTTTATGATTCATCAAAAGGATTACTATGAATTTTGGAAAACTGCTCGCAGGAGGCTTTTCTGCGGCCGCTCTGTGTGCCTGCTCTTTTCTAATTAGTGGATCTTCCGTCGCTGCCTCTGCAGACCACGATCTTGCGTCTGATGGGGGTGTGCTGGGTGGAAGTTTCTACATCGCAGGCAGCTATAGTCCGGCCTTTTCTTCTATTTCTTCGTTTGACGTGCGTGAAGCCGGTCGAGCAAGTTCTTATGTGTTTGGTTACAGTAAGGACGTTGATTCTCTCGACGTCGGGATTCCTCGGCACTTCGATGCACCGAGACATCAATTTAAGTTCGCAAAGAACTTGTTGACTTCTTTCGACGGTGCAGTGGGCTATTCAATAGGTGGCGCTCGTGTGGAATTGGAGACTTCCTACCGGAAGTTCGCTACTGTTGCAGAGGGCGACTACAAGTACACTGGGGCACATGAGTTGGTAGCGATAAGTCGCGAAGCTGCACTTACTGGCCAGAACTACTTCACTTTGAGAGTTGACAGTATTACAAATCTGTCAGTAATGCTTAATGGCTGCTACGACGTTGTGCACCCTGATTTGCCTGTTGCTCCTTACGTATGTGCAGGTATGGGTGCGAGTTTCGTTGACCTGGCAAAGCACTATACTACCAAGCTTGCCTACCGCGGTAAGGTAGGTATAAGTTACCAATTGACACCTGATATTGCTCTGACTGCTGGTGGATACTACCACGGGATTTTTGACGAGTCTTTTGACAACATCCCAGCAACGAACAAAGTGAACTTTCCTGGCGATGCGAAGGCGTCAGTTAAGGCTCATGTTGCGGATTACGGGTTTAATCTTGGAGCTAGATTCTTCTTTAACTAATGCACAGCGGAAACATGTGGTAAGGATTCAAGTCTTTACCACATGTTCTTTTTGTCATGCCTGCGCATCGTAATTACGAAGATTGAATTCTGGTTGCAACGCGCAGATCTAGCTGTTGTCAGTCGCGCTCCTTTTTAATAAGTGGGTCCTGACCCTGCCTTCGTAGCTTTCTGGCGCTTGAGGATCGATGTCACCGACACTGGAACAACATTTGCATTGTTCGTTTGCCGTAAATTCGTATGTTGAAAAGTGGTTTTGTAAGAGATCCACCCTGTACAGTCTCCCTCCTTTATTGCTGCTGCAACCGGCAATGTACTTTATTGCCTCTGAGGCCGCAAGACTGCCCACGACTCCAACAGTAGAACCCAATACCCCCGCACTTGCACAGTTAAGCTTCTTATCGGTTTTGTCTGCTTCAAAAAAGCAACGGTAGCAGGGCCTCCCACCTGGGCGTATTGTCATTACCTCACCCATAAACCCGATAGCCGCACAGTGAATTAACGCCTTGCCCATAACCACACAGGCATCGTTCAGTACCATTTTGATGATCAGCCTATCTACACAATCAACAACTACTTCGACGTTTGATAATACGTCTTCGTAATTCTTAGGGCCAACTGCCGCGTCAATTGTGTGTACTTCAACATCGCTGTTACACTCACGCACGAACTCTGCCGCTGCTATTACTTTCTTACGTCCGACATCTCGCTCCCGATAGATCGTTTGCCGATTTAGATTTGATGTTTTCACGACATCATCGTCGCACAGGACGATTCGCTTCAGGCCGCATGCAACTAAGATCGGTATGACGTGGCTACCAAGCCCCCCGCATCCAACTACTAACACGCTGCTGCGCCTCAGTTTCTTGTGACCCTCAACCCCGATTTCGGGTACCGTAATTTGTCTTGTGTACCTGAGCACCAGCGTCAGGTAGGACAAGGGAGGAAGTTATGCGTCGCGGCTTTTTCGATCACGTCAATCTTCTGCTTCCGGGTTTAACAATCGGCAACTCCCTAAGCTCAGCGGGGAGTTCGTCCTCGCTGTAGTTCTTGATGTCCATCTGAAGCAGGCTGACAACTGGAAATGGCATGCTACCTCCACCACCTCTGTCAATGATGCAAAGCTCAGCTGCAGACTTGCCCCCTAGCTTTGCTATTACATCAACAACCTCTATAGATGATCCTCCGGTAGTGATCACATCTTCCACTACCAAAACTCTGGAGCCAGGCTCGACAACAAACCCTCGCCGCAATTCAAAGTTTCCTTGGACTCGTTCGACAAAAACAAACTTAATCCCCAACTGCCTCGCAACCTCATACCCGAACACCACTCCTCCAAGCGCCGGCGAAGCCACTACATCAAACTGCGCTCCAGGAAGTTCCTTGCTCATCTTTTCCAATAGTAGAGTGCATAAACGCTCGCAAACCGCCGGAACTTCCTGTAGCTTCGCGCATTGAATGTAAGTGTCGCTGTGCAGCCCGGAGGACAAAACAAAATGCCCCTTCAGAATCGCATCTCTCTCCATCAATACATCCAGCACATCATTCCCCGTCACTGCACCAACCTCGCTCTCTAGAATCAGTAACCCCAGCTACACACTCCCCAAAGACAGTTACAATATCTCATCTTCCAGCAACTCCGCACGTCTATCTACAGCAAATAGATCGCTGTTGCTCATATTTTCTTTCAGGGCCGCTCTAATCTTCTGCTCTAGCTCATTTGCAACATCCGGATTGCTCTTCAAGTAGCTCTTCGCATTCTCTCTGCCCTGCCCCATCTTCACTGAGTTATAGGAATAGTACGCTCCAGATTTCTCGACAAAACCGCACTTGACCCCCATGTCAACCATCTCGCCCAACTTCGATATACCTTCGTTGTATATGATATCAAACTCGGCTTGCTTGAATGGAGGCGCAACCTTGTTCTTGACTACCTTCACCCTGGTTTGATTACCTACCACATTATCCTTCTCTTTGATAGAGCTGACCTTGCGGATGTCCAGTCTGACAGAAGTGTAGAACTTTAGCGCACTTCCTCCGGTGGTAACTTCCGGGTTGCCGTAGACCACCCCTATTTTCATACGTATCTGATTAATAAATACCAGAATGCAATTCGCTTTAGAAACCACTGACGTCAATTTACGAAGAGCATGACTGAGGAGTCTCGCCTGCAGCCCCATGTGCTGATCGCCCATATCACCTTCTATCTCGGCCCGAGGAGTGAGGGCTGCCACGGAGTCAACTACTATAACATCTATTGCACCGGAGCAGACCAGGTACTCAACAATGTGCAGAGCCTGTTCACCAGTATCTGGTTGAGACACGATTAGGTCGCCAACATTCACCCCCAGCTTCCTGGCATATACAGTATCCAGCGCATGCTCCGCGTCGATGAAGGCGCAATTGCCCCCCTGCTTCTGTGCTTCGGCTATCACGTGGAGGGCAAGTGTAGTCTTCCCAGAACTTTCCGGGCCAAAGATTTCAACTATTCTGCCCTTAGGCAGACCCCCTATTCCCAATGCCGTATCAAGAGCTATGGAACCGGTAGATATACTATCCATCTTTTCAGCAGGATGCTGCTTCAGTCTCATGATGGCACCACGACCAAACGCCCTTTCTATCTGACCTATAGCGGCATCCAATGCCTTTTGCTTCTCAGACTCAACATCTTTACCACCTGACATGGATACCCCACATACAATTAACAGACAACATCTCTCCGACGGTGCCCCGACTTAACCGTATCCGCACAGACATGTCAAGGATTTTGAACCAGATTCTATAAGATCAGAACACAGAGAAATCCCCCATAGGCGCGGCTTTTATCAGAATCTGACGAGCAAAAATTTACAGTACCTGACGTGATTTTGCAGCACCGGAAATCATGTCGTCAAACCCTCACAACTTAATATCCTTTCAGGATATTACACTTAGCCAAATTCGTGTTTACCATAACGCACAAGTAATTCTCAAATTTCGCTTGCAATTTGGAATTTTATATGAAAGATGTGGGATAGGGCCGCCAGGCGGCCCTGTGGTGTGTGTGGCTCTCTGAGATGGGGTCCTATGGTTACTGGTGCCGTAAGTCGTAAAGGGCAGTTTCTGGCGTGTGTCCTCACTGCAGTTGCTGCGATGTTTCCCGCCAGCGCATCGTCTACCACTCAGCATTTCCTGGATCTCGATGTAGACTATGAGCATGACCAGGCGGTAAGGCAATTTTATGCAGGGTTTGGCGTAAGTCCTGCGTATGTTCGGGTCAAAGATTTCATATTGGAGAATGCAGCCGGAGATACCAAGGCGGTGGTCCCGTACCGCGGTGGCGTGGGTGCTGCGGAGCTTCAGATTGAGGGATTTGACTGGAACGCATCTTGGAATAACCTTCAGTTTTCCGCTGCAAGCAAATGGCCTACAGTGGGTGCGAGTTTCGGATGGAAGAGGGAGTACGTCAGGTTTGAGTTAGAGTGGGAGTGTGGACAGTTTAGCTTGCGCGAGAATGCGAGTACACAGGAGGCTGGTTCTGTGCTGCTCGCAAAGAAGCTAGCATATTCGGTTGCTAAGGAGCAGGATTTGTCGGTTCTGACTGGACAACTCGCTGGGGTTGAGTACGGGAAGGTGCTCGCCGCTCTTAGGGATAACACGGAGATAAGGGGCGCATTGGAGAAAGCGGGTAGCGGGCCACTTCGGACAGTGAACCGGTCCGGGAGTTCCCTGTGTACATCGCATGGGCCTGTAGGTAGAGACGTAGATAGGCCGTCACTTTGTAGCGCAATGGCCGCGGTAAATTCGGAATCTGCTCGACATTTTTGGCACCCAGAAGTGTTGGCACAGAAAATCATTGCTGCAAGTGCCGAAGGTCGGTCTGCGGCTGCTAGCGGCTTCGCCAAGGTCGTAGAAGGCGCTGAGGTTGTGAAGCTAGGGAGCTTAAATTCCAAGTCGGCTATGATCAATGCCTGTTATGATGTCAGTCCAGAAACAGAAGCCCTGGCTCCGTATGTATGCGCCGGCATCGGTGGAAGTGCAGTTAGTGTGGGAGGCGGTTCCACGACCTACAGGGCTGCCTACAGATTAAAACTGGGTCTGGGCTTGCAGATGGCGCCCGGAGCCTATGTATCCGTGGGAGCCGTTTTCCATGACACAGTTGGAAAATTTCGCTACGGTGATATACCCGTGCAGCGTGTGAGTAGCGACATCCCCTCTATTGAGGCGGCGGACTCGATGCGAGCTAAGTCCTCGTTCAAGCTGTCAAGTTTTGGCTTTGAGATGAGTACTAGACTTCTCTTCTAGCACGATGGCGGGGAATGACGGGGATTTGAGATTTTGGGGTGGGAAGCTCGATTGTCAGCAACAGTATATAGGTAACGGGGCGTAGTTTTTGGGGGAACTGTGCTACAACATTTGCACTGGGAGTGCATTCGCTTGTTTGCGTCTCCCGAGTAGTTCTACATGTTGGCGGGCGGTGGCTGAGGCTTATTCCCTCTTAGCCATCAATTCAATGGAGATTTCGTGCTGCTTCCGCTTCCGAAGCGAACAATGCCACTCTCTTTACACATCTACACTCTTTACACCACATCTATACCTGAAGTGATGATCCATCAACAAATCGCCCTTATATTATAAAGGTGCAACTCCGCCCTGGTGTGATCGTTCTCTCCTTACATCACGAACTAACCATTCCCTCAAGAATCGATCACATTCGACAAAGGCGCAACCTCATCCTGGTGTTACCCCAGTGCTCCCACCATACTCTCCTCCTACCTGTACCGACCTCATCTCTTCCCCATATATGGATCTCTCTCAAAAACCCAAAGCCTTCTGTGTACCACCAATCTCCCCCTTCTTTCACCCACAACTACAGTGGCCACCAACCTCTTCTCTCAGAATCCACGCAAAAACAGCTTCCCATCCCTGCACCCAACGGCAAAATGCTCATCCACTAACGCATTATCCCGACAAAGGTGCATTTATCCTAGTTTCAACAAGATGCTCTCCTCTACCCATATAGACCACGTTACGGTTGTCCAACTTGCGCATCTCTATGGGCCCTTCCCTTCAGCAACCTAGAGTTCAAGTATTGTCACAGATCTCTCTCTTTTCTGTCGCACTACCAGCGTCACCAACCTCTTCTTCTCTCGGAACCCACACAAAACAGCCCCTCCACTCTTCGCACCCTCTATTCCAAACGGTCATACACAAGGTGTAATTCCATTTAGTCTCAACAAGACCCTTCTCGTCCCTCTTCTACCTACGTCGATCACGTTCAGCTGTGACCAGCTCTCTCTTCCATGAGCCTCTCTACCCAGCAACATAGAGTTCAGTATTGTCGCCAATTCCTTCTCCCGGCACTTGTACTAATACAAGTCTCTCCACTCCTATCCTCCTCCCATGCAAGGCTTTCACCGGACCCCCGTGTGTGCTGATGCACCTTATAGTAGGCATTTAGCGTTGGCGGTAAGACAGCCACCGCTGGGGAGTTTGACCAACTCTTCGGCATTAGCATCAAAAAAATGGACTCTTTCCTGTATATACCTTTCATTGAACACGCTAAAGCCGACACATGCCCTATTCAGCACTGGAGGTCAGCCCAGTGTCACTAACCTCTCCTCCTGTCGCGTCTTGGTGCCACCAATCCCTTCTACTTTCACACGCGATTCC
>JBQEQV010000043.1:0-21828 GCA_052043585.1 Anaplasma sp. | reverse complement strand
CCAGGTACCAACGAAACCCAGGTACCAACGAAACCCAGGTACCAACGAAACCCAGGTACCAACGAAACCCAGGTACTAAAACGGGGCGGAGCCTAGCACATATTCCACGTTTTGACAACCAGAAATATACCTAGCTATAGTATAGGGACTGTTGGCCCAAAATGCGTGTAGGATACCAAGACTTTTGACTTCTGTAGGTAAAAAGGTTACCATCCCGGCTAGGTCTGTCGGCCCTAAAATGTGCCTGGGTCCCGTAGCTCAGTGGTAGAGCAGATGGCTTTTAATCATCGTGTCGCGCGTTCGATACGCGCCGGGACCACCACGCTACATTTTTACATTGTTGGAATTAAGAGCAATGGAGTTCAAATCTGAGTTTTTGACTGTGCTGCAAGAGCGGGGGTACCTGCATCAATGTACTGATGCTTCAGGGTTAGACAACCTTATGGCAATAGGCCCGATCACTGCGTACATTGGATTTGACTGTACTGCACGAAGTCTGCACATCGGAAGCCTGATGCAGATTATGGTAATGCGGTATCTGCAAAAGTTTGGCCACAGAGTAGTGGTACTTCTGGGTGGAGGTACTACCAAGATAGGGGATCCATCAGGCAGAGATAAGGCCAGGACTATGCTATCCGAGGAGAGTATTGCGGCCAACAAAACGGGGATCATTTCGACAATCAGCAAATTTCTGCACCCGAGTGAGAATGTGCTTATTGTAGACAATGACGAGTGGCTACGCGAAGTGCGCTACCTTGAATTTTTGAGAGAGATAGGCAGCAAGTTTTCCATCAATGCCATGCTTACCCTCGATAGTGTCAAGGGCCGTCTGGACCGGGAACAGAGCATGAGTTTTCTGGAGTTTAACTATGTGCTCCTGCAGTCATATGACTTTGTGGAACTATATCGAAGGTATGGGTGTGTCCTTCAAATAGGAGGTTCTGACCAATGGGGTAATATTGTAAACGGTACGGAACTGGGGAGGAAGTGCGGCACTGCGCAACTTTATGGATTGACCACCCCGCTTTTGCTGACCAGCACCGGGGAGAAGATGGGGAAAACTGCGGACGGGGCAGTGTGGCTCGATGCCACCATGTTCGACCCCGAAAGTTATTGGCAGTATTTTCGCAATGTTCCAGATACAGAAGTTGGTCAATTGTTGCGCCTGCTGACCGAATTACCTCTAGATGATGTACAGAGGCTGGAGAGCCTCAAAGGTGAGGAGATGAATGAAGCAAAGAAAATCCTAGCCACTGAAGCTACCAGCATATGTCATGGTGAAGAAATTGCACACGCAGCGGCACGCTCCGCCTTACAGGTGTTTGAACGTCATGACGATGCAGGACTACCTGACTTTTCGCTGAGTAGGCAGCATGTCGATCAGGGGGTATCTGTTGCCAAGCTGCTGCAATTGTCAGGGCTGGAAGATAGTATAAGTGCGGGTAGAAGGCTTATCAAGGGCCGGGGCTGCAAGATCAACGGTGCGATCATAGAGGATGCAGACCGTATGTTGTCACATGCAGATTTTGTCGATAATGGTGGCTACATCACAGTATTCTGCGGCAAAAAACGGCGTATAAAGGTAACACTAGTGGGCTGACCCTCTTCGCGGGGTACTACTTGCGAGAATGTAGCTCGTGATTTGTTATGTACGTAATGCCAGAGTTCGTGTTATAGGTTGTAGGTATGGGGTTGGTAAAGGCCGTAAAGTGTGTGCTGACGTGTGGCGTGTCCTATTACTACTTTCTAGGGCAGAAGTTTCGGTGTCAGTCTTGTGGTGCCCATGTCGGTCAGCTGCACTTTAGTCTACTATGATGCGATAATGCAGTTGCAGTGTTTGTAGCAACAGAAAGTGCTTAATGATATTGTTTCCAGTGGATGTGAGTTGGTTGCTAAATGATAGATTACGAACAGGTGTTTCTTGAGAAGATACGGGTGATCAAGGAAGAGGGCAGGTACAGGGAGTTCACCGGATTCCGCCGTGTTCCCGGAAGGTTTCCGTACGCAATCGAATGTCAAACGGAGAGTGTCGTGACATTGTGGTGCAGCAATGACTACCTGGGTATGAGTCAGAATGAATGTGTGCTTTCCGCAGCCCGGGACGTTGGTGTGAATGTTGGGGCCGGGGGTACACGCAACATCTCCGGAACCACTAAGGAAGTGATAGAGTTAGAGCGGTCCCTGGCGGATCTGCATAACAAACCTGCAGCCCTGACGTTCGTGTGTGGATACGTGGCCAACCAGACGAGTATCAGCACAATTCTGTCTATGATTCCGGATATTGTGGTTTTTTCGGATGAAAAGAATCACTCGTCCATGATTGAGGGCATTAGGTCCAGTAATAGGGAGAAACACATCTTCAGGCACAATGACGTGGCGCATCTTGAGAGTTTGCTTGAGGCTGCTGGGTCCAGGCCCAAGATGATATTGTTCGAGTCGCTTTACTCCATGGATGGTGATATTGCGCCTATGAGGGAGATCTGTGACTTAGCGAGCAAGTACAACGCCATCACGTATTTAGATGAGGTACATGCAGTAGGCATGTACGGCGCACGTGGGGGAGGCATTTCTGAGCGCGAGGGGCTGGCCGACAGAATTTCGGTCATACAAGGTACTCTATCAAAGGCATTTGGGGTCATGGGTGGATACATTGCGGCTTCAAAGGGCTTGGTGGACGTTGTGCGGAGTTTTGCTCCCGGTTTTATATTTACTACCGCAATTTCGCCTCTAATCGCGGCATCGGCCGTGGCAAGCGTGGAGCATTTGAAGGTCAGCAACGTCGAGCGGGAGAAGCATAGGCAAGTGGTTCAGAAGGTGAAGGACGCTATGCTGCGGGCAGGTATAGAATTCGTCATGACCGACACTCACATAATACCCGTAATAGTTGGGGATGCTGAGATTTGTCGGGAGGTCTCGAAAGCGCTGCTGCGTGACCATAAAATATATATTCAGTCGATCAACTATCCTACGGTCCCTCTGGGCACTGAGAGGCTGCGGATTACCCCGACGCCCTTCCACACAGATGACATGATAGAAAATTTGATCGAAGGGTTGCTACAAGTGTTTCAGCAGTTTTCTGTTCCCTTGGTCAAGGGTTATGTAAAGGCGTAGACGCTGCGTGATTCTATTCCGTAGGGGTTGATGCGCGCAACGTAGCTACTCTTGCCATGCGTTTTTAAAGTGCGATATGCCGTTCTTTGGGGAGATGCAGTAGGCATCAAAGCTGATCTGATATTCAGCAAACTGCGGGTTGTGGGCGAGGAAGTATTTTGCGGTCCTAACGATAGATGCACGCTGTTTTGAGCTGATGGGTATTTCGCTGAATCGGGAAGACAGGCTTGTCTTTACTTCTATGAAGAAAAGTTCCTGTTTCCGTTGTGCTATCAAGTCTACCTCTCCTGCCGGGGAGCGGTATCTGTGGTGGAGCACCTTCTGCAGTTTTACCTTACACAATAGCAGGACTATTACCTCTCCTACGTAACCAACCAGGTTGTGAGCTCTGAACACTGTACTCTCTCATTAGTATTATAGAGAACCCCGCGGCAACACTGCACTGACCGCAGCATAGCGAATATACCTGGGAGGCTGATGCTTTGCAAGCGGTGCTTGCGTCCTTGCAACCATTTCTCTTGAATGGATTGACAAAATGACATAGACTTGCGGGCTTATAGGTTCACTCGGATGGCAGTGCTCCCCCGTATTATTCCCGATGACATCAACTTCGACTTCATGCGGTGGCGGAAAGTTACTCTTTCTTTGAGCCTGATTTTAGTGCTTGTATCTTTGCTGCTTATCGGAATTAAAGGTGTGGTGCTCGGGGCTGATTTTACGGGCGGCATGGTGGTGGATTTCCAGCTCGATGAGGGGAGTACAAGCATCGAGCAGGTCAGGTCTGTGCTTGCCGGGACCAGTCTTCAAGGGCTCTCCGTACAGGATTTGGGGGAAAGCGGCAGGGAGTTTATGGTTATTTTCCGCGGGGGCATGGAAGGTTCCCAGGCGGTGGATGAGGTGAAGAATGCACTGGAGACAATAGGCAAGATTACATACAACAAGCTGGATTACGTGGGCGCACAGGTTGGTGCCGGACAGATAGTCAAGGGTGTCACTGCCGTATTGTGCTCCTTGTTTGGTATGTTTCTATACCTGTGCTGCAGATTTCAATGGCGATTCGCCGTGGGTGGCGTTCTAGCGCTCATGCACGATGTGATAATAACCATGGGTATAGTGAGTGCTACTGGCATTGAGTTCGGGTTACCCGCGACCGCTGCTGTTTTGATGATTATCGGTTATTCGGTGAACGACTCCGTGGTCATATATGATAGGATCAGGGGATTGATGCGGAATGATGATAGTGAAGATCAGGTGAGCAAAATCATAAACGTCGGCATAAACTCCACGCTCTCCAGAACTTTGCTCACATCCGGTACCACCTTATTGGCAGCCATTCCGCTTATATTGCTGTGTGAAGGTGCGGTGCGAGATTTGGGCATCATCGCGTTTTGCGGCATTGTTGTGGGCACGTACTCATCCATATTCGTGTCGGCACTTCTCCTGACCGGTGGTGCGCACCAGGCTGTAAAGCAACGTAGCAGAAAGAGTGCGGCATAAGTCCCAGAGTTTTTAGTACCACATGCTCCTCGCTTGCGCTTTTCCTAAAATTACATTGGCGAGTTTACTCACTCACGTACCATGTTTCCGCACAGGGGTGCTAGACGCACCCAACGCGGGCACAATAGCCTCTACGCGCAACGCTGCTGCAGTCCGAGGGCGGCTTGAACGCACGCTCCCGTGCCTGAATGACTGCACTGGGCGCACTAGATGAAGTTACCACCCGCAAAGAAACTAACCTGAAAGCTAATAAAAATTGACGCTGCCGGCATTAGCACCAAGGGCTTACTGATGCCGCCCAGCTGGGCCACACAACGCAAAGATGCAAAAACAAAAGAGGCCGGGACCGGAATCGAACCGGTATACAAGGATTTGCAGTCCTCTGCATAACCACTCTGCCACCCAGCCAGCTAGCTACTGTAAATTCCCACGATGTTACGCAGCAGGGACACAGCATCCCCTTCACTTCTCTGGAAAGAGTTTCGCCCTATTATCGAGCCATCCCCACCGCCTGCTCTAACAGCTGCAACTTCGTCGAGCAAGTCCTCGTCGCTTCTCGTGCTACCGCCTGAGAATACTACCATCCTCCTTCCGGCGAAGCAAGACCTCTTGACGTATTCAACCCTCCGTGCGAGCGACGACACATCACACTCCACATCGTCCCGTTCGACATAGCTTGTTGGTAACTTCACTTTTATGATATTAGCCCCTATTGACGCTGCAATGTGGGCAGCATATGCGACTATATCTATGGCGGTTTCACCCTTCTGCGACAAATCTCCACCACGAGGGTACGACCACACAACTGCGGCTAAACCGTAAGATTTGGCTTCGCTGATCAACTCTCTGGCCACATCTATCATAGAGAGGAAAGATTCAGAGCCAGGATATATTGTGAGTCCAACTGCGACGCACCCCAAGCGCAAAGCGTCCTTCACAGAGGCTGTCACTGCCTGATTAGGGGGTACCCCTTTTGCAGATAGCACAGTTGAGCTATTGAGCTTGAGTATCAGTGGAACCGTTCCTGCATATATTCTGGCTCCACACTCAAGCATCCCCAGAGGTGCTGCAAAGGCGCTAAACCCACACTTTACAGCGAGATTGAAGTGATAATGCGGATCGCACGCATCAGGATTGACCCCAAAGCTCCTTACCGGTCCATGCTCAAAACCCTGATCCACAGGCAATATGAGAAGCCGACCAGTGTTTGCAAGTGCCCCATGTAACAGGAGCCTGGCCAGATTCGTGAGAACACCGGGGCTTTCGCTATCATAATAGCTCAAGACGCGCCTAACCCGCTCACCCAGATCCATGTCACCACTACGAAACCGTACACAAAAGGCCACAGAACCGCACGCCAGGGCCCGACGTTGACAAACTCATATGACCTACACATTATAGGGTGGAAACGTCTGATTTCAAACTAAATCTAGGTTGCACTCTTAGTTGTCGACAGTAGCGCCGCAAGTTTGTGTTACAGATAGGAAGTGAAACCTCAGTGCGAGGTTGAGTGCATCTTCCAGGATCATAAACCCCGCGGCATATCCGCTGCCAAGGCCGAGTAACTCAGTGTAAGAGAATTGCGCTTTCCCTGCGACTCCTACGTTAGCATCGACAGTGGGTCTTCCAGGTAAGCCTTAAACCGATTCAAAAACTTTGCCGCGAGTGCCCCATCAACGACCCGGTGGTCCACAGAGAGAGTCACAGTCATGACATCTGCTGCGACAATACACCCGTCTTCCGCCACGACTGGCCGTTTTTCCGATGCTCCCACAGCCATGATGCAAGATTGGGGAGGGTTAACAATCGCGTAGAACTCGCGCACTCCAAACATCCCCAGATTAGAGACCGTAAACCCCCCGCCCTGGAATTCGTGCGGCTGTAACTTTCTATCCTTTGCTTTTGTTGCCAACTCCTTCACCGAGCTGGATACCTCTGACAGGGACTTAGCGTCAACATTCCTAACCACAGGCGTTATGAGCCCATCATCTATGGAAACCGCGAATGATACGTCGATGCTCCGATAGCGCCTTATCTTGTCGCCTTCCCACGAGGAATTGACTTCCGGACACTCTTTCATAGCCAGAGCCACGGCCTTCAGTACAAAATCGTTTACAGTGATCCTGGCATCCTGCGCGCGGCTGTGATTGATCTCAGCCCGCAGCTTCAGCAATTTTCCGACCATGCAATCCGCGGCGACATAGAAATGTGGTACTGTGGTTTTAGACTCTAGCAACCGCTCGGCAATCACGCGCCTCATGCTGGTGAGCTCCACCGTGTAGGCTGTTGTCTCTCCTTCAGACAGCCGCTGCTCTACAGCAGAGCCTGTCCTGCCATTTCCTGCAGCGGCAAGCACATCATCCTTGATTACTCTCCCATAAGGACCAGTACCTGATATTTTTGTGATATCCACGGACATTTGTGCGGCTATCTTACGCGCCAGCGGGGAAGCCTTTAGTCTTTGCCCTGTGGCTGTTGGCGATGGCGTATGCACAACGCCCGATGGCTCTGTTAGTGTTGCAGATTCCCGCTGCACCGATTTTTCACTTGTGGAATCAGGAGCGGACGGCGCTTCTTCGATCACCTCGGCACTACCGCCGCAGTCCTGAGTACAAAACGCCTCCACGGACGCCACGTCCTCATTGCCCACTCTAACCACGGCTAGAACGCTGTTGACTAACACATCTCGGGCGCCATCCTGCACCATGACCCTGTGCAGCACCCCAGGCTCGTCCGCGTATTCAAATTCCATTACTGCCTTGTCGGTCTCGATATCCGCCAGTATGTCACCCGGACGGATGGAATCCCCCTCTTTCTTGTGCCACCGAGCGACGACACCGCTCTTCATCGTAGGAGAGAGGGCCGGCATCAATATCTTGACTGGCATGAAACAACTCGGACAGGTTCACTCCACAAGGCAAGGCCAGCTTCTACAGCATTACGACACCCATGTCAATCTAATTGTACCGGCAGATGCTCCGTAGAGGTGCTCAAATTCGACTTTACCATACGGTGACGGAATTTCAGCTCTAACAGCGCATTAGGCGCATAGCTGTGTCCTCAAGGCCAAGCGCTGACCCTGGCGACATGAAACCTGAATTAATCTCTGGAAGATGGGTGCGAACTCCCCGTATGTAGCTACTTGGCTGCGGTTTTAGCCAAGAGGCCCGGGTTTTGTGATGCGACCGGGGTATCCCTTGGATACTCGCCGGCCGCTGTTGTAGGTGTGGTGACCAAGGGAATGCCGACCTTTGCTCAGTCGGACTTTCTCCCCTAACCAAAGCCTGCGAGACCCTACATGCGGGTCGCGCAGGCATGCCCGACAGATACTGAATCACCAGAGACTGGCGCGTGGGTGTGTGGCTGACGCGTGGTACCTGACGGCATCTTGTAGACCAGCGCGGCTACTTAAAATTAAAGCCGCGTGTTATACTATTGTTGTTCTGTAGCAGCGTTGACTATCTTCTGCATGTGTGGGTTCATGATCTGCATGAAGACCTTGACCAACTCTTCGCGGGACTTCATGTCATCGCCGCTTTCAGCAGCAGACTTCGCTATCAGTGGGATCAGAGCCTTAGTTAGCTCAGGTACGGCAGAGACGATTTCGTCCTTCATCGCATTCCGCATCTTGTCGCTTATTTGACTACCGAACTCCTCCTCCATGCACTTAATCAGCTGCTCTATCTCATCACGAGATGGCACCCAGCTTTGTGCTCCGCCTCCAGCTGCCCTCGCAGGATTGGAACCGGACCTCTGCCCTGATTGTTGCCTAGAAGGAGCGCCAGCAGCGGCATGGTTCTTATTCCGTTGTTCTGAGCTCATACTAAACTACCTGATTGCCTACTGGGGAGAGGGTACGCGAAATTTATTAAAAAATTTATAACTTACTACACAAGGCATGCACCCAGTACCTCGGTAGGCGCATATATGACCTATGCATACAATTTTGTTGTATTACACGGCTCCGAATCAGGCTTCACAGGACCGAACCTGAGAATCACGGCAAACTCTCTGTCGAGAAGACTCCCTAGGGAATGGGCACGTGACCGCGCGTAATATTACCATAGATTCCAATTTTTTGGTCAGCCAATTTTCGGCCGGGACCGCAACAGCGCGTTAAGCCGGTCCTTGTACTAAAAAATCTGTGAGTACACTGACTACAGTAAAGGATCTGCTAATGTAAAAGAGTGTTTGGGAGCACGA
Source organism: Anaplasma sp. (assembly GCA_052043585.1). Taxonomy (GTDB): domain Bacteria; phylum Pseudomonadota; class Alphaproteobacteria; order Rickettsiales; family Anaplasmataceae; genus Anaplasma. The sequence continues at coordinate 13,017 of JBQEQV010000043.1, read as the reverse complement.
GGTTTGTTTGCAGTTTAATGCCCGGTCGGGACGTATTGCTGCACCTTTGCGTCTAGGCGCGACACGATTGAGTCATTAATAAAGCTTTGCGCTGCCGAGAGTAGTCCGGTAGCATTAGGCGCGAGCAATTTCCGGGCAATATGTCAGGTGATAGAAGGGGTTTGGAATTTTAAATGTCTACAGTTGCTATAATTGACTTTGGTTCTCAGGTTACTCAGCTGATAGCCAGAAGAGTAAGGGAGCTGGGTGTATATAGCGAGGTATTTTCGCCAAACGCTGATTTTCGTACCATGATTGATCAAGGTGCCGAAATTGGCGCCTTTATCTTCTCTGGAGGCCCTAATTCTGTTAAGCAGCTGCAAGAGGCCCCTAAGGTGATATCGGACGTGATGGATCTGAATGATCGTCTGCACATACCCGTGCTGGGCATATGCTACGGGCTGCAGGTATTGGCTTACTACTTCGGTGTTGCGGTGGAGCCAGAACAAGCCGGAGAGTTCGGACGGACGCAGCTGGATGTTATTGCAGATTCTCGCATCACCAAAGGAATTTGGAAGGTCGGTAGCAAGGTTGATGTGTGGATGAGTCATTCGGACAGTGTGATTGGCAGCATTCCCCCAGGTTTTAATGTGGTAGCACGTAGTGTCGACACTGGAGTCGTTGCCCTAATAGACAATGAGGAAAAGAAAATCTATGGGATGCAGTTTCACCCCGAGGTGGCCCATACCACGGATGGAAAGGAGATCTTGAATAACTTCTTAACAATTGCGGGGTGCAGCAGAGATTGGGCAGTAGGTTCCTTTGTGCACAACCAGATCGATGCTATAAGGGAGGCCACAGGCGGTGAGCGAGTGGTGGCTGCCATTAGCGGCGGGGTTGACTCGAGTGTGGCGTCTGTCCTGATGCATAAGGCGATAGGGGACAGGCTGAGCTGTGTGTTTGTCGATACCGGGTTGCTGCGCGAAGGCGAGGCGGATGCAATGCGGTCTCTGTTCGCTGATGAGGTGGGAATGCCTATCACCGTGGTGAGCAGGGGTGATTTATTCTTCAAGCGCCTCAAGGGTGTTGAGAACCCTGAAGAGAAACGTAAGATTATCGGCAGGACGTTCATAGAGGTTTTTGAAGAGGCGGCACGTGGTTTGGGGGATGTTAAGTTCCTGATGCAGGGGACCATCTACTCAGATGTAATAGAGTCTGGTGTAGGGGAGTCCGGTGCAAAGATTAAATCTCATCACAATGTTGGTGGGTTGCCCGAGGCTATGAACATGTCGCTCTTGGAGCCACTTCGGTGCTTATTTAAGGATGAAGTTAGATTATTGGGCAAGGAGCTCGGTGTTCCTGATGCGATACTTGGGCGGCATCCATTTCCCGGACCCGGACTTGCCGTGAGAGTTGTTGGTGAGGTCACTGAGGAGAGGGTTGCGTTGCTAAGGGATATAGACCACATCTACATAGGGATGATGCGTGAAAGTGGCCTGTACGACCACATATGGCAGGCCTTTGCAGTTCTTGTGCCTGTGCACACTGTTGGGGTTATGGGTGACGATAGAGCCTATGGCCACGTATGTGCGTTAAGGGCTGTGACTTCCAGTGATGGCATGACGGCTGATTGTTTTCCTTTTGGGGAGCGGAACGAAAGAAAGTTGGAATTTCTGGAGTTTTTGCAAAAGGTTAGTAGCGCGATCGTTGGCAATTTGCGAGGGGTGAACAGGGTGGTGTATGACATAACCTCGAAACCTCCTGCAACGATCGAATGGGAGTAACGAACGCAACAGGGTTTGGTATTTGCGGGGGTGTTATGTTGGAAAAAGCGGTTTTGGAATGCGGCGATCGCAAGGTGCTTCTGCCCGTGCTACGCGGAAACGATGGTGTGCTTGCGGTGGATGTTACGGGTCTCTACAGGGACTCCAAAATCCTCACTTATGATCCTGGGTTTATGTCCACTGCTGCGTGTAGATCTGCGATTACCTTCATAGATGGGGACAAAGGGGTCCTCCAATACCGGGGGCTTGATATCGCCACAGTTACTAAGATGGATGGCGGGTTCTGCGAGGCGGCGTACTTGCTGTTGTATGGTGACGTACCTGACGCGAAGGCGCTGGGTGATTTTACCAAGACAGTAGCCGAGGGATATCACGTGCCTGATCAGGTTATGGGCGTCATACGGTCGTTCCCAAAAGGTTCGCACCCTATGGCCATTTTAGTTGCGAGTTTTGCTGTGCTTTCGGCTTTGCACCAGGGGAGCAATTCTTTGGATCCGCTGAACAGTGCCATTGTTGCGATATCCAAAGTTCCGGGGATCATTGCTGCTATTTACAGACACACCGCGGGCTTGCCGTTCATTGACGTGGATACCAATTTGGGGTATGTGCAGAATTTTGTGCGCATGATGCTGGGTGACTTGGGCGAGGCACGCAAGAACGCGATCTGCAAGGCACTTGAGGCCATATTTATAATGCATGCGGATCATGAACAAAATGCCTCTACCGCTGTGGTGCGAGCAACTGGGACTGCTGGATCAAATCTGTTTGCATGTTTAAGTGCCGGTGCAGCAACTTTGTGGGGTCCTGCGCATGGTGGGGCGAATGAGGCAGTGATCAACATGCTCGAGGAGATAGGCAGCCCGGAGAATGTGGACGCGTTTGTGAAAAGAGTGAGAAACAAAGAGGATGGTGTCAGACTCATGGGGTTTGGTCACAGAGTGTATAAGAGTTATGACCCAAGGGCCTCGATAATACGAGATATTTGCAACGAGACATTGCGTGAACTGGGTAGAAGCGATAAGTTATTGAACGTTGCAACTGCACTTGAGAAAGTAGCTCTGGAGGACGAGTACTTTGTGGCACGTTCTTTGTACCCTAACGTTGACTTCTATTCCGGGATAGTCTTAAGGGCGATGGGGATTCCGGTAAATATGTTCACTGCCTTGTTTGCACTTGCGCGCACCACCGGATGGGCATCACAGTGGCATGAGATGGTTACACAGCGTGGTGAGGACAGCAAAATATGTCGACCTCGCCAACTTTATATAGGCAAAGTGGGTGCGGATTGATAGAGTGTGTTTCGGGTAGGCGGGTTTGTATGCAACTGCAACCAATTGCCGGGTGATTTTGGGGGTTTTGTCACCTCTGGGTGACGGCAGTTGTTCCGCTAGCCCGGGATTGTGCTGCCCTGACAGTACGTGTAAACTAATGCAGCGGTTGTTATCGGTCATTGTGCCTGTGCGTTGGATGCCGTTGGTCCCCGTACAAGTGACGGTTAGTCCGTTTATGTGTAAGGCCAACGTGGCTACGCTTTTTTGTGATATTGGGGTTTTGTTTTGGTGTGTATTGAGGCACTTGAGTATGTGCTGGGGGAAAGGTCGTCTGCAGTTGAAGATTGGTTTGCTGAGGGGTTCCGGCGATATCCTGCAGTTTTGAACACCTCCGTAGACATTCGCAGTTCGGAGTACAAGATAGCTCCGGTTGACGTGAACTTTTTCCCCGCTGGGTACAATAATTTTGGTGAACATGCAAGAAAAAGGGCTATGGATGCCCTATTCAAGTACCTGCAAGACTACCTAGGATCCAAGATACTGATTGTTGTTGAGAGCCACACCCGAAACAAAAAATACGTTGATAGCGTAATAACACTCAGAGACATGCTGTGCGGCCTGGGTTTCAGTTTGGAGGTTGGCGCCTGTGGGATGGCCGAGGACGTGAATGTGTTGTCCTCAGCGGGGACTGTGTTGAACTTAAGGGCTGTAGTGAAGAGCCCGAGAGGCGAGGTCAGCACAGTTTCGGGTTTTACTCCGGATCTTATTTTACTGAACAGCGACCTTACCAGCGGGGTTCCCAACGCTCTTAATGATGTGCGGGCTCAGCGCATCGTACCGCCGTTATGTCTTGGCTGGTTCGGTAGACGCAAATCCAGGTATTTTGGCATATACAACAAAATAGTCGAAGAGTTCTGTGAGGAATTCGGGCTCGATGCCTGGGGGTTTTGCGCATTGTTTCGACACTGTGATAACGTGGATTTTGTCAACGGGAAGGGCGTTGATTATGTTGCTGATGGCGTGTCTGATTTGATAGACCAAATCAACCAGAAATTTCGCTTTTACGGACTTGACTATACACCGTATGTTTTCATAAAGGCTGACAATGGCACCTACGGTATGGGTGTGATAGAGGTCTACAGCGGGGAAGACGTGCTCAACATGAACAAGAAAAATCGCAACAAGATGCGTAGGATTAAGGGTAACAATCCAGTGACCAGTGTTGTTCTGCAGGAGGGCGTATCAACGAGCGAGACGTTCGACAATCATGTTGCGGAGCCATTGCTGTATTTTGTGGGGGACGAACCCGTGTGTTACCTGTATCGGTACAGTGCTACTAGGAGTAAGTTCGAGAACCTCAATACTCCCGGTTGTGGTTTTGTGGATGTGGAACACACGGTCGACGAAAAAAAGAAACGAGTCTGGCGCGTAGTGGGTAAACTAGCTGTTCTAGCCTCAGCGGTGGAGGCGCAGGAGATGGAGATGGTCAACTCCCATATGGTGAGTAGTGAGCCGATATAAGCGAGCGAGCTCCCGTACTGGCGGTTTTCCTGTTCACAACGCGCTTCACTAGCAGAGTGAGAGCACACATCAGGTATTTGAAAGTCGTCTCTTGGGTTGTATCTGATAGTTTGCACTGTATTTCCGCCTCGAGTAGCCGCCCCAGTATCACCTGCACCGTTTTGTAGGGAAGGGACGAGGCGTGCTTTTTGAGTCTAGGTACCAGCCTGAAAAATACGGGGGGCTGTATCGACCTGATGACTTGATCAATGCTCTCTCCATCACTAGTTTTTCTTATCAAATACTCAACCCTCATGAAATACTTCAGGCAGGACCTGATGATCAGCACGGGTGCGATCTTGTTCTGGAACAGTGCATCGGCGAGTTTTAAAAAGTCTTCCAAATTGCCGTCCGCTATCGCCACGCACAAATCGTCAAGGACAGGGTCCAAATCTGTGGCTAAGCTTTTCTGTACATCCTCTATGGATAAGTTTTTGTTCGTACCTAGGTACAATAGCAACTTTTTCAGTTCTGATTGTATGCAGGCAGAGCCTTGCTGTAATAAGTCACACAGGAGCCGGAAAGCCTCCCTTGTATGAGAGATATCATGTCGGGAGAGAAAATCGGCTACTACAGGGCCAACGCTGTCTTCCTTATAACACCCTACCGCGGCAAAAGTCTTATGGTTGTTGTAATAATCCTTCAGTGAAGACGCTCCTGGGAGTTCTCGTGCCTGAATGATCACGTAGCAGTGCTTGGGGTTGATGTTTTGGAGCGCGGCTTTTAAATCGGCTCCCAACGGATCTTTCGCGTCGGTGAGCAGTATCAGGGATTTCTGGTCAAACATTGGAACAGTCATCATGTTAACGAGCAGCTGCTCCGGGTCTTTTGCAACTTGTGCGAACACCATCCTGTGGATCACAAACTCGCCATTTCGGTTCATGTGGTCCAGAATTTTTTGGGTGTAGAGGCCGATCCTGCTGCAGTCGCTGCCGTACAATAGCACGCTTGTATAAGCTTCAGGACTTTTGAAAAAATCCCAAAGCTTCGATGGAGTGATCTTCACTGATAACCTCTCGGGAGCCAACCTATACATCCGGTATCACAACCGTACGCGGCGCACAGATATGATATAAATCTCCGACCACAACGTTAAGAGAAAAATGCTTGGAAACACAAGCGGCCGTTCCGAGTGCGACGTCGCTTGGGAATATGCAGAAATATGCGGCAAAGTACGTTCAGGTGTGAATTTTGTGCTCCGCCAAATGTTGGGTATATATGGGTGCAGAGTTCTGCAAGTGTGGATAGGTTCCTTATGCTTTGTCACTAGTTGTGAGGGTGTGATACTGGAGAAAATTGTCACTGTGCTGGAAGCGTGCTATAGATGTTGGTCCGCGAGTTCGAGCAGAGTTTATGGGTTTGGAGTGGCTACTGGCGAGACGATATCTGCAGTCTAACAAGTGGAGATTTCTGTTTTCTACCGCAACGATTCTGTCCATCTGCGGCATTGCTATTGGAGTGGCGACGCTCGTGTCGGTAATGTCGGTTATGAATGGTTTTTCTGCCAAGTTGTTGTCTAGTATCTTGGGCATGAATGGGCACGTAACGGTCCACTGTGCAGGTGCTCACTACCCGAGTGTGGTTTCCGAAGTAAAGCAAATCCCTGACGTCGTTGCGGCCTCCCCGGTCATTGAGGGGCAGGCGATGATTAAATGCGGGAAAGAGGTAATGGGTGCGGTAGTCCGAGGCATGGATATGCAGGATATACGCAACAAACTGTCGGAGCATATTGTACGCGGTGACATGGAAATGCTTGAGGAAGGCCTGATTTTGGGCTCTAGGCTCGCGGATAGTATAAGAGCCGACTATGGTAGCAAAGTCACAATCATCTCGCCGGAAACCTCCGGTAAGATGTTTGGCACTGTGCCACGCACGAAGACGTATAAGGTAGTTGGTATATTTGATGTTGGGGTGCAAGAGTACGATAGCGCCTTTGTATACATACCGTTGCGCGATTCTCAGCAGCTTTTCGGGTACGGAGATGGTGTGAGGTATATTGAGGTGTTCCTCGAGGATGCAAAGAGATCTTCCGAAGTTTTGGGTCCGATAGCGGCAAAAACTGGCCTAAGAGTCGAAGATTGGAAAGTGCAGCAGGGGCAGTACTTTCGCGCCCTGGAGCTGGAAAGCGATGCAATGTTCTTCATTTTGACCCTGATTGTAATTGTAGCAGCGTTTAACATAATTTCTGGGGTGTCCGTTCTGGTCCGTGATAAAAAGGGTGCTGTAGCCATAATGCGCACTATGGGCATGAGTAGATGTGCAATAATGAGGATATTCTGCATGTGTGGCGCGTTCACAGGCGTGATTGGTACCAGTATAGGATGTTGCATCGGAATAGTGTTTGCCACAAATGCTGAAGCCATCAACGACCTGCTTAGGCTGGTTGGTGGCGGGACGTTATTAGAATCCATAGCGTACTGTTTAGACGGAGTATTGCCCGAAATGGTGTTGAGAGATGTTGTGAAGGTAGCATCTCTGTCCATGGGTATTTCTCTTGCGGCTGCTGTGCCACCGGCAATCGGTGCAGCATGTCAAAACCCAGTTGATGTTCTTAAATATGAGTGAATGGATGAAGAAGGAGACTTGTGGATGGATGGGGATTTTTTGTATCGCGGCCTTATGGGTAGGCGGAGCTGTGTACTTTGTCCTGGACTTTAGGGGAATGTTGCAAAATTCCGCATTGTACATGGAGAAGCTGGAACGCGAAAACTCCCGTATCAGTGCAGAATTGGCCAGCATATCAGCTGAGATGACACGAATACGCTCTTCTATCCCGAAACAAACCATCATAGTCGATAAAGAGGGGTGTGTACGCCCTCAGTGCTTGGCTAGGACTCTGCTTCTGGTGGCGGACTTGCGCCGGTCTTTTTCGCTTGGGGCGATGTCGCACGACGCTGTGTTTGCGGTCAAACCCGTACTGGAAGCGCTAGATGACAAAGAAATCGATGACAGTATGAGGGTGGTGGAGAGGTTTAATCCCAGAAGAGGATATAGAGATCTCAAAGAAGAGTTAGCAGTCATCAAGGGGAAGTTGCGTGTCACAATGGCAGGCAAAACCCTGAAGCATATGTCGAAGTGGATTGTGGTTGAAAATCGTAACAACCCGATATGGAAAGAATTTGAGCTTTTAGAGCGCCTGGTAGAGCGAGGTGCTTGGGAAGAAAGCCTTGCTGTGGCCAATGGGAGTGTCCTGAGTTCCGTGCCTGGCATGCAATCTTGGGTACGCGACCTGGAGTTGATACTCAATGTTGAGAGAAGTCTGCTTAAGATATACGAGAAACTGATAGAGCGCGTTAATAGGAATCCAGGGGACATATGATTACTTACTTCCTGATCTTCGTTGTTGCATCTCTGGCTGCCGGATTGCTGATACAAAATTATGAAGGGCTGACGTTCAAAATCGAGTTTGCAGGGTATTGCGTGGAGGCGAGCACAACGTTTGCGGTGTTTGTACTCAGTGCTTTGGTGCTGCTGTTAGCCATAACGCTGCGGTTATTCCTCGCATATGCATTCTGTGTATACAGGATAAAGTGCAGATCGTTTATGAGGCGATATGAGGTTCTGGGCAAGGGGTACGCATTCCTGAATTTTGGTACGGCACGAGATGTGCAGCAGGTTATTGACAGTATGAATACACTTCAAGATCTTGATAGCGATTCTTTGGCGCTGCTGGAAGCCTGCGCGTGGTTCAAATTAGGGCAGTACGAGATGTCTGAAAGGCCGTTCCAGCACCTTCGAGGCAGCAAATTGCTCAACGAGGGTCTAGGGCTGTGGCTGCTTGAATCGCTACAACAGAAGGAAAAGAGTAAGGACTGCAGACTTAGGGTCCTCAAAAGGCTATGCGGTGTGTTTGATGGAGTCCCTTATGCAGTGATATTCAGATTGGAAATTGCCCGCATGTTGGGAGATTGGGATGTAGTACTAACGGAAGTGAAGTTTGCATCCAAACGCGGTATTAAGGTTCCCTACGAATATGAGAGGATCGAAGAGATTGCACGCTCCATGCTGGCCAGTGCGTGTTATCAAAGAGGTGAATATAGGGAAGGGCTTAGATTCGTGGAGAAAGTCACGGGGATGCATGCGACCATTCTAAAGGCCCGTTTCTACGAAAAGTTAGGCAATTTGTCGAGGGCACTTGAGGTGCTGGAGGCGTGCTATAAGGAAGCCCCGCACCCCGAGGTGGTAGCTGCATATTTGGAGGTAGCTTCGGATAGGGAAGTGGCTATGGAGCGGCTAAGTAACTTCCAACCCGATCATCACGTGAGCCTGCTGCTAACTGCTAAGAGGCATTTTGACGCGAGGCAGTACAATGCGGCTGAGCAGTATGTCAAGCGTGCACTCTTGCAGTACAGGTATGTGGCGTTCTATTGCATGATGCTGGATGTCATGGCTTGCATAGGCAACGTTGACGAGATTGTGCATTGGTTGGAAAAGATGAAAAAAGATGCTCTGCCTGATGTTAGGTGGGAGTGTACGAAATGCCACAAAGTGTTGCCCGAATGGCAGCATGAGTGTCCTGCTTGTAGCGCGTTTGATGCTGTGCAATGGGTGGAATAGGTTGTGGTAGCTGGTGCACTGCTGGTCTTCACAATTACGTGGTGGGTGGCTCTGTTTATCGCATTGCCAATCGGGATCGAGGAAGACCCTAATCCTACTGCAGGGTGTGCAAGTGGCGCGCCAAATAACGCACGTGTGCCGATAAAGATTATCATTGTAACGATGATTTCTGCGCTTTTGACCTGTGTGTACTGCTACTTAAAATTCCATGGGCACCTTGATATTAATCCTGAGATCTTTTACAGCCTTGTACCATGAATGCGGCGCAAGTTGCCTTTGAAATGATGATCAATGTTGGATGAATCCAAAACAACACGATGTGGAAAGATAATTTTGCTCGGCGTGCGGTCCGAAACCTGAGAGGGAAAGTTTGTGCAAGCACGCGAGCTAGTTGTCTATAGTTTTGCAATAAACTTTCGGCGTGTAGCCCAATTCGAGACTAGCTCACGCAAATTTAGAGACCCAGAGATGCTGCCACATTTGTCAGTTGAATTTAAGTTTGTTTGACATAGCAAGCAAATTTTACCATATTTCGTGCAATATATGGTTTTTTGACATACGTACGTGATATATGTGACTGAAAGTGCGGACAATTGTATTCTAGCGTGGATGTATTGTAGGGAAACCACTTGACTGGTTGTAAGGTGTACGCGATAATGCGCCGGGTGTTCCGCGTTTTTGTTTTGGGTGTTGTGAGCAAGCATGGTGGAAGCGGGCGTGTTGTGTATTGCTATGCGCGCGCGTTGTTGGACATAGTTGCAGATAGTGCGGACCGAGTTTGTGATGAAGTTGAGCAGTTAGCTGCTGCTTTCAGCGATGGTGGCGTCCATTCGTTTTTTGCCAACCCCGTCATTGATAAGGGCGGGAAAATAGAGGCGGTGCGAGCGATGGGCAAGAGTTGCCGATTAAATGAGGGCTTGGTGAATTGTGTCTGCGCCATTGTGTCGGATGGTAGGTTCACACTCTTATTGGATGTGTTTAAAGAGTTCGTGGCTCTTGTGCAACGCATGCAGGGGAAGTTCAAGTTAGAGGTGACCACGGCATCTGTGCCTTCGAGTGCTGAGCAGGAGCGTATACTGAAGATCGTAGCGTCGGAATGCAATGGTGAACCCGGGGTTGTAGTGTGGAAAGTGGATCCGGAGGTGTTGGGCGGATTTGTCGCGAAGGCGGGCTCTTTGCTCATAGATGCTTCATTTTCTGGGCATTTGCGGGAGTTGGAGCGGATTAGTAGAAATGCCATTTACGGTGTCTAGTGGTTTGGAGTGAAGCATGGGTGTTGTGTCCTCGGGTGATATGCTTAAAATTCTTCGCGAGAGGATTGAGAGTTTCGACAGTCCGGTAAGGCGTGGTAGCGTAGGTGATGTCATATCGGTCAAAGACGGTATAGCCGTAGTCTATGGTCTGGAGGGAGTTAAGTTTGGCGAAAGCGTGGCCTTTTCCTCAGGGGTGCGCGGCGTAGTTGCGGGGCTGGAACGCGATACTGCGAGTGTGGTCCTTTTTGGCAGGGATGGAGAGGTGCGTGAGGGGGACTCTGTAGAACGCACTGACGAACTCATGACAGTTCCGGCGGGATTTCCTGTGCTAGGCAGGGTTGTGAGCCCTCTGGGGTTGCCCATGGATGATGGTGACGCGATCATAAGTGACGTCAAGTTGCCGGTAGAGGCCAAGGCACCTGGGGTGATTGCCAGACAGCCTGTGTGTGAGCCGTTGCAGACTGGTATCAAGACCATTGACATGTTGATTCCCATAGGTCGGGGCCAGCGGGAACTGATTATTGGTGATAGGAAAACCGGAAAAACCGCTATAGCGCTGGATACGATTATAAATCAGAAGAAGCGGAACGACGAGGTTGCTCCTGAGGATAGGGTGTACTGCATGTATGTTGCTATAGGGCAGAAGAATTCCTCGATTGCCCGTGTGGTGCATAAGCTTAAAGAGAAGGGTGCCATGGATTATACCGTGGTAGTCGCTGCTGGTGCGTCTGATCCTGTGCCTGTGCAATATTTGGCTCCCTACGCTGCGTGTGCTATGGGTGAGTATTTCCGTGACAATGGGATGCACTGTCTGATCGTGTACGACGATTTGTCAAAGCACGCTGTTGCGTACAGGCAGATGTCGTTGTTGTTGAGGCGTCCTCCTGGCCGTGAGGCGTATCCTGGGGATGTGTTTTATATACACTCGCGGTTATTGGAAAGGGCAGCTAAGTTGTCTGAAGATTTGGGTGGCGGGTCATTGACTGCGTTGCCCTTGATAGAAACACAGGCGGGGGACGTTTCTGCGTACATACCCACGAATGTAATTTCTATAACTGATGGGCAGATTTTCTTGGAATCTGAGCTGTTCCACAAGGGGTTTAGGCCGGCGATCAACGTGGGGTTATCCGTGTCTCGTGTTGGTTCCGCGGCGCAGGTGAAATCTGTGAAGAAGGTTGCTGGGTCTATGAAGCTGACGCTGGCCCAGTATAGAGAACTTGAGGATTTTGCGAAGTTCGGTTCTGATCTTGATCCTAGTTCGCAAGCCATGTTGGAGAAAGGACGCAGGTTTGTTGAGTTGCTCAAGCAAGGGCAGTACTCGCCTCTTTCTGTAGAGGAGCAGGTTGCTGTTGTGCTGGCTGGCGTTGATGATTGTGTAAATCACATCCCGGTAAGTGAGATGTGCAGGTTCGAAAGTAGCCTTCTGGAGCGGCTACGCGCTGAGCATAGGGACCTTATGTCTCACTTGTCAGTAGATATCACGGATGATATAAGGGATAAGTTATTGGGGGTTATCAGGGGTTTCGCTTCTAGTTTTTGACTGTGGAGGATGGGTGCATGAGTGATTACGTGACCACCAGGTTTCCGATTACGAGAGGGGGGTTTCAGAAGTTGGAGGCTGAGTTAGAGGCTCTGAAGAGTGAAAGGCCAAAGATCATCAAGTCCATATCGGACGCTAGAGAATTGGGTGATCTTTCCGAGAATGCTGAGTATCACGCTGCTAGGGAGCGGCAGGGGCTTGTGGAGAGCAAGATTATGGAGTTGGAATCCAAGCGCTCTCGTGCGGAGGTCATAGATGTCTCTGAATTGTCAGGTGACACCGTGATGTTCGGTGCCACTGTGACTGTTTCCGTTTACGATGAGCAGGCAGATTCCACCAGCGTTGTGAAGTACCAGATAGTTGGTGAGTACGAGGCGGATGTGTCGAGGAATATGATATCGATCAAATCTCCACTGGTGCTCTCTCTTCTGGGTAGAAGAGAGGGGGATAGCGTTGATGTGAAAACGCCCAGAGGGGACTATAAGGTCTATCAGATAATGAAAATTGAGTTTATTTAGTTGGGATTGTAGTGAGTGTAGAGTCGCTGGGGACTGCTGATGTTTTTGCCTCTGTGGATAAGGTTGTAGAAGATGCTTCTAAGGGCAAGGCCTTCGTGCTTCTCGATGATGAAGATAGGGAGAACGAGGGGGATTTAGTAGTTCTCGCGGACAGGGTGAGCGCGGCGGTGCTCAACATGATGATCAGGTACGGGAGCGGCATAATTTGTCTCGCGATTTCTGAGTCGCATGCACGTAGGTTGGGTTTAGATCTGATGCCCAGGAGAAATGCGGGGGATAGTTGTTCTGCCTTCACCACATCTATAGATGCTAGGTATGGTATAACCACAGGTGTGTCCGCGTATGATCGGATGACGACCATATTGGCCGCGGTTGCTGAGCATAGTAGCGCTGATGACATTGTGACTCCGGGGCACGTGTTTCCCATTATTGCTGATAGTGGGGGTGTGGCAAAAAGGGCAGGTCACACGGAAGCCAGCAGAGAAGTGGCGAAGCTTGCTGGGGGGGCAAACGCGGCAGTCATATGTGAGTTAATGAACCCGGATGGTACGATGT
>JBQEQV010000042.1:0-14446 GCA_052043585.1 Anaplasma sp. | reverse complement strand
TATCAATTAGACTGTAACAATGTTGCCATACATGAAGTGGTGCCCGCGCTTACTCAGGAGGGGAGTGCGAGCTACATGGGCGACGCGTATCCGGAGCTGCTCAGATTTGAACAGTCGATAGTATCGGTTTTGAGATCTGAAGAAGAGGGATTTATAGATACGCTGCGCAGGGGCATGATGTTGCTACAGAAGGAAATTGCTGACCTGTCGGCTGGTGATATGTTGCGCGGTGACACGGCGTTCAAGCTGTATGACACATTCGGGTTTCCCCTGGACATCACTCTGGATATTGCAAAAGAGAGGGGCTTGAAATTTGATCAGGCAGGCTTTGATGAGAACATGAGTGCACAGAAAGAGCGATCCCGCAAACACTGGGTAGGGGCGTCTGCTGGAGATTCTGCGCACAAGTTGTGGGGAGAGCTGCTGGCGCGACATAAGAGTACGTGCTTTGTTGGGTATGAGAACTGCTCCACCAAGGCAGCTGTTATCTCAATTGTGCAGGATGGTGAGATTGTGGACTCAGTATCTGCTGGAGGGCATGCTCATGTCTTGCTTGACCTGTCTCCGTTTTCTGCAGAATCGGGGGGACAAGAGGGGGATAAGGGCCTGCTTACCGTGGTTTCTTCTAACTCTGATGGAGGTGTGGCCGAAGTTTTGTACACCAGGAAGGCTTTAGACCATCTGCATGTGCATGAATGTGTGGTGCAGAAGGGGAAGCTCAGCGTCGGCGACGTGGTTGACGCGGTTGTAGATGCGGACAGGCGCAGTAAGCTCAAGAATAATCACTCAGCCACCCACATATTACATAGTGTATTGAGGACGTACATAGACAAGAATATCCAACAGAAGGGTTCTTTGGTTGCTGAAGATAAGCTACGGTTCGACTTCAACCACCCTTGTGCGCTGACCAAGGAACAGATTGCATTGATTGAGAGAGAGGTCAACGGCAGAATCATGTCCAATAAGCCGGTGCTCACGGAGCGCTGCAACTTCGAACAGGCCCTGCAGAAAGGTGCGATCGCCTTGTTCGGAGAAAAATACGTAGAGGACAGCGTTAGGGTGGTCAGCATGGGAGATTCGAAGGAATTATGCTGTGGAACCCATGTTAGATACACGGGTGACATAGGGTCATTTAGGGTGGTTTCGGAATCCGGAATTGCCCTAGGGGTCCGCAGGATTGAAGCAATTACAGGACAGGCTGTAATCGATAGTGTGAGGCGGGAAGGGGATTTGCTGCTGCATGTATCACAACGTCTCGGGGTGCCGATTAACCAGATTGCTGAAGGGCTGGACAAGTTGTTCAAGGAGAAGTCGGAACTCAAGAAGGGGTTAGTTGGAGCCTGGCATGAAGTTATCAGGGGTACGGTGAAAACTATCCATTGCGGGGCAGGGGTTGTGTTGCATCTTGGCAGCTTTCCCACGATTCCAGTTGATGTTGTGGTGGATTTCGTCCAGAGGGAAAGGAAAGCATGTGACGGAGTTTTCGTACTTGCTGCAGCATCTGGCGACAAGACCGTTTTGATATTGGGGGTCAGCGACGCCGCTAGTAAGGTGTTGAGTGCGTTGGACCTATTGAAAGTTCTGGCAGATTTGCAGGGGAAAGGCGGTGGAAACGCTGGCCTTGCTAGAGTGAGTCTAGAGTCCAGCAAGATAGAGAAGGCATTCTCCACCATACAGGAGAAAGTGCAGTCATCATTTCCTGCCGCATGATTGGAAGCCTCTGAGTTGATGCCACTTCTTATCACACCTGATGCAGTCAGGTGATTTCATTCGGTGAGTGTGTTGCATCTTGGCCTGCGAGGCACTTGCATTTACCACGACATCCTCCATTAGTGCTATAGCCGCTACCAATGAACCCGCGATTATACCATCTTACAAAAAATCCGGCACACACCCTGTGTATGCGACTTTCAGCAGACCTACTTGCCAGCTGCCTTCATTACAGCTAAGACTGCCTCTCCTATTACGGCAGGCGTTTCCGCCACTGTGACACCGGCACGCTTCATGAACTCAATCTTTCCCTTGGCAGTGCCCGAACTTCCCGAGGATATAGCACCCGCATGCCCCATACGTCTACCTGGAGGAGCGGTCTGACCGGCAATGAACCCCACCACGGGCTTCTTTTTACCAAAAGACTGCAGGAACTCAACAGCCTCTTCCTCTTCGGATCCGCCTATCTCTCCTATGAGCACTATGCCGTGCGTCTCATCATCTTCCAGAAACAGCTTTACGCAATCGAGAAACGACATTCCGTGAACAGGGTCACCGCCTATCCCTATGCATGTCGACTGACCCAGACCCACAGCAGTAGTCTGCGCCACGGCCTCATAGGTCAACGTTCCTGAGCGGGAAACCACTCCTATATTTCCCTTTTTATGTATGTGACCCGGCATGATACCTATCTTGCACTGCTCTCCAGGCGAGATTATACCCGGGCAATTTGGCCCTACCAAACGGCTCTTGGAGCCAACCAAAGCGCGCTTTACCTTCACCATATCAAGAACCGGTATGCCCTCTGTAATGCAGACTATGAGCTCGATCTCAGCCTCCACAGCCTCAAGTATGGCATCGGCAGCGTATGGGGCAGGAACATAAATTACAGTCGCGTCGGCACCGGTTCCGGCTTTTGCCTGCTTTACAGTATCAAAAACCGGCAGCCCCAGATGTGTGGTACCGCCTTTTCCTGGAGTGACACCACCCACCATTTTTGTACCGTACGCAATGGCCTGCTCTGAGTGGAACGTCCCATTGGCACCAGTGAAGCCTTGGCATATCACCTTTGTATTTTTATTTACGAGAACAGACATGCGCGCCCCTATTTTTTCTTACTATCCACTACCGCGTCCACGATGAGCCTCGCAGCCTCATCCAGGTCCCCAGCACCTATGATCCCAAGGCCTGACTCATCGAGCAACTTGCGACCCACTTCAAAATTTGTCCCCGATAATCTCGCTACAAGCGGCACATTAACGCCGATCTCCTTAGCAGATTCGATAATACCTTTGGCTATCACATCGCAACGTACTATTCCACCGAAGATATTCACCAATATCCCATCTACTCCACTTCGCAGTATTATCTTGAAGGCTTCACGAACTGCATCTTGGTTTACACCACCACCAACATCCAAAAAGTTTGCGGGCTCCCCGCCGTAGTGCTTTATGATGTCCATGGTAGCCATGGCCAGGCCTGCGCCGTTCACCATGCAACCTATGTTGCCACTCATCTTAATATAGCTGAGCCCATACTTGACTGCATCGAGCTCTTCCTTGTCATGCTCGTGCGGGTCACACAACTCTGCAATCTCCGGATGACGAAACAAGCCGTTGTCGTCAAACGCAATCTTAGCGTCAAGGGCCAGAAACTTACCGTCAAGCGTCTCTGCCAGCGGATTGATTTCTACCTGACTTGCGTCAGTCTCTACCAAAGTCTTGTAAACCTTGCGCGCTACATCAATGATCCCAGACACCTGCTTAGCAGTCAGGCCAAACCTGCAGCACAGCTCCCGCCCGTGAAAGTCACGAAAACCATACATCGGGTCCACGTGTACAGTGACCACCATGTCCGGACGCTCCTTGGCCACGTCCTCTATGTCCACACCTCCTTCGCTAGAGAAGATAAGACTCACCCTGCTCATGGAACGATCAACCACCGCACCAAGGTAGTACTCCTTGCCTATGTTGACTCCCTCTTCTAGGTAAACCTTGCGGACCTCCTGACCCTCAGGAGAAGTCTGATGGGTGACCAGGACGGAGTGCAACATCTGCCCAACCAGCGACTTTACTTCATCTTTTGTTTTTCCAATCTTGACACCGCCGGCCTTTCCCCGACCTCCGGCATGAATCTGAGCCTTTACTGCTATGATTCCCGGAGCTAACTTATCCAGCGCGGCACCGACCTCATCAACCGAGGTGATGACTAAGCCCTTGGGCACACTCACACCGAAATTGCTCAGGACGCCCTTCGCCTGAAACTCATGAACGTTCACAACAACCCCCCTCGCAACTCACACAAGACCCCACATCACACGCGAAACACGAAAGAGACTGCACGCCCCAAACGCAAGCGCACAACGCGCCGCTAACTCAACACTACTGCCCATCACCGGAAATCAGAGGCCTGCGGATATTAAAGTGTCTTGAACTCACCTGGAATCTACCGAATTGTGGCTCGGAAGGCGCTCCGTGAAGCTTCTTCCTTCTTCTCTCACAATCATCCCTCTTTCTAGCGCGTTTCTCCGAGGGCTTTTCATGGTGAGTTATCTTCATTTGTCGCGGCTTCCCTTCCCTCTGAAGCTTCTTTTTTAGGGTACGTATGCCCTGTTCTACATCTCCATGATATACGACAACCTCAACCAAAGCCAAAACCCCCAAAAATACAAAAAACACACGGAGCCGCATGATAGCACAACAGCCAAGGCGGTCAAGTCTTTTCTTGGCGCGGGAAGCCCACCTACGCAGGTATGGACATCATCCAGCAAGAAGCTGCTCGACTCTCCGGCTAGTTTGCTCTAGCTGTTCATCCTGCAAGGAAACGAAGCCCAGGTTTGTCAGATACCCGTTGCTCCCTATAGATTCGGGCCGCAACACCTCCCTGACGAACTCCTTAAGTCCCGGAGTGGTCTTCAAGTGCTCCTTCTTAATATAAATATAAATCGGCCTGGATAACACATATTTACCAGACGATATGGTTTCGTAACTAGGCTCAACACCAGCGACCTTATTGCCCTGTATTTCATTGCGATTTTTCACCAAGAAACTGAAGCTGAGTATGCCGAATGCGTTGCTGTTTTTCGATATTTTGTGTATCACGACATTCTCACTGGTCGCAACTTCGATATACTTCCCGTCGTTCCTAATATTGCTGCACACTCTCTTTCGCTCATCCACATCGGGGTAGGAGTCCACAAAGTTCTTGGCACTCATACAAACTCCGCTCACCACAGACTCGACCATAATGTCGTAAGTACCAGTGTTTTTGTGAGGTCCATAAATCTCAATTTCGTGCTCAGGGAGACCAGGGCGTATCTCGGACCACGTCCCATACTTGTTGAGCGGGACTTTCCTATACTCTATGGACAAGCTGTATTTGCTCAAGGCACTGAACAGATCGCGAAGAGAGAAGTCAACCTCCTCCTTATGTTTCGAGCTGGCAACAACTATACCGTCGTAACCCAGGCATATCTCAATCATGTCCTTCACGCCGTTCGCGTTACAAAGCTCAACCTCCGCATCTTTGATCTTCCTCGAAGACATCACAATATCGGAAGTATCTTCGTCGCTGCCCGAACAAAACATATTGAATCCCATCCCACTGCCCACGGACTCGATGACAGGGGTCCTATACGCAGAGAACCTACCAAACTCCTCCGCAACAGAAGAGATGAAAGGAAATACGGTGGAAGAACCCACAACCTTGATCTGGTCTGCAGCACTTGCACTGAAACTCAAAGAAACCGCAGTAATTGCGATCAAAATTAAGCCAAAAAGCCTCATTCCCTTCATCTCTTTCAGGATAAATCCAATAGACTGTACCACCCTCAAACTTAACTAAGAATTAAGCATATGGCTGCTTACAAACTTGAATAGCTCCTCACTCTGATCATCGGACGAATTAAAGTCTGGCGAAAAGTGAGCCACGTATTCTCCCTTCTTGTCAATGAGGTACATAAATGCGGAGTGATCAATGTCCTTGTTCACACCTTCCACACCTGTGGTCGCACCAACAAAGACCTTGTAGTTTTGGATAGCATTCTCTATCGCTTCCTCGCTACCTGTAAGCATTTGAATTCTCGGGTCGAATGACTTGTGATACTCCCGCAGCTTGTCCACGGTGTCGCTCTTCGGGTCAATGGTTATGAACACTACCTGTAGTTCGTTGGCGGAATCTCCAAGCCTGCTGAGTAGATTGGAGGCCATGCCCAACTCTACGGGGCAGGTTCGTTGACAAGCAGAAAAGCCAAATATCACCAACATATTCTTACCACTGAAAACACCGCTGTTGACGGCCATTCCTTCGTGGTTCACCAGATTTTCAAAGGATGCAGAAATAGTCGTAACTCCTGGTTCCACAGCAACATCAGAGGCAACAAGCTCTTCTCTGCTTCCGAAAATGCCCTTCTTGTTTACGTAGGAGTACCCCAAGAATGCAGCGGCAACTAGCAAAAGAAGGTTAGATACAATCTTAAAAATTTTCATCTTATACCCCAACAAATAACCCAAGTGTGCTACATTGCCGGACGGCAAACATGAGCGACGCGATCGTAGCACTTATGGGTTGGCTGGTCAAGCGACCAAGATGCTGTCAGCGCATCAACCATGGGGCGCCACTTACGTTATTTGTATATAAACGCCTACGCAATTTTTATGGCTGAGATTGGGAATTAGAGCGAGAAAAACAGCGCTCTGCCTCCTGTACCAAATCCTCTATAATTTGCTTCACGCTCTTAATGCTATCAACAAAGCCTACACTTTGACCAGCCATTAGCGAACCATCATGCACGTCGCCTTCGACAACTGCCCGTCTTAGAGACCCAGCCCAAAATCTTTCGATTCGCTGCTGTCCCTCCTCCTTGGAAATTTTCCCTGCGTTATACAAGGATATCACCTCACGCTGTAGGTCTATGAAACGAGAACTACCGGCGTTCGCTATAGCTCTTACCGGGATGACTGGAAAATCCTTGCTCAGCTGCACTGACTGTACAGCGTCTCTGGAGGATGATCGAATAAACACATCCTTGAAATTCGGGTGCGCTCTAGACTCGTGCGAGCACACGAAAAGGGTGCCTATCTGACAGCCACTAGCGCCCATATTTAAGTAGCCGCTTATCATTTCGCCAGTACCTATGCCACCTGCTACGAAAATTGGCAGGTCACTCAGTTTTGGGTCCTTGCGAAAGAACGGCAGAATCTCCTGAGCAAGCACAGAGGTGCTTACCGGGCCTATGTGACCCCCGGCCTCCATACCTTCTATTATCAGACCTCCGGCTCCCATTCTTACCAATCTCCTGGCGACGGACAGAGAAGGAGCAAAACATATGCTCTTCGCTCCGGACTCCTTAATGCGATCTATAGTTTTACCGCCAGGTACCCCGCCTGCTAGAACTATGTGGGAGACTTTCTCCTGCATGCACACTTCCAGCTGATTATCCAAGTCTGGATGCATCACAATCAAATTAACCCCAAAAGGGTTACTGGTCAGACTCTTAGTCTGCTGTATAGCAAGTTTGAGCTCTGGTGCATACATGGCACCACACGCTAGAACCCCGAACCCACCGGCATTTGATATTGCAGACACCAAATTCGGCTCTGAGACCCAGCTCATTGCACCGCCCATTATGGCAAACTTACTGCCCAAAAAGTCCGCGCCTTTCCTCCATGCGTGCGAAAGCACTCAAAACCTCAAATAATCCTCTTAAAGACGTTGTCTCCGTCAAAGAAGGTGTGCTTCAATGCGCCCAGAACGTGCAGCACCACCACAGCTATAAGCGCGAACACCGAGATCTCATGCACAGCGGAGAATATCGACGCAACTGACTCATCCTTGGGGATTGCAGCCGGAATTGTAAAATACCACATAAACACAGGGTGCCCCGAAGCAGAACTCATCAAATATCCTGATACCGGTATGCAAAACATGAGCACATACAAGAAAAAGTGAACAACCTTTGCCAAGACCACAAAAGCCCTAGATATCTTGTCGGAGTATGGGGGAACCTTTGAACACAAGCGAGACAAAAGCCTAACGGGCAATATCGCCAGCACAACAATACCGCAAGCTTTGTGCACTGCGTATAATTGCCGCTTTGCGGAATTGTCAGAGAAAGACATACTTGTCATGCAGAAGCCCAGCGCTACAAGCCCAATAATCGCCAGGGCCATGACCCAGTGGAACGCCATAACGGGCAAGGCATACCTGCCACCAGACATAGACAAGACCCGTACTACTCGAAATAGCGCGCATGTATACCATATAAGCGCTAGCGCGACAACAAAAATCTGCATCGGTCTTCGCGTCTCCATGGGGAAGTGGCACGCATGTACAAGTATCGAGACGTCATATTCCCAAGTGGTTTGATGTGATTGGAATCTACTAAATTGCCCCCAACGTGCAATTACTGCGCAATGTCAGCGTGTAAGAGTGACTTCCGCCATTTTCCAGTAGTATCGGTAAAAATATAAACTATAATCCATAGTAGTTCGTTAGATAAAGTGGCAGTGCCACAGTGTTGTTACGGTTTTCAGGACATCTCTTTTTTGTAACTCTGGCGCTGGTTTTTGCTCTGCCGGTTTTTTCTCTGGTTGTTGTATTTTTCACCGAAAGTGACAGGCGGTTTGGTCTTCTGGCAACATTACTGCCCGAGTACGTCTTCAACACGGGGGCGTTAATGATCGGCGTTGGGATTGTGGTGTTGTTTGTTGGGGTGATGAGTGCTTGGTTTATCACGTATTACTCGTTTCCCGGCCGTAGAATTTTTGAAGTCGCATTGTTTCTGCCACTGTCCATACCGGGGTATATAGTAGCGTACGTGTACGTGAACATCTTTGGCTTTTCTGGCCCTGTGCAAAGTGCTTTGAGGGATTTCTTCCAGTGGGGGAAGGGCGACTACTACTTTCCTGACGTGAAGTCGTTATTCTTCTGCACGCTGATCATGGGGTTCAATTTGTACCCGTACGTGTACATGTTGGCCCGTACCGCATTTATCGCGGTAAGGAATAGTGTTGCGGTTGCTACGACTTTGTGTTGCTCTAGATACAAGATTCTAACATCAGTTGTCATTCCCGCGGTATGGCCTTCCATGGTTGCTGGCGTGTCTTTGGTGTTGATGGAAGTAATTTCCGATTTTGGTACGCCTCAGTTTTTAACCATAAACACATTCACAACTGGAATATATCGTCACTGGTTTCTTTTACACGACAAGCATTCGGCGTGCATACTAGCCTTGCTGGCGCTTTCATTTGTGTTTTTAATTATGGCACTAGAGAAGTTTTTACGCAGCGACGAGGCCTCCTATTCCGCGATCAAAATGAACACAAATTATTGTTATAGGTGGCATTTTAACAGCAAGTTGGTGATAGCGTTCATATACTGCATTTGTCTGCTTGCGGTATTTATGGGGTTCGTGCTGCCTGTGACCCCTTTGGTGTACTGGACACTGGAGAGGCTGCCGGGCATAAACTGCGCGGAATTCTTCTCAGTAATACTAAATAGCGTGGGCATTGCGTCTATAACCGCAGCCATGGTAGTGACTATTGCTGTGATAATGTCATGTCTGACTCGGGGCAAAGGAGGGTTATCCTATATAGTCAGATTCGTATCTACGGGGTATGCCATCCCGAGTACCATAACCGCGGTGGGCATCGTTATCTTACTGGGAAAGTTGTCTCAATTTGTGAGCGAAAGGTTTTTTGATATAGCTCTGATAGGTACTATTGGTGGCCTATTGTATTCTTATACCTTTAGGTTCCTTGCTGCGTCCATAGGCCCGATTGAGTCCGGGTTGAACAAAATCCCCAAGGAAGTGGACTGGTCTTCGAGGCTCATGGGGCATGGTGCTGTGTCTACGTGCATCAACGTTCACATTCCGATGATCAAGAAAAGCGTCATGGTGGGATTTTTGTTGGTATTTGTTGACACCATAAAGGAGCTGTCCGCGACCCTGATAATAAGGCCTTTCAATTTTGAGACCATGGCCACACGCATCTATGAGCTAGTCGGCGATGAGCGCCACATGGATGCCGCACCATATGCCTTGGTAATGGTGCTAATGGGGTTGTCGTCCGTCATGGTGCTGTGCCGCGTGTTTCAAAATGATAAGGTGCGGGAAAACAGGATCAACGAGTACGTGTCATAAACGTCGCAGTGAGAAGAGCTTGCCGTCTGTCTACGGGAATGGGTGATATCGCGGGGGGATGTGCGACACCGGCGACACGTCATGCGGCATTTACACTTCCGCTTAGCGCTCTTTGAATGCCTTCTCGAAAGTACTAGTTATTGGCGTCAGTAGATAACTCAATAAGGTGCGGGAGCGTGTGACCACGAATACTTCTGCGGGCATTCCATGACGGAGCCTGAGATTCTTAAATTTCCCCGAGTATGCTGACCTGGGAATCACCACCCTAAGCGAATAATACTTGGCACCCTGCGGGTCGGTAAGCGCGTCTGCAGACACCTGAATAACTATGCCATCGATCAGCCCAAATTTGCGGATGTTATAGGCACTTAACCTGACTTTTGCTTTCAGTCCCCTGTGCTCGCCGCTGGTCACCAAATTCTCTTCCACGGCCTGAGCTGACAACACTTCTTCTATGTTCCTTGTGGGCATTTTTGCATCGATTATCAGGTCATCATCCGCCGGCACCACCTCCATTATTACCCCTCCAGATGGTATAACACCGCCTTCTGTGTGGTATCTCAGACCGGTCACGATTCCGTTTTGTGGGGATCTGATGACTGTACGCTTGAGCACATCTTCTGCTGCCATCAACCTCTCTCTGAGGTCTGTTATGGAGGCATCGGTCTCTTTCAATTCTGCATTCGCCCTGTCTAGCACCGAGTTTGTGATGTTTAGCATTTCAAGCTGGTTTTCGCCTATTTTCTGCTCGACGCTGGCGATTTTCGCTTTGATGTGACCGAGCTTTCCTTCGGCGTCGGCGTGTGCACGCTCGAGATTCAGTATGTAAGGCTTGCTAATATATCCTTCCGAAAGCAGGCTTCTTTTCGCCTCTAGCTCTTCGCTAATCAGCTTGTATTGCTTCTCTTCCGACTCCAGTTGCGCGGCCAATCCTGCGAGTTCCTGGTTCAGCTGCTTTATGCGTTGCTGCAATATTTGCAACTGGCCTGATATACTCTGTTTCTGTGAATGAAATAACTCCCTCTGATTTTCTAGAACTTTGCTGACGACTTTAGCGCTGGATAGATCGTGAATTTCAGGGGAGAACTCGATGTCCTCCAGCTGATTCTTTATTGCCAACAACCTGGCTTCGGTCGCCAACAAAATGAGCATTTTTTCCCTGATAATACCCAAATTGGCTTTGGCGGCTGTGTCATTTAGATATACCAAGGGCTCACCCTTGCTTACTGTGTCTCCGTCACGAACCGGTATTTCCTTGATTATTCCTCCCTCTAGGTGCTGTACCACCTGTCTGTTCATTGACGCGACTACCTCACCAGGTGCGATCACGGCTCCATCTAGCGGTGCAGTTGCAGCCCACACGCCAAAGAACCCAAAGAATATTACTATGACGACTAAGCCAGCCAGTAAAGGCCCCCACGATGCTCTGAGCGCCTCGTTCTGGACTTTCTTGTCTATTCTAAACACGAAATTTACGACCCTGTCGATGCACGACAGCGATTTTTGCACAAACCCGGAGGTTTTGTCGTCCTTGTCCTTTTCTTGGTGTAAGGCATTATGCCCCAGAAGCCCTGGCAGGGAAAAGTCCGGCTTTGCCACGGACACAGCCCTGGCGACTCTACGGTACATAGTTTTTGACACGGAACAACAGACCGACTTTAGATATCACGAAAAGATCGTATCAGAAATTTATTTTTATATTACCGCATATGCAAAATTTCACATCAATCAAAACGCACGGCAAAGGCACTAAAGGCTTTAGCCAACCTGCTGCCTATGGAACCCTTCAATTTTTGAAGCACCAACACATCAGCTATGCGCCTTTCCATGAAGGCGAAGGTTGCGGAAAAGCCCTCGGAAAAATCTCGTGTTAGGTAGATCAGCGACGATACATACACCCAGGCCACAGTAGTTCGTTTTGTATAATACTTAAAGTTTGTCGAGGAATCTCCCGCGAGATGCCACACCATATCTGCGACCTCGAAAGTCAGTTGTGCATATAAACGCATATTCTGCGGCAGCATCGCAAAACACAGAATGGACTTAATCAGCTGTCTAGAGTTGGGCAGCGAGATATTATGCAGTATGCACAACTTCACGAGATGCCCGACCTTGTCTCGCATCCTGGGAAGCTCCTCCTGATTTATGCTTTGGAACGCGCTAGTCACTGAGCGGATCAGTTCCCCGTTCATGCGCCTCAGCACGCTCACTATGCCCTCGGGAAACTTGCAAAAGCTATTCTCCACGCCCAGCCGCTTGCATGCTTCCAGTAGGGTAGAGTCCCTAACTCCCAATGACGGGATCAGCGCGATGGTTTCCTCAGTGATTCTGTGCATTGCACGCTCATCAGAGTCACACAATACGGCAGGAACACACTCCATACGGCCAGAACACCAATAACGGACGCGCCATTGTACCACGGATAGGATCTTGGTGAAGCGATTTGTGTAGGACACTGCATTGCAAATTTTCTATGATGCGGGTGCCATTTTACACTTGTGTTTTTGTTGCATACGAACAACTGCTAGTGTTGACATCCGCGGTGCTCCGGCGCTATCATCGCAGTTAGTGCTAACGGGGTAGGGGTAGGCGTATGATCTTGCTTCCCCGCTATCTCGGCAAGCGGGTAGCTGTCTTCGGTCTGGGAAAGACGGGGTTGTCCGTGGTGCAATCTCTAGTTCAGAGTGGTGCCCGGGTTTTTGTGTGGGATGATAACGCAGAGGTATTGCAGTATTGCAGGGAGCTTGGCATTGCGTGCGAGTTTGTTCATCCTTATGACTACGATTGGGACCGGATTTCAGAGTTGGTTCTCAGCCCTGGGGTGCCGTGCTCTGCGTATAAGAGGCATTGGGTGGTGCGTCTTGCTGCGAAGGTGGGCTGCACCATAACGTCTGATGTGGAGATGTTTTGCCGGTCACGAAAGGCACGTTTCGTTGGCATAACCGGGACCAATGGCAAGTCCACAACCACGGAACTTATAGGATGGATTTTTAGAAATGCACATATTGATGCGGAAACGGGGGGTAATGTTGGGAAATGCGTTCTCTCGCTCCCTTCAGATCGGGAAGTTTACATCCTGGAGTTATCTTCGTACCAGATAGGACTTTTGCGCAACGTGGAACTGGAGATTGGTGTCATTTTAAACACAACCCCAGATCATCTTGATGTTTACGGTAACATGCGGGACTACGTGGCCGCAAAGGGGAAGATCTTAAACTTTAGTGGGCTGTCGGTAGTTAACCATGATGACCCGGTGGTCTCCGGTCTTGCGAGATGCGTGAAGCAAAAGATTGAATTCTCCTGCAAACGCCATCTGAGCAATGGGGTTTCTCTCCTCGATGGCTGCATACATCACGGTAGCGAGGTGCTGCACATTGGCGATCTAAAGATAGACAAAACTAGCAATCTGGAAAATATAGCTGCGGCCTATGCGGTGGCGAGAAACTTCGGAATTTCAGGTGAGGTGATCATCGAATCTATCAGGGAGTTTCCCGGACTAAGGCATCGTAATCAGGTTGTGGCAAAAATAGCCAATGTCACATTTGTCAATGATAGCAAGGCAACAAACGCGGCGGCAGTGGAAAAGGCGCTGGCGGGTCGAAGAGATATAAATTGGATTGTTGGTGGTAGGACTAAGGATGGAGGGATAGATTGGCTGTTGCGCCTGTATGCAACACACATAAGAAAGGCCTTTCTTGTCGGCGAGTCTTCAGACGAATTTGCCGTGAGTATGCAAACAGCCGGAGTTGAGTATGTAAAGTGCCATACCCTGGAGAGGGCGGTGCATGTCGCTTTTGATCACGCAATTTCAGCGAGGGGGACCGTAGTGACCATTTTGCTATCTCCGGCCTGTAGTTCGCTTGATCAGTGGAAAAATTTTGAGGAAAGAGGGGAGGCTTTTTGCGGCCTTGTGGAGGAGTTGGCGACTATGCATAGGTCACGCGCTGCAATGTTCGTGTAAAAGTAGTGCAAGAGCGGTCCCGCAAGCTTAATAAAATGCCTAGTCCTGCAAAACGGATGACCAATGGGCACTTGAGGCATAGGTGGGGGTGTCCAACACCCGCGTGTTGGTTCCGGTGAGGTCGACAGTCACCAACCTTGATCCAAAGGGACCGCCCGGGGAAGGAGGATCTTGTCTCGCGAAAAGAATAATCCGGCCGTTGGGGGACCACGACGGACTGTCAATCACATGTCCGCGTGCCAGCAATCTCTCGCCGCTTCCGTCCGGCTTCATGACTCCCAAGTAGTACACCCCCCCTTCAGATTTGGTGAAGGCTATCCAATCCCCTCTAGGAGACCAAATTGGTGCCGAATATCTACCTACACCTGAGCTTATTCTGTGTTGGTTTGTGCCGTCAGCATTCATGATATAGAGCTGGAGCCTGCCGCTTCTGTCCGAATTAAAAGCGATGAATTTCTTATCAGGGGAATAAGATGCCGATGTGTTTATCGATTTGTCATCGGTGAGCATGGTCGACCGCCCGCTCCTCAAATCGACCGAGTATATATTTGTTGCGCCCTGGAGAGATTCTGACAGCAACACGCTTTGCCCATCAGGGGAGAACCTGGGAGAGGAGTTGACCCCCCTTATAC
>JBQEQV010000041.1:0-1372 GCA_052043585.1 Anaplasma sp. | reverse complement strand
AAAAAACCCCATCTCCAGAAGATTGCCATTTGTGTCCAACTTCCTCTCCTGCCTTACGAGACTCCACAACAACCTTGCTTGCCACCATGAAGACCGAGTAAAAGCCAACACCAAACTTTCCAATCAAGTCATACCCGGACTTACTTTCACCCAATTCCTCCAAAAATCTCTGTGTGCCGGAACTCGCAATGGTCCCGAGATTCTCCACCAACTCTTGGCGACTCATCCCTATTCCATTATCGCGTATAGTAAGCTCCTGCCTATCCTTATTGACGCTGATGACTATTTTGAGCTCGTCCCCGGTCTCCAAGAGGTCTTGATTAGAAAGGGACTCGTATCGCAGCTTGTCGCACGCATCGGACGCATTGGAAATGACTTCACGCAGGAAGATATCTTTATTGGTATAAAGAGAATGCACTACAAGGTTAAGAACCTTGCCCACCTCTGCGCCGAACTTTAACTCTTCGACATCTCCAATCTCAACATCTCCCATGACGCCACTCCGCTCCAACGTATCTAGATCTTACCTAATCATCGGGAATCAATTTTTCAAGACGGGAAAGCGTAAAAACTGTTAATTGCCGTAAACTCTTAGCAAACTTTCTATATTTCGTCTGACATCTGGATTGGAAGACGCGTCGCCCAGTATCTCTCTCATGATCTTAACTGCGGAATCGACGTCATTATTCTTGAGCTTTAATACAACCAATGTCTCCTTAGCTGAGGATTTGTATGCACCTTCCTTACTTGAAGCTAACTTGATCAGCTTATCTTCAAGCGTAGCCACCTCTCCTTCACCTGAGCCAACAGACAATACCACGCTCAAGTACTCCGCTAACTCCCGCAACTCTTGCACTAAGCCGCTATCCTGTGCCAGCTCGGCATAAATCTTCCTGGCCGCAGGCACGTCCTTCTTCAGCATATAACTCTCTGCCAGCTTGAATTTCGCCAAACGTGCACTAATGCCCTTTCCGTCAGCAATGTTAGTAAAGTCCTTTGTGACTCCTTCTTCGCTGACTCTTTTGAGCGCCTTGTACATGGCATCGCCTTCTTGCTTCAGTATGTTTTCACTACGGGTCTCAAACAAGAAAACGGCGGTGGAAGAACACAATACGAGCAGCACTAGCGTAGCTATGGTTCCTCTAAATCTCACGAAAAAATCCTTTATGTCCTCACCATCCATGATCAGCACTCAAATCCACTCATTTATATATGTAGAAACACATGTGTTACAGTCAACAATTTTAGCCACCGCGCCCGATAATTCGCCTTATGTACTCAATTGCCAAGTCCCTGCCTGTGACCAGTATTGCGAACCTAAGTTGCTGGGAATACTGCAAAATATCATCAAGCCCTCTCATCAACGTCCTGG
>JBQEQV010000040.1:0-1915 GCA_052043585.1 Anaplasma sp. | reverse complement strand
AGAAATCTCCTTCTTGCTTTCGTTGCAGATACCTAGAGAAAAAAGGCGCAATTTTGCGGACTTCTCCATCAACTGTGACCGGAATGTGGGTAAAGTATTGGTAAATGTACTGCATTCCTGAGCGAACTTCCGCATAAGACCATCGCGGCGTGCTTGCCAAGAATCGCAGAGCTTATTGACTGTGGCGATAGTAGGTATCGTGTGGACCGCGTCCTCAGCAGTTGAGGGCATGCGTACCGCATTAAATTGAGCTGTTCAAAGCTCCATACCCTCCTTCATACATACTCAGCAAGCTATTCAGCATCTTGCGGTTCCTTGTCTCGCGCAACAATCTTTGGCTGTGATGAGCAGGTAGGCGGGGCGTTATGCATATCAAAGTCGGATACACGTGTAAATTTACATTTTCTTGAAGATATGGGAATGTCCCTACCAATGGGCTTTATCTATCACCTTAAAAGCCGATTGCACACCCTTTGTCACCTTCTCCTTACAATGCTTTGCCTTGGATATCACTGTCCGCATCGCCATCATCTCAATAATGATGCTGGACGTGTTGTGCATGATCCTAGTACCGATTTTATCTTAATGACAAATTAGACCACGATGTACATTAGGGCTAGATTTTCAGTCAATCGACCACCCTTTTTGCAAGTAATCGTATCCCTAAAAGCAAATCAAAGCATCCTCACTTGCGGAATTGATTCACTTTCCTCGCGCATAAGTGTATCCCGGGCCCACAGCAAAAATTGCGTCATGCTATCAACTTGATCATCATGTTGTGTGTTTGGAAATGAGCACACCTCGCATTCAAAATCATCCAACCACAGTGCTTCATGCGGCAGAAGCACATGTCCGGACTCTATAAGCGGCGCCGCTCTGTGTACTCGCGTTACCTTTTCATGCATAGGGGCAACTGAGATAATTGGCAGGCGTTGTCCCAATTCTTGACTAAGCTGTATACCACTGGATTTTCCCTCAACCAATATGGCATTTGGCTTCCATAGGGCTTCTAGCTGCAAGACCAAGAGCTTTAGCGCTGAATATTCAAGCTTTACTCTGCGTACTTCCATCAAAAAAAAGTTCCCGTTCCTGCATGCCCAAATCGTACATACGCTAAAGTCGCTATTGCGATTTTTTTTGCAAGCGGTATCCCAACTTTGCACTATAACATACTCTTCATATCGCATATTATATCTACTGTCGTAGCGCCCAAACCATCGACGACGTATTATGCCTTTCCCCAAATTATCTATGGGGTTTTGCTGATATTGCGCGGAAAATACGTATGCTCCCATATCCTTCTTGAGATCTTCTATGTACCTGGGACTCATACTTTTCCGCAGTGGCTCGCCATTGGCCCTGGTGTACAGAATTCTCCGGCTACCGCTCTTGTTAAGTACGCTGAGAGAAGACATAGAATAAATCTTCGATTTTCGCGTCGCTACCAGCGGCAGTGCGAGAAGATGCCACTTTTTACCATGACTTTTTGAGAGTAGATATCCTGTTAGATCTTCCACATGCAGCCTGTGCATAATCACGACTACGACTCCGTTTTTTCGGTCATTGAGCCTGGTCAATAGGCTATGACTAAACCAATCACACACCCTCTGACGATATATTTTGCTTTCGGACTGCAGCGGATTCATTGGATCATCAACGATCAAGAAATTTCCCCCTTCCCCAGTAATAGACCCACCAATCGAGGTCGCAAATCTGTACCCAAGTTGAGTAGTCTGGACTCTATTTTTCTGGCTTGTCGCGATGATAACTTCCGGGAATAGCTCCTTGTACCAGGATGACTGCAGTATGTACCTGGTGTCGTTGGAAAGCCTCTCGCTCAGAATCTGTGAATAACTCGCCACTATTATCCTGGATTTGGGGTTCAAGCCCAAAATCCATGCGGGCCATGCCACAC
>JBQEQV010000039.1:0-23107 GCA_052043585.1 Anaplasma sp. | reverse complement strand
ACCTTTCTGGCCTGCCCTTGCCATTTTGGTACGACCTGACGATCTTGAACCCGCATTCCACTGCCTCTGCTCCGGAGTTGGAGAAGAACGCAGCGTCTGCAAAGCTGAAACTCACCAACTTCTCCGCCAGGCGCTCCGCCTCCTTTATGCGATACAAATTGGATACGTGCCACAGAGTGGATCCTTGTGTTTTCAGAGTTTCTACCAGAGCCGGATGGCAGTGCCCAAGGGATATGGTCCCAATGCCCGATGCAAAATCCAAATAACGCTTGCCTCGTGCGTCGTACAGGTACATTCCTTCCCCACGGACGAAGCTCACGTCCAACGGCGCATAGAATGGGATCAAAAAGCTATTACCCAAAGCACGACCTCTTCCAAAGGAACGCCCAAGGATAGTATAACTATTCTTTTGAGGTCAACATGAATTACGTAACTTAAACATTGCGCACCAGGACTCTGCGGTAATGCACATAAGTGTTGAAGAGATGTATTTATGTCATTAACCTCACCCGTAATTGGTAGCCAGGTAATGTATTCATGTTGCTCAGATGCATAAGATATTTGTCTTTAGTAGGGCTTGTAGCACTGTTTATCGGTACTTCTTGGTACGTACATGTGCGGGTATTAGACAAAACAACGCATAAGGCCTCCGCTGAGACGATTTCAGATACCAGCCAGGTGTTAATGCACTACATACTTAGTAAATACACCGTGCTGCTGCGTGCACTTCCCACTCATATCAGCACCAGCCCCTATCATGTCAATCTAATGATAAAATTGCGTGCGGAATTTATGCAGGCGTTAGAAGGGTTGGAGGATACCATCGCCGTGCTGTATGACTCCGGTGGGTCTGTATTATTTACTGTGGGGGAAAATATCCATAATGAAGATGCAATGCATGGAAATTCTTTATCTGAAGAGCAACTTTCTGTGCTTAAAGGCGGCGCTGTTCTGCAAGACAATTACGCACAGGGTGTTGCCTCAATGGTGTTTCCGATTGCAACGCAGGACGATAATGCAACAATATTTTTGCGAGTGACTAAGGATCACAGAGAGATCGAAAGATCGTTCAGAAAAGAGCACAGCATGTTTTTAATTCCCATGGGTGCGATAATGATCGCATGTGCATGTTTGATTGTGTTCTTCTATAGAAAAAATACCAGGCTGTTGAGCAGCCAGTATGATGCAAACCTGGAACTGCAAGAGCAGAAAGAAACTGCCGAGAGAGAAAGCGTGAGTAAGTCCCAATTTTTGGCCAATGTCAGCCATGAATTACGCACCCCTCTTAATTCTATAATAGGCTTTTCGGAGATAATCCAATCCGAATCTCTGGGCCCCCTGGAGAATGAGCAATATAAGGAATACATAGGTGACATACACCAGGCGGGTGTGCACCTGCTGAGCCTCATTAACGACATACTTGATTTCTCTAAGGCAGAAGCCAATAAGCTAACTGTGGAGTTTGTGAAATTTGACTTGGGTAAAATCATAGATTCCTGCTTCACAATGGTGCTACCGAGGGCGCAGGATGCGAAGGTGGAGCTAAAAAGGGAAATGCCTGACACGCCTATTGTGATGCTCGCAGATCCCAAGAGGATGAAGCAAGTTATCATTAACATGCTGTCAAACTCCGTGAAATTCACTCCTGAGGGTGGAACCGTAAAGCTGCGTGCCGAAATTCAGGAAGAGAAGCTAATATTGGAAATCAGCGACACAGGCATAGGCATAGCTCAGCAGGACTTGTACAAAGTCATGTCTGTGTTTGGGCAGGCCGATAGCAAACACTCGCGCAAATATGAAGGTACCGGGCTGGGGCTGCCCTTAAGCAAAAAGCTGGTGGAACTCATGAATGGGACTTTTAGCATCAAGAGTGAGCCAAATTTGGGAACCATGATCACTCTGGTTTTTCCCTACAAAGAGGAGCAAGTCAGGGAGGAGAAAGCTTTCTAACTCTACATGTAGTCCAGTAAGACCGCTCTCTTGGGCGCGCCAGTTCAAGAAAGCCAGGATCGGAGTGCGGGGGATGGCTGCCTTCCCCGCCGATCTCACGCCTCAGAAGCCTTATTGCCCCCTTTAGCCTGCTTCTGGGCCACCATAGGTTTGGGATTGAAGGTCAGGACGATTTCCCGCCACAGGTTATAGCTGGTTGTCTTCAATTCGGACAGCGGGCTGCATTTGTACACCGCTCTCAAGGCGCTATCAGCCATGGCCCGGAAGAAGGGATCTCGGTTGTACATGCGCGTATCTACCACATTTGCGCGTATGACCTTGCCACTTGGAGCCAAGACCAGGTTAACTTTTACCACTATATCCTCAATGTCCTTCGCACCCGCAGGTACGGTCCAGCACTCGACGAACCTGCTCTTGATGGTACTCACAATTTCTAGTGCAGGGTCACGCTCGTCTACAACCTGTTCCTGCTCTGCCTCACCGCGTACGGCGCGTACGGTTTGAAGTATGTTAGCCAACTCCTCTTCAGGGGAATCAGCCTGCGATTGATCACCCACTAGCGCTTCCACGGAAAGAGCTTGTTGAGCGGCCTGTCCCTCCTCCATGGCCTTCTTCCTGCTGGGCGGCTTGGGTATTTCTTGAGCGGGTTTTCGTACTTCCTCTACGACCTGCTCGTCACTTCTCTCGGCGATCTGCTCTGCAATTCTCTCTATCCTCTCTTGGAGCGCTGCGTGCTCTGCATCGTGCTTCTGCGTAATTGACTGTTCTTCCGGAGAAGTCTCTTCCAGTAGCGGACTCAGGACAACCATCGGATTGCTTGACCCACGTTGAGCCCCGCCGCGTTCTGCAAACCACGCACCAGCGAGATAAACAGCACCTATGGCCACATGCAGAAGTATCGAAAGTACTACGTGAACGTTGTTTAAAAGTGCCTCACGTACGACCCGAATCAACATTGGCAACCACACCATCACCAGTAACCAGAGCGACTTTCCTGAGCCCAAGGCTCAGCAGCAGATTTACCACTCTAACAACCGATCCGTAGCTCAACTCCCTGTCTCCTCGTAGAAACACCTGGGTCTCCCTACCTTTGGTTGCAGCCATGAGGTCAGCACTAAGGCTTGCCTCTCCAGAAAGCCTGCTGCCCACGTATATATTACCTTTTGCAGTGATGGTCAAGATTACTGGTTGTTCTACGGCCAAGTTAACAGCTTTGTTTGCTTGTGGCAAACTTACGGGAAGCGACGGCACCGCCTTCTCCGTGTGTGAAATCATGAATATCACCAAGAGCACTAGCATAACGTCTATGAAAGGTGCAACGTTTATGTCGTGGTGTAATCCACAAGCACCCTTGTATCGGGTGAGCCGCGTATACGCGCGATCACCCCTCATCATCACCCGCAAATGCCTCGAGTTCGTATACAAGATTACTCAACCTGTTGGACATCTTTGCGACCGAAGCTGTAAACTTGTTGTAGAATATGTTTGCGGGTATAGCAGCAA
Source organism: Anaplasma sp. (assembly GCA_052043585.1). GTDB lineage: Bacteria > Pseudomonadota > Alphaproteobacteria > Rickettsiales > Anaplasmataceae > Anaplasma. The sequence continues at coordinate 19,654 of JBQEQV010000039.1, read as the reverse complement.
TCAATCCAAGGGCGGTTGAAAACAAGGCCTCCGCCATGCCAGGGGCGATGGATGCTATGCTTACGCCCATACCAATGGGGATAGATTGTAAGCTATGTACAACCCCACACACTGTTCCAAGCAAACCTATAAAGGGAGAAGAAGACGCTATAATCGCCAAGATCTCTATATTATCCTCCAGTTGATCGAGGACTCTGTTGAGTTCCGCGGCCATAAACCGGTGAAGCCCACTCCTTTTGTCTGAAACGAGCACAGAATTTCTGAGCCCATAGCTAAGTATCTGCGCTACAACCCCAGTACTGCTCTCTATCATCTCCGAAAGGTTAGTGAAAGTTCTGCGCGGGCTGAAGCGCTCTTCAAGCTCCTTTATTTCCCGTGCCCGCCTTCCGAGCACTATTTGTTTTTTGAAGATAACCGCCCACGAAACTACAGAAAATGCTATCAAAATTACCATGATAGCCTTAACTACGATATCAGCATTGGCAAATGCGCTGAATAGCAATAGGCCACTCTGCACATCAACTGACGACACAACGACGCCCTGCATAGACAAAAACTACCCAACCACTGGCAATCTCTATACCTTTAATCAACTATGGTCAATGATAAAATGATGCACGACGGCAACGTATTGTGTCACGGGATACAAAGGCTACATATCGGGATATGGCGCTACATAGGGGATTTCGCGTCCTATACCAACTTGTAACTCACCAATCCAAGTGTGAGGTTTTTTGTTTTGTACAGTATAATGGCCACAGCATAATATAATTTGGTGGCGCTGTGCCCATAGTCATTTTGAACGCCCATACTGTCAATAAAATTGCCGCCGGAGAAGTCATAGATTGCCCAGCCAGCGTGGTTAAGGAGCTTGTCGAGAATTCGATAGATGCGGGTGCTAAGTCCATTCATGTGCGAGTGGATAGGGGAGGACGTACACTAATTTCTGTCGTCGATGATGGATGCGGAATTCCGAAAGATGAGATAGAGAAGGCGTTTATCTGTCACGCCACGTCTAAATTGGTCGATGGGGATTTAAGTAACATCAAGTCCATGGGATTTCGGGGTGAGGGGTTAACCTCCATAGCTGCGGTAGGCAGGGTTATGCTAGTTTCGAAATCCAAGCAAGAAGAGAATGCATGGTCTGTAACATTCGAAGGTGGTGAGAAAACCAAGGATCTGTCGCCGCATGCACTGTCCTGTGGAACTTCCGTGGAGGTAAGGGATTTATTCTTTGCCACCCCTACCAGACTGAAATTCCTACGTACAGAGAAAGCCGAAACCCAGAGCATAGTCGATTTGATGTACAAGCTTGCCATAATAAACTTTGGTATGTCGTTTTCTCTAATTATCGGTGGCAAGCCAATCTTCAAATATCCGGCCAAGGGAGATTTGATGTCGCGTTTGCGTGATATGAAGCCTTTTGGTGATTCTTTCCAGGAGCAGTCGCTAAAGATTGATGCGAAGCTGGATTCGGTTCGTGTGTCGGGGTACACAAGTGTGCCCACATTCAATAGATCCAGGTCCAGTATGATATATGCGTTTGTCAACGGAAGACCTGTGAACAGTAACGGGGTCATTATGGGTGCGATCAAATCCGCATACAGCGGCTTCATTCCCAAAGATAAGCACCCGGTTACAGTATTATGCCTGGATATCTTGCCGTCCTGTGTTGATGTTAACGTGCACCCCAGCAAATTAGAGGTGAGATTTCAAGACAGGAAGCAAGTGTACAATGCCATTGTTGAGGCGCTGATGACGGCACTGTCTGGCAATGTGTACAAGAGGCTGTCTTCTGACACACATGACAACAGCAAGAGCATGCCGGACCACTTTGCAATCGATGCTATGTCCCGTACTCTCGATTCTGATATGCCGCAAAAAGCGCGTGGTTCTGTAACCTATGCAAAGAAATTTGTTAGAGACATGAGGAAAAGCATGCGGTTTGGGGTTCCCCGGGATTTCCAGGAGGTTACGAACACGGCAATGCCTACGACGGGAGCGCCAGTATGGAATAATCGCCATACAGAACCAGCGGCAACTAGGGACGACACTGCAGCAATGACCCCCGGCCTGTTGGTGGAGGAGTTTCCTCTTGGTAACGCCGTGTGCCAATTATTTGAGCGGTACATAGTATCAAGGGCAGGGGGCTATGCCATCATAGTAGACCAGCATGCTGCGCACGAAAGGCTGACACATGAGTACATGAAGAAAGTTGTGGAAGAAGAGGGAGTCAAGCGCCAGACGCTGCTGATGCCGGAGTTTGTGGAGCTTGATAACGAGTATGAATTAGAACTTCTCACCGATCACAAGGAACAACTGCAGAAGTTAGGATTGTTGATTGAGCCCATGGGAAATTTGACTGTGGTTGTTAGAGAGGTTCCGGCAATTTTCGGTGCGTTTGATGTGAAGCCGATGCTAGCAAAGATAGTCGAGAGTATCATCGAAGTCGGCGAGGCGCTGTTTCTGAATGAAAAAATTAGGCATGTATGTGGGACGATCGCTTGTTACAGCTCCATACGCAGTGGCAGGGTGCTTAAGCTGGAGGAAATGAATAGCCTGCTCAGGCAAATGGAGAGTACTCCGCATTCTGGCCAATGCAATCATGGTAGGCCCACATACATCAAGCTTAGCCTACCCGAAATAGACAGGCTGTTTGAGAGGACATAACCGCAGTTGTGGCCATCATGCTTGTTCTGTCCTAGCTGGGTCCGTGTAGATTTTGGCGAGGCACGTGTGCAGAGTCCGTACGTCGTCTACGGAGGGTGGGAACTTGATCGACGATGGCCGCGTCTTTATTTTCGGGTCAAAATGAACCTGTTCCCCGGAAGGCGCGCAACCTTCTGCAGCAACTCTAATTCAACTAACGTTGCCAGCAGTGTGCTGATCCCAATGTTGGTACAGGCCGCTAGATCTTCTATGTCTGTAGGGTCGGAGCCCAGCTTCTGCAAGATCGTACGTCCAACTTCGGTGAGATGCCGTTCAGTGAGATGCGTGTTCCCGGTTGAATTGCGCGTGGCGGTTACGCAATCTTTTTTATCACCCACAACGGAATAGAACGAAAAATCAAGCGCTTGTATGACGTCCTCTGCGTTTCGCACCAGAACTGCACCCTGCTTGATCAGATCATTACTGCCAGCGTAGCCAGGATCCAATACCGAACCTGGTACCGCGAAGACCTCCCTTCCTTGGGATAGTGCGAGGTTTGCGGTTATCAAGGACCCTGACCTTTTGGATGCCTCAACCACCACCACGCCCTTGGAAATGCCGGAAATGATGCGGTTGCGCTTGGGAAACAAATTTGCCTTTGGTAGAGAAGAAAACGGCAACTCTGATATTATTGTGCCCCCATTCCGCACTATTGCCTTGTGCAGATGCAGGTTTTCCCTTGGATACACAACATTTACCCCATTCGCGACCACTGCGATAGTGGGCATTCCTTCAAGTGCCACGCTGTGAACTGCGCTGTCTATTCCTCTAGCCAGGCCCGATATAGTGACAAATCCGGCGTTAGAGAGGTCTGATGCTATTCCATATGCGATGCGTCTTCCATTGACCGAAGCGTTGCGACTGCCTACCATTGCAATTTTGTTGTCCTTCCGTATCAAATCTTGATTACCCAGCACGGTGATGACTGGAGGAGGGTCATATATGTTAAGCAGCATTTCGGGGTACGCTTCCTCGAAAATGCAGATTATTCTTGCTCCCGCTGCACGGCAGAGTTCTACTTCCAGCTCCGCCGCGCCTTTCGTACAAATGTTTTGTATGCTTCCAAACTCTCCGCACTCAAGCGCGTCCAGTGCCGTTTCAGGACTCTTGTACCTCCTTACCAATCTATGGAAGGCCACTGGGCCCACGTTTGGTGTACGTATTAGGCGTATGCAGGATATTAAGCTGCGATATGATACTTCGGCATTCATTCTACTCGCACCAGAATTCACGGGTATCCATGAAGGTTTATTTATTAACTACATGATACTGACAAAAAATAATCCGGCAACGGCTTAAGTGGTGCATACACAACTCAAAGGCGAGTGAAACAAGAAAATAATATGCTCATGCAAGATATTGGCACGGAGATTGGATGTCTCTACAGGCAATGTTGTCGGAGTACGCTGTATGGTTATGAGAATGGGCTATCACCGATAGCAGCGGATTTCAATTCTACATAGATCCGAGGAGGAGTTCTGGCTCTTGTCCGAAGTGACATCTTTGCGTACCCGGGGTCGATGTTGCTCTCCCAAGTGCGCGCGAGTTTTACCTACAACCTTGGAGTGCATTTATCGCGTCACAAGTTTGCACTCTCAGTGCTCATGCTTTCCGCTGTGTAATTTTGACTGTAAGGCTTGTCATATATCCAACCACCGCCCAAAAGGCGCTCCTTATCATATAGTACACAGGCCTGCCCGGGAGAAATTACGCACCCTTCTTCGAGTGTAACGGCGCCATAGCCGTTCCCGTCACTCAGCAGAGTTGCTCGGACTGCAAGGCCGGAAGATCGCAACCTGGCACTTACGGCCAACCCATGTTCGGGAATGTCGTGTTTCGACAACCAGTTCAGGTCTCTGATGAACAGCTGTTTCTTCATCAGGGAAGACCTCGGCCCCGCCACCACCGTATTTTGTTCAGGGTCAAGCTTGATCACGTATAGGGGATATGGCGATGCAATGCTTAAGCCTCTGCGCTGTCCCACGGTGAAATTTGCTATCCCATCATGCTCCCCCAGCACACGTCCGTCCACGTGCACAATTTTTCCTTTTCTCATGGCCAAGGGGTCTAGTTTTCTTAGGGTGTCTCTATAGCTGTGTGATACGAAACATATATCCTGGCTATCTGGCTTGTCAGCCACTGGTAGGTTGAACTTCCGAGCAAGCTGTCTGACGTCGCTTTTTGCAAGGTCACCCAAGGGAAATCTAACAAACTGTAGCTGTTCTAGGGTTATGGGGAATAGGAAATAGCTCTGGTCCTTCGTGATATCCTTGCCTGCCCATATCTGTTGTTCGCCTGCAACTTCGACCCTTCTCACGTAATGCCCGGTGGCCACAACATCGCTACCTATAGTTTTTGCGGCCTTGAGCATGTCCCTAAACTTTACGGTCTGGTTGCATTGCACGCACGGTACGGGAGTTTCTCCGCGCTTATACGAGTTCACGAACTCGTCAATCACCTCTTTTTTGAAAATTTCTTCGTAATTCAGCACGTAATGCGGAACACCGAGCGCACCTGCCACGCGTTTCGCATCATATATGTCTGTACTACCGCAGCACGACTTGCCGGGTGTTGCTTGCCCGCCGTATAGCTGCATTGTAGCGCCTATGACTTTGTACCCGAGATGGTGCAGCAGTAGCGCAACTGTCGAGCTGTCCACGCCCCCCGACATGGCAACAACCACAGTCGTTTCCTCAGGGGCTTTGCCCGGAACCAAGGGGTTCAGATGTAACTTGCTATTCAGGAGAGCTGTCATAGAAGGAGATCAGGAACCTATGCTGGGCATTCTATGCGGGATTATGTTGCGCTTCAAGCTGAAAAGCAATCTGGCACGGAGATCGCAAACGGAAGCCTATGATAACATTCACACACGGCTTCCAAGTTGTGGTCCACCAACGCACTACACTACACCGGGACGGCCGCACACGCTAGCGCCAAGTTTCGATAAATTGGGGCGGGACGAGACTGCACTGCAGGTGATGAAAACCTTCAGACCCTAAAATTCAACGTCAGCTGTGCCAACTCCGGTGCCCTGCACTTCAGGTTGTTTCATCAAGCAGGCCAGAATAGGGTGAGCGTCGTAGTGTGTCAACTGGTCCTCGTCGATCAGTTCCTGGATCGCCTGAACCATGTTACGGTTTTCTATCTGTGCCACATTGTCGTCCGCGATTAGCTTCTTAATTTCCTGGTTGAACCTGATGAAATCGTACAAGTACAAACACGGTCCAGACGCTCTTTTTGAAATGAACACCTGAAAAGCTACGCCGAGTACGTGTGAGGAAAGAAATCTGATGCCGGACTTTCTATCCTTAAACATGGAAATTACCCTTTCCAGCATATAGGCGGTGGAAGCTGCATCCACTGTTGCAACTACCAAAATACCCATCATGACACAGCTGTGCATCGTGCTAATGAGGTTGTGGTCCAGGCTTCGAAATACAACCATGTCAGCTGCCTGATTCCTGATAAAGTCGAAACTAGCTTGCGATTTGTCGTAGGAACTTATTATTGAGCTCTTCGGTGCGCTTATGAGAGGCTCGTTCCACCCAAAAGTGAGAATATGCTTCTTCTTAGCCATACCAATCTTTTCCAATAAAAGGCCGACAGTGGCGTCTTTGTTGTGATGGACTGCTCCTCCTAACAGCACGGCCCCGCACGAAGAACCTGATACCGCTTGTAGAAGTCCCGGTGGTAAATCTCCATCCGAGGGGGGTGTTAGCTCCTCTATAACGGCTATAATCTTGGTTTCAGTGGAGTGGGCTGCAATGTTCCGCATTGCATGCACTTTCAGTGAGGGTACCCCATCAAATTCCATGTCAACTGTGGCTTCACCCTCATTGTCCAGCTCCGTGCGCACTTCTGGGGGGAATAACGAAGATAGCATATCCTCCATGTCTTTGGGTTTGATCTTCCCTACCTGCAGGAACTCCATGTGACCCAGTCTCCTTATAGCTGGGGGTAGCCCGACGACGCAACAGAGGTGTGATGCGCTATGCTGCATTGCAGACGCAACCAACTGCTTGAAATATTCCATAATGGCGCTTCGCAGTGATATGATGAATCATGCCATGCTAGAGTATTTTTATTTCACAACTATTAAGTGCAGATATGCTTACTAACCATCTTGGATGCGGCTAGATGGAATACCCCCTGAGCTGACACGGACGACACTGCAGTTGTTGTCCAGGTGGTTAGGACAACCACACATTTCGAAACCACAACCTGTGCCCGCAGATATTGAGCATACGCGTAAAAGAAGACAGAGGCTCGCTACATTGCGCTGAACACCAACGATGCGTTGACTCCACCAAAACCAAAGGAATTGGAAATGGCACTCGACACTTTGTGCTCCTGCGACACCAGAGGCACGAGATTGAGCTTGCTATCCTCCGAAGGGTTTAGCAGGTTCAATGTTGGAGGCACGATCCCGTGACAAATGGAAAGCACAGTGAAAATTGCCTCGACGCTCCCTGCAGCACCCAATAAATGCCCTATGGCAGACTTGGTAGAAGATATCGGTACGTTGTAGGCATGCGTGCCGAACACCTCTTTGATTGCGGCTATCTCTACGCTATCTCCCACCTGAGTTGAGGTACCATGGGCGTTAATATATCCTATGTTTTCCGGGGAAATGTCTGAAGCCTTAAGGGCGCGCTTCATTGCATGTGCCCCACCCTTGCCTTCGGGATGAGGGGCCGTTATGTGGTAGGCGTCGGAACTTAAGCCGTACCCCACCAGCTCTGCGTAGATCTTTGCTCCTCGTTTTTTCGCGTGCTCATAATTTTCCAGCACTACAACTCCGGCACCATCGCCCATTACAAAGCCATCCCTGTCCTTGTCCCAAGGGCGCGAAGCTAAATGCGGCGTGTCGTTGAATTTTGTGGAAAGGGCTTGGATGACGCAGAATCCAGAAACGGATGTCCTACATAACGAACCTTCAGCGCCTCCCGCCAGCACAACATCTGCCTCCCCGGACGCGATAACTCGCGCGCCGTCAGCTATTGCTATTGCACCGGTGGCACAAGCACCCACAGGCGCACTGCAGCACCCAGTAAATCCATACCTCATAGAAATGTGTCCAGGTAGCAGGTTAACCAGGCTTCCCGGTATGAAGAACGGACTCACTCTCCTAGGGCCACGCTCATTCATAGCTGTCACATTTCTTTCGATTGACGGAAGGCCTCCTATTCCAGACCCAACCAACACCCCCACTCGATCTAAGTCCGGCTTCGAGTCCAACAGACCTGAGTCCGACAGCGCCATATCCGCAGCTGCGATGCCTAGAATGATAAAACGGTCTACTTTTTTGACTTCTCTCTCGTCCAGCCACCGAGTAGGATCTAGCACATGCCTCTCTGGCTGATCTTTGTGACTCTCAAGCAATACCTGGCCGCCCACTTTGCAATCCAGGTCTGAGGCATCAAATCCACAGATAGCCCCTATGCCAGACTCCCCATTGGTAAGGTTATCCCAGACTGACTTGATGTCGTGCCCCAAGGGGGTCACCAAACCCATCCCGGTTACTACAACTCTCACTCTCTCAGACATACGAACACCACATGCAAACCCTGAACCCAACTATAAAGACACCACCGAGCCACACAAGCCACGTGTGACAGGCCTGCTAACGATACGAGGAACTGCAGACTGCACCAAATAAGCCGCCCAAGGGCCCGTAGCGGAACAATGCGCTACGCAGCACTCGATCTGCTATGTATGTACTTGCAAATGTCATCCACGGTCTCCAGCGTTTGTGCTTCTTCGTCTGAGATCTCTATAGAGAACTTTTCTTCCAGAGACATCACCAGATCTACGAAATCCAGGCTGTCCAAATTGAAGTCTTTTGCCAAATTCGTGGTTCCAGAAAGAACCTGCTTTTGTTCATCCTTCAACTTTAGACAGTCAATTACGACCTCCATGACTTTGGATTTGAGATCCTCCGGTATGGCACCACCAGACTCCAAACTCCCCACATCCCCGCAAGTCTCATCACCTTCCATGACGTACCCATAAACAAAAAACAGAAAACCGCAGGCCGCTCCAGAACCGCGCGGCACTAGAATATACCTTCAAAAACAGAGAAATCAAACAGAATTGCCGCTCACTCATAAAAATATTGCGTGTAATACACATTGCGCGCGGTGGATCCCCTAAATGCGGCTGCTTAAAGCGCAAATCTTGAAAAATGTCCGACAGATTCTGATGTCTAATTCATATTTTTTTGTATACCAAAAATACTAGGTCGATTGAGTCGTAGGCCAGGTGTATCCGCGATTTTTTTATAAGTTAACTTCCTATTAACTCTAGATTTGTACAAAGTCATACAATTCCCGCCAAACTTGTGTTGTCTTGGTATCTTTGGTACAAAACCGGTATCCTGGGTGGAACTCCGGGAACTCACTAGAATGGTTTAAAAACACCAAAGTTTAGAACACCGGAATTCAGGGTCAAATAGCAGATTGGTTGGGGGATTTACTCATGCGCACGCATGTGTTGCAAGGTAGCAACGCTCTGCCGGAGCTTGCTGCCAAACTGAATGGCGCAGTCGCAGGATCGATGGAATTGGATAACGGTGTTTGGAGAGATGTAGTACGCGCGTGCGCGAGAAGCGGTAATCAACCTCAGTCAAAGCTGTATGTTGCGAAGAATCTCACCAAAGGGGAAGTGGCCTTCAGTACAGATCCGGGGGATAAACTGTTTAATCCGCTGTGGTCGTCTGGGGATATTGTGATGGTTCACGAGTGTGAGCCCATTCATTTGCCGTTTTTGTTAGGAAAGGCTGGCGTCAGTGGGGGAGAGCTCTACGAGCTTTGCAAACCCATGATTGATGGAGGTGTAGACGTTAATGCGGTTGCAACCCAAAAGCTTGCACCGCTTTGTGATAGCAAGATGCAAGGGGTTAAGCTACGCATGCGTCACATGGAACACACGAACAAAACTGCCATTTTCTACGCAATAGAGAAAAAGTGCTCTCAAATGGTGGAGACACTGATCAACCTAGGTGCGAATTGCCAACACGAAATGCATGATACTCAAGGTGCCGGCAAAGCCATTATTCCAGTAGTGTACGCCGCGAGAATAGCACTTGGTGATCACAGCAATGGGGGCGAGCTGCTCGAAATAATGAACTTGCTTCTGGAGAAAACCGGTGTCGAGGAATTGCTAGATCACATGCAGGGCAATACACGTGCTCGGAATGTCATACTGGACTTTGTGACACTGCTCAACCTCGAACTGGAGCTGAACCCCGGGTCATTGATGGAACCGGTAAAAGGAGGACATCTGCGGGTTCTTGAGTTGTTTTTGAGATGCAACGAGCGTTTCACTGATGAGCTATCGAGCCTGAAAAATACGCACAAGTATCATGATATGTCGCGCAAGGTGTTCTCGCGCAGCAGGCAGGCGATCAAGATTAGTAGCCCATCTGCTTCGGAAGACGAATCTTCTCACGAAGCTACGCCTTCGGGCAGCGTTGGTAAACCGTTGTTGATGAGCAAGGCATATACACCGGTTGCGCGACGGAACATGGTTTCTTGCCCCGAAAACAGCTTAGGTGAACAGCTGCTGTCTATGGCTGCCTACTATGGCTGCGTCGATGTGGTGCGGTGGTTGCTATGGGATGAACGTGTAAATGTTAATGCGGATAACTTGCACGGATTTACCCCGATACACTGTGCCGCAAAGTCTAACAATGTTGAGATAGTCAAATTGCTACTCGACGCTGGAGCTTTCACAGGTAGAACGAAGATTCCTTACTCCAATGTTGGGCACATCGCGGCATTGAGCGGGTCGACTGACGTATTGCAGTTCCTGCAAGCTAGGTGCCCAGATGTCCTGCTGAAAGCTGATTGCGATGGTTGGAGCGTTATGCATTATGCGGCCAGCTGTGCCGACAATAATCTAGAAATGATGAAATACATCGTGGAGAACGTCACAGGCTTAGATCCTGATTCCAGGGTCGACGGCGCATGGGGATTTAAGTCCATGGTTGCGGAACTTGGGCAATGGGGGAGCTCTATCTCTGATGCCCAAAAGGAGAAAATTCTATCTCATATATACAAACGCAGCAAACGCCCTGACGGACGCACCGCCCTGTATATAGCTGTGGAATCCGGCAATATAAAAATGGCGAAGTTTCTCATCGAACATTCCGGCTGCGATCCCAACGCTGCAAGTGCCCTGGGGTTCACTGCTTTAAACGTTAACGCGCCAAAGACCGGAACCATAATGCACCTGGCCGTTAAGATACGAGATTTCGAGTTTGTGAAGAAATTACTCGGCTATAAAGGCATTAACCTGAACGCCAGATTGGGTGGAAAGACCCCCATGGATGTTGCTATAGATAGCGGCGATAGGTTTATCATCAATTTGCTGCTTGCTGATCCCCGACAAAGCCTTACTACCATGGGTGACGGCGCAGAGGTTCCATATTCTCGGGTATTGGCCTCCCTGGGGTTACTTGATGATGAAGGGAAGAAGATTCTGCTGTGCAGGAACCGTTTAGCACGCGGGTTTGTTGCACGGAACAGGGGCCAGTTGATTGCAGTGAGCGTGCTTTTTGCTGCTACTGCGGCTTTAATCGTGGTCTCGATGGCTGTACTTGGGAAAGAAATTTTTGGGTTGCTTGCACCTAATTTTGTTGCGACTTTAAACGCGCGAGTCCTAGTTGCTGTGTCTGCAATTGCGATTTTGATCGCGGTAGCTGCCGCGATCATAGGCATTATGTGGGTGTCCGACAAGGTGAAATGCCAAAGAGATGAAGAGTTTTTGCTATCGGTGTCTCAAGAATCCAGAGGTCCAGGGTTGCAGCTCAGGCATTCTGGGAACGAGGATGTGGGTCATTCTGATGACCGGGGACAGAAGCACACAGAGACCACTTCCACAGTATTATGCGTGGAGAAAGACTATCTTGTGATCGATGGCAACGAATCCTTGGAGCACGCTAACTCGGCATTGGTTGGTGCGCGACAGGGTATACAGGCAGTGCAGAACGACATTACCCACGGCGCCAGTGAGCGATATGAATCCGCAACAGGCGATGACTATCCGGAGTATGCCCCAGGCCCCGTGCTCGCGCTAGGAGACGGTGCAGTATCGAGTGTACATGTGTCTCAAGAAGGGTATAGGCCAGGTCATAGCCGACGGGCTCCTGCCCCTTGCATATAAGTTCAGGTGCCTTCCCAGCCTACGTGCTGTTCGAACTAGATCGTATGTTATTTGCGGTGTATATAAGCGCCTGTAAATGCATGGAAGCTGCTTTCCCCTACGCTCCACTGCGAACGCACGTGTAGCCAAAGCCGGACCACTATTAGACTGACTGCTATTCCAGAGCACGCTTGCAGCTTCTGCGGCTAGAACCGCACCACATGGGTTGAGGACAACAGCTGCCCGTCGACACACGCAGAGAAAAGCCTACATCAAAGGGAGCCACGCAGCAAGCAAAAGCCCCTATCTGAGCTTTTCTTCCTTAAACAGAACATGCTTTCTGGCTATCCGGTCATATTTACGGAAAGACAGCTTTTCGACCAATTTTTTCGGGTCGCGCTTTTTGACGTAAAAACAGCCTGTACCCGCGCTGCTTACCAACTTGACCAACAGACTAGCACCTTTCTTAGCCACGAGACCCACCGAATGCGAAACCCGCGAATTCTACACATCAGTGCGTCATAGGTCAAGCCGTTTTGGTAAAAACGATTGACATACCCTGTGGAGTAGGTATCTAAGTGCTGGGCAGTTTGCACTTTTCTGTTCTTTCGGCCCCTTACACTCACGTTTGTGGCTTCAGATATGTTTAGATCTCTTCTTAAGGCTTTCATCAGGCTTATCGGTTTGGTGATTCCTGGTAGGGTGATAAGTACCTTCCTGGGAATAGGCTATCTACCGGCTTGGCAGGAACACTGGGCTTCGCTTGCGGCTTTGTTAATTTCTCACATTGCCTATTACATGATACAAGGCCTCTTTCCTCCTCTCTCGGAAGCTGCGTTTGCCAGTGGTTTGGGAATGGCGCCGTTTTTTCTTCAGATAGCAACTTCCCTGCTTGTAGTTGGTGTATTATCCATTTTTGTGTTCCAGAGTAGTAATCAAGAAAAGCGCCTGGATAACGCTGCTGATACGGTGGTGATTCAAGCAGCGTTCGGGCAGCTTCTTAGCGTTGCTCTGGCGATGCCGGCTGTAGTGTCGTTGTACAATGTTGTCGGCGGTTCCTACGACAAAATCTGTGCTAAAATATTCCAGTGTCCGTTGTGGATTAACTACTCAATGCACCTTCTTATATTCTTTTTGGTGCCATTTGTGTTTTTCAATCTCCTGATTGTCCTGAGGCCATGGCCTGCATCGATGCTTAGGTTGAGATACAGCAACTGCCTGTCAATAATGAGTGAGGGGGCGGTGTTGTCGATCTACTCCGTGGTGCTGATGTACATGCTGGCGTTCATTTGTGCTAAGCTGCAGGTGTCTTATGCTTTGAAATATAGTATTGTAGTTCTGCGCGCAGCATTTATTCGGGGGGTTGGTTTGTGAGACGATGTGGGGTTCTTTTTCTTGTTGGTAGCATTCTGGCGCTAGCTTCCGCTTACATTGCTGAGATGGTTTTTCAGCTGATTCCGTGCAAGCTTTGCCTGTACGAGAGGATTCCGTATTTTGCCGCGTTATTGCCGTCCTTAATTAGCATATGGAGAGGGGATAGGTATTCCTTTTCTGCATCAGTCGCGTGCTACTTAGGTGTTATAGTGCTTTCGAGTTACCATGCGGGGCTGGAATACGGATGGTTTGCGGATTTTTTACACTGCGCAGGTGAATTGGAAGTCGGCTCTACCCTCAGTGAAATGAAACTCGATTTACTAAATCGGGACGTTGTGTCCTGCAGCACGCCCAGCTTTGTTTTCTTGGGGTTATCCATGTCTGGGTGGAACGTTGTGTACGCGTCTGTAGCTCTGTTCCTGGCGTTTGCGCTACGTAAGCGCGGTTGGCGGGAAGTTTTTCTGGACGCCCCAATGCGGGTTCTTTCTCGGAAAGGGGAGTAATTTCCGCTTGGTACATTGGGCCTGCTGAGTGCTGATGCTACAACCTAGGGTTGTATATGGTGTAATCCCAGCTCATTGGGGTTCTCAGTTTGTTTGTTCCGGTGTGCAGAAGATGCGTGAGGTTCCGTGTTTTTTCGTTCTTTAGAGCTTACTACCGCCGTGGAGGCACGATTGTGTCCTAAGGTGCATGACAATATTGGATTGGGGCTTAGGGATACACATGGGTGATGACATAATCAAGGTGTGAGCGAGGTGCTGTGATCCAAGACGACTTCGAAAATAACTTTCGTGGTGTTAGGCACTGGATCGCGATTACGACGCTGAATAACGAGTGCGATGGGAAGTGCCAGTACGAAGGCAAGTGCGCACAGGAGCCCGCATCCACATCACTTTCTTGGAGGCACTTATTTATGAATGGTGCGTTACCGCCTGCTAGCGTGGAGGCTTTGCAACAGGGGGTGAATCCCGCTCATGGCGTTTGCGAGGTGTAAGCATCGTGTTTTTGGATTATGTGCGAGAAAATTTCCCGGAAGATGGACAATATGAGGAACATTGCCAATGCGTTGCTGGCCAGTGCTTTAGAGGTATCGCAAAGAATGTCGAGTGGCCCCTCGGTATCAAAAAGAGCAAGGTGCGGTACCCGTCTGCTTTTTCCATGGAGAAAGCCCCAGATGCCCTATGATCTGGTGTATCACTTAAGGTATAACGATTGTGGAGTCACTATTGGTGTGTACATCAATGCTGACAACATGTAGAGTTCCGGGCGGTTGTGCGTGTCCGGGATTCGGATGATTCAGGTTCTATGCCGCAGAACGCTGGAGTAAGATCTTCTAACGCGTAGGTAAATATGGTCTGCGCTTGTCTACAAATTTGTCCGATTGCAATGTATATGAACGTGGCTGTAGAGCAGAATACGTGGTATACCAAAAAGGGTATGGCAAAGAAGGACAGCATACCCAAGGATAGCTGTATCATGAAAGCACTTCAAAAAAGTAATGTGGTAGTACATCGGTGGCAAAGCATGTGCCGAGAGCGTGAAGCCCTCTATGATGTGGGATATCTGCCGGCAGGCCACTTGCCTGTTAACTTATGGGCATTGCATGAAGGTGGCGCAAACCATGGCTGAAACATCACTCTGCGTTGCGTGATAGTTTGGGTTACGGCCAAGTAGTGCAAGTTTCATTTTGAAGGTGCTGTTATGATGTGCTCAAGACACCATATCTGTCACTGACCCACACAAGCCTAGCCATCGACAAGCGAGAGACCATGAGCGGGAGAAGGGGATCGAACCCTCGGCCCCAACCTTGGGAAGGTCGTACTCTACCACTGAGCTACTCCCGCGAGCCCATGTCACTACTAAACTTGACAGACAAAAACGCACGAAGCCATGAGCGGGAGAAGGGGATCGAACCCTCGGCCCCAACCTTGGCAAGGTTGTACTCTGCCACTGAGCTACTCCCGCAGTCACGACGCCCCATGATAAATGAGCGCTAGGTATGAAGCAAGAAAAATAAATAGCTCGATAACTCCCGAAAATGCGGACAAAATCGCATCTAGCGCGTAACTCCGCACTTCATTATGATCTTCGAGATCCGTTTGACACTGCTACATCCCTGCGTTTTGCGCGGCTGATTCTCTTACTTGTCTATGCATGAGGCTTTGTTGCTAAATTCGCTGCTAGTGGCACTGATCTGGAAGAGGGTCTGTGACTTAATGAGTCCCTGTTGTGCAAGTTGCAGATTTGCCTTACTATTGGCCCGTTGAGCTTCAGAGATCTATAGTGATTGAACGTTACAGTCTTCCCAAGATGACGGCAATTTGGGAAGAGGAGAATAGGTACAAAATTTGGCTGCAAATAGAAGTACACGCATGCGAAGCACAAGTGGAATTGGGGGTTGTACCCGGCCACGTGCTTGACAGTCTTAAGACCGTCAGCGGCCAGCTTGACATACAGAGAATTCGCGAAATAGAAGCAGAAGTAAAACATGATGTCATTGCCTTTCTCTCCTACATAACAGAGTCCTCAAACGCAGATGTGCGATACCTGCATTATGGTATGACCAGCTCTGATGTCCTAGACACATGCTTTTCGCTACAGTTGAAGGAGTCGTGCGATATCTTGTTGGGTGATATCGA
Organism: Anaplasma sp.; assembly: GCA_052043585.1. GTDB lineage: Bacteria > Pseudomonadota > Alphaproteobacteria > Rickettsiales > Anaplasmataceae > Anaplasma. The sequence continues at coordinate 3,788 of JBQEQV010000039.1, read as the reverse complement.
GGCGGTTATGTGTGCACTAAAAGAAAGGTCGGAAGAGACAAAATATCTGATGTGTGTGGGGAGGAGACACGGTGTACACGCGGAGCCCATCACATTCGGCCTTAAGCTTGCCCGATTTTATGCCGAATTTGAGCGTAACTACAGGAGATTGGTTAATGCTCAAAAGGAAATATCAGTATGTAAAATCTCGGGTGCGATGGGGAATTTTGCGCACCTTGATCCGCGTGTAGAAGCGCATGTGGCCCAAGCTCTTGGGTTAGTACCCGAGGTTATAGCATCACAGGTTGTGCCGAGAGACCGCTACGCCATGCTTTTTGCGACATTTGGTATAATAGCTTCATCGATAGAAAGGCTTGCCACGGAGTTGCGACATCTGCAGCAAACAGAAGTTCTAGAGGTAAGTGAGCCATTTTCCACCGGACAGAAGGGCAGTTCTGCCATGCCGCACAAAAAGAATCCTATTTTAAGTGAGAATCTAACAGGGCTTGCTAGGGTGGTGAGGAGCCACGTCGTGCCCGCGATGGAGAATGTTGCGTTGTGGCACGAGAGGGACATTTCCCACTCCTCGGTTGAACGATTCATAGCTCCGGATGCCTGCATAACGCTTGATTTTGCGCTTGTCCGTCTCGCGAATGTATTGAAGGGTATGCGAATCCACGAGGACAATATCGATGGAAATCTCAAGTCCTCCAGGGGAATCCTGCTCTCGCAGCGTGTTCTATTGATGTTGGTGGACTCAGGTATGAGCAGGGAGAATGCGTATCGGATAGTTCAGGATAGCGCCATGAATGCATTGGACAACAATGGGGATTTCATTGCTAATGTGAAGATGCACCCCCTATTGGAGGGGATAAGCCCAGAGGACCTGGATTCGCTGTTGAGCCTCGATTATTACACGAAGCACGTTGATTTCATATTCAACAAAGTATTTTCCGGGGGATAGCTATTTGCGATTGCTCCTCTTGATCCAGACCATCGGGCAGAAATTTTTTACCGCTTACATCGAAGCAACGCCACGCGTGCGCCTGACTGCACGAGACGCACTGAAGCTCGGGTGGATTTCTGTTTTGGGCAGCAAAGCCGCGACTGTACGACACAAAGGAACGCCAAATCCCAAAGCAGCTACGTGAGATGAAACCAACGATGGCCCGTTTTTTAGGAAAAGGACCACACGAAACAGAACCCTTGCATGCAAAGACAGGAGGACCCACCGTAAAAATCTAACATGCCTATTGACTCGGGGGAACTCCCAAGCTACAATGCGGGTATCCTGATTAAGAAATTAATCAGGCAACTGGGGCTTTGTTCTACGGTCAATGCATAACCATTAGGTAACACACACACACTTTATCTTAGTAGAACAAAGCCACCTAAGCTCCCCCCTGAGTGGTAAGTCTACACGCTTTTCCGAAGAGTCGCAAGTGTTTTTTGGATAGGGTGTGCTCTTTCGATTACACTATTTTATCAAGTGTTGTAAAAAAGCCTCGCAAATCCAGCTAATTACCGCATTTTTGGTGCATATAACGGTCTGGCTGCGGAGCTATGAGGCTCTGATGTGGGTTTTGTAGCACAGTTCATGATGATCTTGTGGCATATATGCTATGCACTAGGGTATAGCACTTTATTTTCCTGCTAGGAACGTGGCCACCTGTATTCCTGCGTAGCTATAGTATTCAGGACAACTATCAATCTCCGGATAGTGTGGCATTTGCCGCTTGAATTTGATTGACTGTATAATTTTGTGATCTGCCGCGGGGTCATATTCACAGTTGAGTAGGGGAGGGCAATGAGTTAAATTGCGCCTCTGCTGCCGGAATGAATCACGTACCAACGTGGAACTCTAGTTCCATTGATTAGACCATTGTCTTACCAGCTTGGCAAAAGTCCTGATGGTTCACCTCAGACTTACTCCATAGTTGCACTGTTGCTTCACGATCCTCCCCATATATGAGATGCATCGCGTGCCGACGTGGAATATCCGCCGCTGTCTTTCGTGACGAACACCCTGTTCCTGTACAACTTTCACAGAACACCTGCGGTCGGGATGAAATAAATCCGATGGTTTGACCGAGGGTGTATACAGCAGGTTGATATACCCCATAGCCGCACTGTTGCTTCACGATCTTCCCCACGCATGAGATGCATCGCGTGCCGACGTGGAACTCCAATTCCATCGACCGGGCCATTGTCTTACCAGCGGCAAAAGTCCTGATGGTTTATCTCAGACTTACTCCATAGTTGCACTGTTGCTTCACGATCCTCCCCATATATGAGATGCATCGCGTGCCGACGTGAAATATCTGCCGCTGTCTTCCGCGACGAGTACCCTGTTCCTGTACAACTTTCACAGAACACCTGCGATTGAGATGAAACAAATCCGATGGTTTGACCGAGGGTGTATACAGCAGGTTGATGTACCCTATAGCCGCACCACTGGTAGCTCGGCCTCATTAGCGGCATTTTTGTTTACCAAAATGTGGTCTGAGATCAGCGATGGTAGCCGCTTATTCTCGCTAAGTACTTCCTTGCTATCGTAAATTTACTACGAAACTGGCTCCTGTAGGAAGCTTCAATTCCGTTGACTATCAACATCATTGCTTTGGTTCAGCAAACCCCAAATTGCTTACACGTGCGTAGTTGCTCGACTTACCAACCGAGGTTGATTGACCTTTTCTTACAAACGACCTTGACCCTGCTGGCACCGTATCCGCCGTAGAGGCCGCCCAACTTCTGATTGCGTGGCCTCTTCTTGTCCCTAGCGGACAATAATTGCGCTATTTCTTATTTAGTAGTGCAGCAAATGCCTGATTCATGCGGTTTGCAAAGTCAACTGCACTGCCGACTTCCTCGCCCTCCACGACACAGGCCTGGCTGAACAAGACATGCACCATGTTTTCCAGGAACTCACTTTCCCCGTTATCCTTATACTCTCTCAGCAGACTGCACAGCACAGGGTGTTCAACGTTGACTTCAAGAATCCTGTTTCCCTTGTGATTAAGCTGCCGCTGCTCCCTCAAAAACCTCTCCATTCTTATGTCCATGGAATGCTCCGGCACTGCAAGACACACCAGGCTGGTGGTAAGCTTTTTGGAGGCCTTGACGTCACTGGCGATGCCATCAAGTACCTTTTTCATGTACGCAATGAAGGATTCTACGTTCTCCTGCGATTGGGCCTGATCTTCTTCAGTAGCGTCTTTTTTTGACTTTTTCTTTTTTGCCGCATCCGGAAGTTTCTCTAAATCCTGCTCAACGATGCGCGTCACGGATTTGAATGACACCCCTTTATATTCAGATACCACGCTAGTCCAAAAGTCATCTACAGGGTCTGTGAGTAAAATTACCTCAACTCCCTTGCTGACCAATCCCTCAATCTGAGGGCTCCTCATGGTGGACTCCAAATCGTTACCTGATAGGTAGAAGATGTGCTCCTGCTCTGGCTTCATCCTGGAGATATAATCCTCCAAACTCACCAGCTCTCCTTTACCTTTGCTGCTATAGAACCTACAAACCGCGAGTATCGCCTCTCTGGATTCGGTATCCATGCTTTCACACAATCCTTCCTTGAGCACGGAACCGAAATTCTCCCAGAATTTCTTATAACTCTCAAAATCGTTCTCAGCCTTCTCTTTTAATCCCGTGAGCACCCGCCTGGTCACGGAGGATTTGATCTTCTCGACTACCCGATTGTTCTGTAAGGTTTCTCGGCTTATGTTCAACAGTAGGTCAGAAGAGTCTATTACACCTCTCAAAAAGCGCAGATATTGAGGAACTATCTGCACGTTGTCTTC
>JBQEQV010000038.1:0-7901 GCA_052043585.1 Anaplasma sp. | reverse complement strand
CCCTTATACCGCCCAACGTTGTTGATCGACCAGTTTCCAAATTGTGCAACACCACGCTTCCCTTAGATTTCGCATAGGACATATACACTATGCTTTTTGTGTCAGGAGAGAATCTGGGAGTGGAGACGAACTCCCCATGTCCGGTTATGTACACGTTATTAGCTCCATCCTGATCCATTATGGCAATTCTTCTAGACCCGGGGGACCCAGTCTCCGCCACGTATGCGATTTTAGTGTTGAAGTATCCGCCTTCGCCGGTAATTCTGCTGTACACGTTGTCCGACATTGAGTGCGCAGCGCGTCTCCAGCTGTCTATTGCAAAGTTGAAAGACCTGCCCGATAGTTGCCTGCTTGACGCTACATCCCACACGAACAACCGCACTTTCGCCCTACCGCGAGTTGATTCTTGAACGCTTCCAGTGACCAGAACGTCACTCTTGATCGCTGTCCAGGCATCGGAGTCAGGTATCCCCTCTACTGTGGTACCAAAACTCCCGAGTGGCAACTTCCAACCCGCATCGAATATCCCGGTACCATTGAGGTCGTGCAAAATGACCTTGACACAACTTCGCCCCACCTCTTTTTCAAGGTTTGTAGAGGAATGGAATGGAGCCACGGATACAGTAATCTTCTCCGTGTTACCCCGAATGATATCTACACCGATTGTGGCCAGGGCCCCCGCGGGGTAGATTAGCAAAGATACGATGAAAAGGATAAAAGTACGGCAAAAAGTTCGCACCTCAACCTCACCACACGTACTCCATTTGCACCTCAACCAGAGGCTTGCTTTTTAGGATGTCCTTCAAGGACCCGAAAACCATATCCTTCACATAGCTCTTAACGTTCCGTGGCTTTGCGCTAGACAACCCGGAACCGATCTTCCTAGCCATTTCACTCAGAAGAACCCTGTCTTCGTAACCATCCAACGCACCAGGAGCTATCACCAGCGGCTCCCTGATCAACTCGTGTTCCCTATTCATTAACAAGGTTACCACGACCATCCCTGCGTTTCTCATCTTTCTACGTGCAGACATGACACTGCTTTCCGGATGACGGAGAAAATTACCGTCTATGCCGAAGATACCGCAGCCAACAGAACCTACTTTCTTGCCCTCAACCAGGTCAATAACATCCCCCGGCGCCGAGACTATGCACTTCTCCACGCCACACTCCTTAGCCAGCTTTACGTGCTCGTACATATGCATGTACTCACCGTGCACTGGAACACACAACCTAGGTTTAGTGAGAGAATATAGAGTGCGCACCTCAGCTCTGGAGGGGTGCCCAGATACGTGAACGCCTTTGGTGAACTCCGTAACCACCTCAACGCCCATCCTCACCAATTTATTGAAAACCCCGAATATGCGCCTTTCGTTTCCTGGAATAATCTTCGATGAAAAGATCATCGTATCTCCGTCGCCCAACTCCGCAAAGGGATGGGACTTGCTTGCGAGCCTAGCTGTAGCGGCCAAAGGCTCTCCTTGGCAACCAGTGCACAGATAAAGTATACTGCTATCCGGCATGCTGCCAGCCTGCCTAGCATCAATGAACTCCTCGACATCGTCCAGGTATCCGCAATCCCTAGCCGCCTGTATTGCCCTAGCGAGTGATCGACCAAGAACCACGACTCTTCTGTCTGAAGCTTCAGCTACCCTACTCAACGTACGAATTCTTGCAATATTGGAAGCGAAAAGGGCAACCGCCACTCTTTTTTCGCTGTTCTGCACTATACTCAGGATGTTCTCGTACAAACTACCCTCAGACCCTGAGCTACCCTCGGTAAATATGTTTGTGGAATCGGAAATCACCGCAAGCAATCCGCTACTGCCGAGCTCCTTAAGCTTTTCTGTATCTGACACCGGGCCCACCACTGGGTCGTTGTCGAGCTTCCAGTCGCCGGTATGAAGCACGCTTCCCATATCTGTGTGGACTGCGACCGCATGCATCTCAGGTATCGAATGGGTCATGTGTACAAACTCGAGGGTGAATGGCCCGAGCTCCAACTTTAACTCTGGGTCTATTTCTTCAATGGGCACACTCATGGCGAATTGCGCCAGCTTTGCCCTAAGGAAAGCAGCGGTGAACCTGGTTGCATACACGGGACACCTAAGATCTGACCAAAGGTATGGTATTGCCCCTATGTGATCTTCATGCGCATGGGTTAGAACTATGCCTAACAGGTCTTTTGCCCTCTTCTTCACGAAGCTGATATCAGCCACGACCATGTCCACACCCGGCATGACCTCGCTATCCGCGAACCCGGCACCCAGATCAACAATTATCCACTTTCCATGAGCGTGGTACAACGTGACGTTCATACCAATCTTACCCACGCCCCCTAGAGGCAGAAACAAAAACCCGCTATCGACATCCATCTGTTTAAATACAAAAAACGCTACAACCCAGACATTGGTCATAGATAACACACATGTCTACACGTTTAAAGTAAAAACATTTGCCCATTGTATGTGATGCGCGTAAGATGGAGCCACGAGTGACCATGCCCAGAGGGCGCGAGATGGTCTTTGCGATTGTGCCGTGATCTGGGGTCTGAAAAGCTGGCAGTGTTGGTTGGCGTCGCTTATGGTGAACGTATGAAAGATGGGTCATCTGTTGAGGTCGCCGGGGACGAGCAACTATGGTTGCTGATTTATTTTTTACATGTCGCGGTTGCGATACTCCTGCTCATGAATAATGGTGGGTTACTCGTTCTTGCTGAGATGGGGTCTTTAGCGTTCGGGCTTGTAGTGCTCGTTTTGTTCCTTTTTTACTTGATGTTTGAGCGATACCCGTGGCTTGACCTACGCGACGCAGCCAGCAGAGATGTCGGGCACGACAACGTTGTAGTGAGACGTTTGTTCATGCTGCACGATGTAACGTTGGCTTTCTTGTCGACGATGCTTTTATGCGTGCTAATTTCAAGAGGATCTGCTCATAACGGTCTGCCGTCTGCATGCTGCTGGATGGCAACGTGGGAAATAGCTTTCTGTGGAGCATTGATTTCGCTGTGGTGTTTATACATTGCTTGTAGAGCCTCTGGCGCACTTATGGGACTGTGCGCTGATTGTATGCCCCCTCTTAGGGGAGGATGCAACCTGGCGGATGAGGCGAGAATGCGCGTGGAAGAGTGCCTGGCTACGAATGTTGGCGTGCATTGCGCCGAAGTTGGTTTCTGCATGGGTCGGTGATGTCATTTTGGCGCAAGCGGTTTGCATTTGTTTGTGGGCTTGTGGGTTTTCTCTATCTCCTGTCGCATGAATCAGCAGCTGAGGTACTGTTCTCGTGGTCTCAGGCAGCTGCGGACAACAAACTGAGCGTCAGGGCCGTTGTTTCTCCGGGCGAAGACTGCCCGATTTTGAGAGTCAATTCTAGTAATGTGAAAATGGGTGTGAGAGCACCACCTGAGTCTGGAAAGTTTGAGGACAAAGTGTGCGAGAGCCTGCTGCCCACATCAATAACCAAGCGAAGGATAGAAATTGATGGCAGGGGATTGCCAGATATAGCCGCCGGTGACAGGAGAGATTCCATCAAGGTAGCTATAATTGGTGACACTGGATGTAGGATATCTAGACTTTCTAAGCAAGATTGCAAATCCCCAGAAAAATGGCCGGTCAGAAAGGTGCTGGAGGGAGTTACTGGGCAAAATGCTGATCTGGTAGTACACGTGGGAGACTACTTATACAGGGAGGTGGAATGTCCAGATGAGGAGAAATGCGACAAGCATGTGTACGGAGACAATTCGCTGACTTGGGCGGCAGATTGGCTATCTCCGCTGCAATCGGTATCCGAAAAAGTTGCATTTATCTTCGTTCGTGGAAATCACGAGAATTGCGAGCGTGCATATCGAGGGTGGTTTCGATATTTGGACGGACATCCTCTTTCTAAGCGGCGATATGAAAACTGCGAGAGGATATCAGATTCGTGGGTCTTTGACCTGAAGCAGTGGTTTGGGAGTAACGTTGGTTTTCAGGTGTATGACTCTTCATCGAGTGGTGAGGTGTTCTATCACAAGCAAGATATCTGGGATTTGAGGAGCAAGTTCCTGGAGGGCGGCAAACACGATCGAGGTCTACAAATGTTGTTGCTGACACACCGACCGTTGTGGGCCAGCCACCGAAAGTACGGTATGGAGTACTATGGTAATTTGCCTCAGGTTAAGGCTATAGGCGAGGTATTACCGGAGGAGTTTGTTGCAGTGGTTTCCGGTCACATACATCTTGGGCAGATTCTCTCAGTCCGCAGGCGTAAGCCCAGTGAAGGTGCATCCGGTTCTTCGCAAGGGTATAAAGCGGCTACGGGATCCTATATAACGCAAATAATATCAGGCAACGGAGGCACTCTCCTTGAGAAGGCAGCGAATTTACAGCCAAAAGAGGGAGCGAAGTCCATTAAATCCATAACGCAGATAATATCCGGTAATGGAGGCGCTCGTTTAGATAAGGTGGCGAATTTAACCTACAGAAGCTTGGCAATTGCCAATTTTATCATTGGTGATGTCAATACATTTGGTGGTTTCGGGTTTTGTACGGTGGATATTTCCAGATCTCAGGACGAGAATAAACCCGGTAACGCGCATAATAATCACTATAAAGTTACATTTCACAGTATAGAAGGTGATGCGCCACGTGAGTTTACTATTGATCAATCTACTGAATAGAAATGTAAATCTCCGATCTGTGCGGCATACGGTGCTGTATATGAGCGTGAAATTTTGCGTGTAAACATACAAGTGCAAAAAATCAGAATTGTATTGACGGGGGTTTACGATTCCCTTATAAGTGGAGCTGCTCCTGCTATCCCCGAGGACGTGGGTAGCGCTTTTCGAGGTGGTTTTAGGTTCTTTTGCATGCCCACGATCAATCAGCTGGTGCGTCGTCCCAGGAAGCCTCGCGAGTCGGCTAATAAGGCTCCCGCACTTCAGCGCAATCCTCAAAAAAGGGCTGTGTGCGTCAAAGTTTACACTACAACCCCTAAGAAGCCAAACTCTGCCCTTCGTAAGGTGGCCAGGGTAAGGATAGCTGGGTATGGTAGTGAGGTGATAGCGTACATACCCGGTGAGGGGCACAACCTTCAGGAACACTCTGTGGTCCTCATAAGAGGGGGTCGTGTGAAGGATTTGCCTGGTGTTCGTTATCATATAGTGCGTGGTGCACTCGATACTAAGGGTGTGCAAGGTAGGAAAAAAGCTCGCTCCAAGTATGGGGTGAAGCGCGGTGTCTAGGTTTTGTTTGGTGGTGTATGTCGCGTCGTCGAAGAGTTTCTAGGAGGCCTGTGGTCTCCGATGGTGGCCCTGGGGGTGTTCTGCTCGCTCGTTTTACTAATGTTGTTATGAGTAGGGGCAAGAAAGCTCTGGCAGAGAAGATAGTGTCTGGCGCGTTGAAGATGGCTGAATCTAAACTTGCCGGGGAGAGTGGTGTGTCCATATTCAACACTGCCGTTGCCAATGTCATGCCTCGCATGGAAGTTCGCTCCAGGAGAGTTGGTGGTGTAACCTATCAGATCCCAGTTGAGGTTAGGGAAGATCGGTCGATTTCATTGGCGCTTAGGTGGATAGTGAAGGCTGCGCGTACCAACAGGAAGCGTAGTAACAAGACGTACATGTTTTGTTTGTGCAACGAACTCTTGGAAGCTTACAACAAGCGTGGTAGTGCGTGCAAGACAAAGGAAGAGAAGTACAGGATGGCCGAGGCTAACAAGGCATTTTCACACTTCAGGTTTTAGTGGATTGTTTGTGTGTTTGAGGGGTGTGAAGGGTGAGTAGCGATGGTGACTTGTCCAAGTGTAGGAATATAGGAATAATGGCGCACATAGACGCCGGAAAAACCACCACTACAGAGCGGATACTTTTTTATACTGGGAAGCAAAATAGAATAGGTGAGGTGCATGAGGGTGCTGCGTCCATGGACTGGATGGAGCAAGAGAAGGAGCGTGGTATTACAATCACCTCTGCCGCGACCACCTGTTTCTGGAATGGGTGTAGGATTAACATAATTGACACGCCCGGGCACGTTGACTTCACCGTTGAGGTAGAGCGGTCCCTTCGTGTACTTGATGGCGCGATTGCTGTTTTCGATGGGGTTGCCGGGGTGGAGCCTCAGTCTGAGACCGTGTGGCGTCAGGCAGACAAGTACGATGTGCCAAGAATATGCTTTGTGAACAAAATGGACAGGATAGGGGCGGATTTCTACTCCTGCGTAAACATGATAAAAGACAGGCTTGGTGCGCTCCCGTTAGTGATGCAGTTGCCCATAGGTGTCGATAAAAATTTTGTAGGAGTTGTGGATTTGCTAGAGATGCGGTCCATAACTTGGGAGGAGGATTCTCTTGGGGCGAAGTTCTCTTATGGGGAGGTCCCTGCGGACATGTTGGAGGTCGCTCAGGATTACAGAGCGAGACTTCTGGAGACTGCAGTTGAGATGGATGATGAGGCGATGACTCTCTATCTCGGTGGAGAGGAGATCTCAGTCGATATGGTGAAGCGTTGTATAAGAAAAGGTGTCATTGGTGCCAAGTTCGTTCCGGTGTTCTGCGGCTCTGCATTCAAAAATAAGGGTATACAGCCGTTGCTTGACGCAGTGGTAGACTTTCTTCCTGCGCCTAATGATATTCCGACTATAGAGGGGGTGAGCGCTAACGACCCAGGGAAGGTGATCACCGTGGACTCTTCCGTGAAAGGCAAGTTTGTTGCGTTGGCCTTCAAGGTGATGGTGGACAAATTTGTGGGTAGTCTGACTTTCGTTCGGGTCTACTCAGGTAAGCTTACTGGCAGATCTGTGGTCTTGAATTCTGCCAAAGGGGTTACTGAGTCCATTGGTAGAATTTTGCTTATGCACGCTAATAATAGGGAAGATGTATCGGAGATTAAGGCGGGCGATATCGCAGCTCTGGCTGGGCTGAAGAAAACCACTACTGGTGACACTTTGTGTGATCAGAGTCTTCCTGTGGTACTTGAGAGAATGGACTTCCCGGAATCAGTTATGGAAATTGCTGTAGAGCCGGTGTCGACAGCGGATCAGGAGAAGATGGGCATGGCGCTGAGTAGGCTGGTCGCCGAGGATCCTTCGCTAAAGGTTTTTGTCAATGCTGAGAGTGGTCAGACCATATTAAAAGGTATGGGTGAGCTGCACCTGGAGATTATAGTTGACAGAATGAAGAGGGAGTTTGGCGTTGAAGCTTCGGTGGGAGCCCCTCAGGTAGCTTATCGTGAGACTATTACAAAGGCTACTGAGATTGAGTATGTTCACAAGAAGCAAACTGGTGGTGCAGGTCAGTTCGCCAAGGTGAATATATTATTTGAACCGCTACCGCCTGGATCCGGGTTTGAGTTTGAAAACAAAATTACGTGTGGTGCCATCCCGAAGGAATATATACCGGGTGTCCAAAGTGGTCTGGAGCTTGTGAAGGAGGCCGGGATAATAGCTGGCTTTCCTGTGATTGATTTCAAGGCTACTTTGTTTGACGGGGCTTTTCATGAAGTTGACTCTAGCCCTTTGGCATTTGAATTGGCTGCCAAGGGGGCTTTCAGGGAGTTGGCTAATAAGGCAGGTCCAGTATTATTGGAGCCGGTGATGCGAGTGGAGATCATCACTCCCGATGAATATATGGGTGATGTTATAGGGGATATCAATAGTAGGCGTGGTAGAGTGTCTGAGATGCAGGATCGCAACAATGCGAAGCTAATCACGGCGCTTATCCCTCTTAGCAAGATGTTTGGGTATGTGAAGGACCTGCGTTCTATGTCTCAGGGTAGAGCTCAGTACAGTATGTACTTCGCTTGCTATGAGAGGGTACCGGAGAATGTTGTGGGTGATGTGAAGAAGTAGATTATATGACAGAAGGAAGGAAGCCGCACATAAACGTAGGGACAATAGGGCACGTTGATCACGGGAAGACAACGCTAA
>JBQEQV010000037.1:0-32513 GCA_052043585.1 Anaplasma sp. | reverse complement strand
CGGGGTATGTGGCCACACAGCGGCAGCTATTGCGGAAATTTTCCATAGAAAACGGCGTCAGTGACTCAGATATTTTTTCGCGTGATAGCATCGAAAAATTTTTGTTACATCCAAAAGGAGCAAAATTTGCTTACGATATTATGGAATATGAAGATGCCTTTCGTGCCGTTAGCAGTGGTGAACACACAGTGTACATATCAGGGCGTGATGCCGCGTTTATTAGGGAGGCCCAGGAGATTGTAACAAAAATAACACAGCAAAATCCTGAGATAAAAGCGGTGATTGCAGAGAGTAAAGGGACGTCTACTGAGACTTTGCGCATGCTATATGGATTCACGTCTCCTTATGTGCAGTTTTTGAATCATGACTTAAGGGATTATCACAATGTGGCTGGCTCTGAGAAGACTTGTATGGAGATAACGGCGCATTTTTTGGTAGATGAGAATTTCAGAAAAGTACTTGTGAGCCAAGCCATAAAGTGGGCGCTAGCCGCTGTTGATAAGTACACACCTGCATTTAATTCAGATTCGACAAAATTTCTTTTATTCAAGGTAGAGGCGCAAAATTGTGCATCTAACTACAATTCGCTACCGCTGGCATGTACTGCTGTTTCGGGATTGATGGAGTCTGTTTTGTTTTTAGTTCAGGCCCTCAAGCGAAGGGGGAGCGATATCAAAAAATTAATACCGCCGCACTATTTGAGGCAAATGCTCCAATTTGAGGGTTTGAGTTTTAATATGTTTCCAAGAGAAATAGCCCTTAGGGTCATGGGGCAACACGAAGCTGCTGCCGCAGTATCAACCGAATACAACATACCTTCTTGTGTGCGCGCTCTAGCCATGGTGAAGGCAACGTGCAGCTATGAGCGTTTGCGTCACATGCATTGTAGTTCCGAAGGATGTACACCACCTACCTTACTTTCTGCGCAATGCATGGAAGCAGCTAAAAAAATGGAAGGAGCGCTACTTAAGCAGCATATTGAGAGCCAAATGGAGCGAGGAGGTGCGCATTTGGGTCTAAGTGAGTGCATACAGCAAGTAAATGAGGAATTACTACGCAGCCTGGAACATCAGAAACCGCCTTTAGACATCAACGCATTGACGATGTATAGTGTTATTAACACAATAAAAGAACTAACTCACAACGAGAAATGCTCGGTTGCCGCGCTTGAGGGAATCGCTGAGTTGACGTACGAACATGTTGGGGAATTACTTGTAGGACAGGGAGATGAGATTCATAAGCGGCTTGCTGGCTCTCTTTTGTGTAATGACATCAACGAACAACGCCCCATTTCAGCCTGCGTTGTGGATGTAGATGTTTCCGAAGAGTTGCAGCATGCTACTGAGATTTTTAAATTGGGTGGCAAAGACGAAATTGTGGCGCGGTTCGAAGATGAGGCTGCCCACTCTGATGATGGGCAACAAAATCCTTCTTCTACTATAGGCGACGTGGGTCAGATTATTCATCAAGCTGGAGCTAGCCAACATGGAGTTAGAGCAACTCACTAATTACTTAAGGTTGATAGGAGGATGTCTTTATTCGCGTATTTATACCGCTTAAAGGACGCTTCCATAGGCTTTTAGGGATTCTATATTACTATGACTCTCTACTAAGTCCATTAGTATCCATCCGTTGACTTTTGTGTTGCATATATATCGTAAAGACAGACATTCGTGACATTTTTGCTTTAGATTTTAGTGGAAGACATGTAGATATATCAGGAATATATAGTATAAATGTAAAGAAGCATTATTTTTAAGTGTGTTATGAGAGAATACACATAATTGGCTATTATCCGCAATGCTCACGCGATTTAAAAAATTTGATGCAAATTAGCAAGTTGTATATCAAAATAGTGGTATCGAGACCGTCATAGATCTTTTTAGTTCCGCTTGGCGTGTGTATATTTGTATTTTCGGATTTCTCTTTATATTCAACAGTTTGTTGATTCCGAGTAATATTTCTGAAAAACAAAAATACTTTTTGAATATTCCTAGTCAATGCAAACGTTGAAGTTTATGTTGGTTTAATATTATGAAAAGTAGTTCCTCTATAGGTGTTGCAAATAACTCTGAGGCGATGTCTTGGTCCAGAATAACTATGCTTAGATGGCGCAAGACAGTCATAATGGCCACTGTAGCGATGTTTGTGGGTGTGGTCGCGTGTGCAACGTTGACCGCTGTATTTTACACCGCCACTCTTGCATGGGTTCTTGTGTCATTTGCAGTCATAGCTGCAAGCTGCACCGTAATTGGGGTGCTGGTTGGGTTGTTTTTAAAAAGTGGAATAAGCTCTGTAGACCCGGCTCTTGATGATTTCAGACATCCACGCATCAGTGATGGAGTTAGCCGATCGCCTGTAGCCTCAATAACAGAGCAAGTGTCGGATAGAAGCCTAGAGCAAAGCGAAGAGCAATCTTCTTACGAGGCGGAGAGCGACACGGTATCGCAGTCGTCTGATGATACTGAAGGCCGCTCCAGGACTCCGACAATTCCTAAGCATAGCGCTATACAGTCCCAACATGTCTCTTCGCCCGATAGAATAGACGCGCGTGATGGTCCTGCAGATGCGGACGTGTATCGTCGCAATGCCATCGCCGTACCCGCGGTGACGGGGAGAAGTGCGCGGTATTTTCACAAATTGACACTGTGCAGTATTCCCCCTGAGGAATTTAGCTTATGGTTTGAGCAAAGCCGCCTATCCCATGTGCATGGAAGCTTGACTCAAGGGAACGGAAGGACGCTGAATTTGCCACATCTTGTGTTGTCGCAAAAAAAGCAAAAGTATCTTCTTATCGTGAATGGTGAAGCTTTTAGTCTTGGATCGGGCCCAATACTGCGCGATATTCGGCACAACTTCGGGAAGCTGCCTTTTTCACTGAGTATTCAGCCTCATTTCCTACAAGGGGTGCAAGTGCATGAAGCCGTTCTGCCAGATCCCAATAGAGGTCATTCAGGCTTTAATAGCCATCCAGAATTTCATGGTGGTCTGCTATATAACGTGACCTATGAAAAATTGCTCGATAGATCCATTGTTATGGAGACCATGCTCGGATTGCACATGCACGATAATGAAAAGCTTTTCAAATTTTCTGGGGATCTGTTGGCGGGGTACGTGGCCACACAGCGACAGCTATTGCTGGAATTTGCTAAAGAGAACGGCATCGATGGCTGGGGGTTTTTGTCGCGTGACAGTATTGAAAAATTTTTGTTACATCCAAAAGGAGCGAAATTTGCTTACGATATTATGGAATATAAAGATGCCTTTCGTGCCGTTAGCAGTGGTGAACACGCAGTGCCAGTATCAGGGCGTGATGCCGCGTTTATTAGGGAGGCTCAGGAGATTGTGATAAAAATAACACAGCAAAATCCTGAGATAAAAGCGGTGATTGCAGAGAGTAAAGGGACGTCCACTGAGACTTTGCGCATGCTATATGGATTCACGTCCCCTTATGTGCAGTTTCTGAATTATAAACTAAATCACAGTCCCTCGTCTTTTCGGGTAGGTAGTAAAGACCTGACAGCGCGCTTTTTGGTGGATTCAGACTTTAGAGAGGCGCTCGTGAGCCAAACCATACAGTGGGCGTTATCAGCCACTAGTGAGCATGTGACCAGATGGGATGCGGACTCTAATAAGATGCTCTTATTTAAGGCGGCAACGCAGAATTGTGCATCCAATGACAGCTCTTTGCCGATAGTATGTATGGCGGTGCCAGGGTTGCTGGAATCCGTCTTGTGTGTGGTTCAAGCATTAAAAGGGGGAGAAGATGTGATTGCCAAATCAGTTCTCCCACATTACTCCGAAAAAATGGGACTTATACCGGGATTTATAGTTCATGGACTGCGAGGCAAGAAGGCCAGTGAGTTTTTTAGAGCACACGAAATTTTTGCTCGTGAGTTGGCTGCGAAGGACGTTCCCACTCATACACACGCTTTGATCATGGCGCAGGCAATTTCTGCGGCTACAGAGAAGGTGGGTTCGAATGCAACGATGGAAGATCATTTGCTGCAGACACTTGATTTACACACGAAAGAGCATGAAATTTACAATCGATATCCGAGCCCAGATGAATGTGTGAAAAGGTTGAATAGGCTGTTGGGGGGATTGGTAGACAACGCCGTGAGAGATCGAAAAAGAGCCGCCACCCACGTCGAGGAATTGGTAGCGTGCGGTGTCGCAAATACAATTAAAGGGCTGATTAAAAACAAGAGGTGCTCTGCTACCGAGCTTGGGAAGGTTGCTGAGCTAGCCTCTGAACGTATTGGAAAGTTGCTCGCAGAGAAGGGTGATATGATGCACGAGCAGCTGAGTGATACTGTTCTGTGCAACGATATTCATAAGCGACATTTCATTCCGGCCTGTGTCATAAATATCAATACTTCCCCGGCTTTGAAGCGTTTTAGCAAGATTTTTGAGTTTGGTGATGTAAAAAAGCATCGGCGACGCGCTAACCGCAGTCATTCTGAGAACAATCATCCAGCATCTTCGACAAGTGATATATCGCAAGGCTCATTGTTTCAAGTTAGCCGCCATGCAGCCGAAAAGAGTCACTAATTTACAAGTTCTACGCGAAGGCACGTAGCTTTTAGCCCAAATCGATAAACAGATACATAAAATCTGATAAATCAGCATCATTTTTTGATATAAAAAACACATATTCTCAAGCACTTAGTGCGCGACTATAGGACAAAATACCTACTATAAGCAAAAAACATAATTTGGAGCTCAAATGAATTAAGCAAATTATACGGCAAATATGGCCTTTAGAGCCATTTACCCTCTACATAATCTTACTGATTATATACACTTGTATTTTTAGATACTTCATGATACAAAACAACTCTTGCTTTAAATAAGGTGACTTTTTATGGATATTTCAAAGCTATTTTGGAACGTTCAAGATTAATATAAATTTTTTTTAAGCTTTGTTACGGTTTTAATTTTTTTATGGAAAATAGTTCTTTTGCGAATGCTCCAGGTAGTTCTGGTAGGGCACCTTCAGACATAGATAATATGATCAAGGCGCGCGCAGCGGCCATGATAGTCGCTGTAGTATTGCTTATGCTTGTGATTGCAAGTGTGGCAATTGCTATTGTGCATTTCAGTGTTGCTATCGCGTGTGCCTTGATACCTGCTGCTCTTATGTTTTTAGCGGGAAGTGTGTATTCGGCCATCATCACGATAAAGATTAACAATCGCATTGCAACCTTGGGCACCGCGAACGGTTCTGTTTCTACTGACAATCTAGAACCAAATAGGGGGCCGTCATTATGGAGTCGCCTGAAAAGCAGGGTGACGGGCTCCAGCGAATCGAGGGCTAGTGCTGAGACGTCACCAGAAGGAATAGAGGCGGCTGAAGCGCAGTTGCCTAATAGTTTAGGAGAACAGCAGCAGGAAGTCCAGAGCCAATCCAGGTCATTATGGAGTCGCCTGAAAGGCGGGGTGACGGGCTCTAGCGAGTCGAGGGCCAGTGCTATAGCAGCAACAGAAGCGAGGGGGGCGCGATTGCCTAGCGATTCAAGTTCTACTCAAGCTCCAGCTTCGGTGGCTAAAAGCACAATTCCCCCTGCACATAGTCAGCCCAATGTGACAGATGAACAAAATCTTCCCAAAGCCTCGGTTGCCGCTTCTGCAACATCCCAAGAAGTCCTCGATAACATAGAGTACTATCATGAATTAGTGCTTAAGCCCCTCTCCAAAGAAGAAATTGGCTTAAGGTTTACAAAGGCTCAGCTACAATTCATGTACGGGAATCGTCAGTCATATATGAAGGAAAGATCAGATTTTCCACGATTTGTTCTGACAGAGAAAAATGGTCAGCCTCAGTGCTGTCTGTATGTGGATGATGAGATCTTTGATATTGCAATAGGTGAAGTTCGAACTGATGCTCTTCAACATAATGTGAGGGCTTTTCCTTGCTCACTTGGTATCCAGCCTAAATTTCTTCAGGGTGTTAAGATAACGACGACGGCGAAATTACTTGCAATTTCGATGTCAGATGAGGGGTATGGGCAGTTTCCCAGCAGTATCCTATATCCGGTTACCTATGATAAGCTGCTTGACAGATCCATTGTCATGGAAACCATGCTTGGACTTCATCTGAACGGCAGTATAAAACTTCTACAGTTTTCAGTAGAATTGCTATCTGGATACTTGGCTATCATCAAATGCCATTATGAAGAAGATAAAATCGGAGCAGACGATTTACCAGAATCACGTGCTATAACATTCCTACGTAGTACTAATGGGCAGAAATTTGTCCAGGATTTCATAGAATATTCAGAAGCATTTCATGCCGTTGTGGATCAAAATAGTCAGGTCGCCCTTTCCGATTCTGATCGTAATTTCCTAAAAAATTTACTATCAGCTATGGATGAGATGACAAAATCCTATGCTGATGATAAAGCAGTATTTGAGTCGAATGAAGGGACGTCCACTGAGACTTTGCGCATGCTCTATGGACTCAAATCTCCTTATGTGCAGTTTTTTAGTCAGGAGATATCCTATCACCCCTGTCGCCAAGCCAACAATGGTCTGATAACACGTTTCTTACTGGACCCAGATTTTAAAGAAGTGCTTGTGGGTCAGACTATAATATGGGTGTTATCGGCTGTGAACGAGCATATAAGCACGTGGGATGAATCCGCTTATGATCTTCTTTTGTTTAAAGCAGAAACGCAAAATTGTGCATCAAACCTTAGTGTTTTACCTGTTGTGTGCGCTGCAGTTCCTGGATTGGTGGAGACTGTGTTGGGTGTGGTTGCAGCCAAAGCATATCAAGGGCGCATAAGCAAGGATGATGGAATAGAGCCCGATATTTCGGTGCAGCAGGATTTGCCAACCAATGAGTTGTCGTCTGATACAGAGCAAAAGGATATTGATATGCTGAAAAGTATACAAAAGCTTCTTGCCGATAAATTGAAAGAGAATGAAGTACCATTGCACGTACGCTCTCTGATCACGGTTCAGGCGATGCTCGAGTTCATAAAGGAAGGATGGAGCGAAGAGCAGTTACTGGGTCAGGTAGATAAAGTTTTGCAAAAACGCGAAGAGGACGGCTGCTATCCAGATTTTAGTGAATGCATGGCAACTGTGAATTCAATGTTCAATTCCACAAAACCTGCCACTGAAGGCGATTCACCGATGCACCCCAATTTGTCTATTGCGAGATTGATAGCATGTGATGTTATTGCTACGATTCATAAGCTCATCGGTAATGGGAGACTTTCTGCCGCTGCAGTTGATAGTGTATGTAGTGTTGCATCCATGCAGCTTGGGAAGTTGCTTGTAGAAAAGGGAGGTGAGATTCATGAGCAAGTGAGCTCTATGTTTTATAACAGCACCAGCAGCGGGGAGGCGCAATTTATTTCAGCCTGTGTCGTGGACATTGACATTTCCCCCGAATTGCAGCACCTGTCCATGGTCTTGAAGTTGGGCAATTGCAAGAAGCCTGTACTGAGGAGTGCTGTCTCCGATACAAGTGACAAAGTGTTGGAAGCCGCTACCAAGGTCCAGGATGTCCCGCAGCACAGTCCGAAGACTACTTTAAATCTTGAGGGGGCAACCGTGCCGCAAGTACATCGTATCCATGAGCTGCAGTAATGTGCGCTGCGAGGAACTTTTTTACGGGGGAGGCCCAGGCTTTACGTCTTCCTCCCCTGGGAACCACGCCAACTTTTTGCATCGCGCTTCATATCGCGTAAATCTTGCGCGAGGATGTGGCGATAACGACACTCCTAATTAATTTATATTCAATAAAGGCATATATCAGAAAATTAATTAGATATATAAGTGTTATCATCTGATATGAAATAAAATAAAACTTCTCTCCAGATGGATTAAACAAGGGCTCATCTTCTAATTTTTTATTCAATATTGCATTAAAACATGCTGGATATTTCTGCAAATCTTGGATTAGAATTTTTGGTGCAGGCTACTTAATTGCAAAGGAATTTAGCTTATACAAGGTGTATTAACGGCTTCCGCCCCCTATTTATTGTGCATATATTTGCATTTTTGGACACTTCATGATAGGTAATAATTATTAATTACCTTTTAAAAGAATTTTTAGGATATTTCAAATATTCCCGTTTAGGTTTATATTGGTTGAATTATGACAAAGAGCTCTTCTATAGCTGTTGGACAACTTTTATCAAGAGACGCTTGTGTTGGAGAGCGAGCAAGAAACCTGAAAGACGCAATTATCTCAGTTGTGTTTACAGCTGTATTCGTAGCAGCGACTGCCACCATGAGCTCAGGAGGTTCCTTTGTCATGGTGGTTTTGATATTGTGTTGTGTATATTTTTCGGTTTGTGTCGTCGTGTACTCATTGAAGGTGGTGGAGTATCATGGGAGGATACGCTCTATTGATCGAAGAGCTCCCATACCTGCGGTGACAGGAGACGGTGTGCAGTGCTTCCAAAAATTATCGCTTACTCCCGTTGCCGCAGCAGAGCTTGAAAAGAAATCTGAGCAGGATAAACGAACAATAGGAAGTATGTGTGATAAATTCCAGCCGCAGCAAGGGCGGCTGCAAAGTATGCCGTGTCTTTCTTTATCAGCTCGTAGGGATGTAGTCTTCTTACAAGCTGGCGGTGAGATCTTTGAGGTTAAAATGATTGCGGAGCCGCTTGACATTCCACACAACTTCAAGGGCAAGCCTTCTTCATTGAGTATTCAGCCTCGCTTTCTTCAAGGTGTGAGAGTGGCGGTGTCCGAGTGTAAATTTTATGCACATAACTCATGCAGGGATTTTCCATATGGTATTGAATATGAGGTCATCTACGACAAATTGCTTGACAGATCTATTGTTATGGAGACTATGCTCGGGCTTCGCCTAAATAATGATGCAAGGCTTCTAAAATTTTCCGGGGATTTGCTATCGGGGTATGTAGCTATTTACCATGGGTTGCTGTGGGAGTTTTTGGGAGAAAAAACGACTCACACGCGTGCCGATATGGAACAATTCTTGCGGAGCCCAGAGTGTGGGTTGAAATTTGCCTATGACCTAGTGCAATATTGGGATGCGTTTGAGGATATCGTAACCAAAAATCGCGAAGTTCTGATTTCTGATGCAAATCTTCAATTGATAAGGAGGGCCCGGGAGGTTGTGCAAGATATGGTACAGCGCGATCCCGATTTTAAGGCAGTCATCGAAGCGGAAGGAGGAGGCACGTCCACTGAGACTTTGCGTATGCTGTATATGCTCAAGTCCCCCTACGAGCAATTTTTAAACATAGCATCGAGTAATTCTACAGATTCTATGAGTCTACGACATCCTGATCTTGGGAATCTGACAGCGCATTTTTTGATCAATCCAAATCTTCGAAAAACACTTGTGGCTCAAACCTTAAAATGGGCATTAGCAGCTGTCGATAAATATGGGCAAGAATTGGCAGATGAAAATGCCACTCAGTTGCTCGTGTCAAAAGCCTTAGCGCAAAACGGAGAGGTGGTGGCAGACTTTCTGCCAATAGTGTGTACCACTATTCCGGGATTGATCGAGACTGTTCTGTGTGCAGTTAAAGCATTTAAGGGAATAGGAAATGTGGCTACAGAAGAAATTTTTTCGCATTTTCTGAGATACGCGAGTCTCATTCCCGGTTTCACTGATCACGGACTTTCAGAGGAAGAAGTTGGAAATCTTCTACGCAAGCACTTTCTGTTTTATCAAAAATTTGATGACGGTAGCGTGAGTTACTGCATACGGGCTATGGCCTTAACGCGTGCGATTACCAGTGCCAAAAGTAAGTCAATACTTGGTAAAGAGATGGAGGATTATCTGATAGAGGCACTGGATACGCAGGCACGAGAAAACAATCGTTTCGAATACCACTCATGTGTTAGAGAAATGCATACGCTTTTTCTTCGCCTGGAGGATTATGCTCGCCTAGATGGGAAAAAAGATGATGCCTATATACAAGAGTTAGTGGCGTACGATGTTGCTTTTACTCTTAGACAATTGATGAAGGGAAGAAAGGAGCGGTCCCCTATTGACAAATGTCGGGGCATTGCTACTAAGATGTTACCACCTCTTGTTGGGGTGTTGCTTGAAAAAAGTGGAGATTTGTTACACAGACGGTTGGGTGACTCGATGTTTTATACTAAGATTGGTGGCCGACATTATATTCCGGCCTGCGCTGTGGACGTTGATGTTGGCCCAAAATTAAAGCACCTCGCCAGTTTTATAAAGCCGGATAATGTGGCACAGATGCAACATCAAGGTAGCAACGCATCTGGTGTCGCAGATGAAGAACGGCCTTCACATGTGATAGGTAGTATGCAGCAAACCGCTTCTCAGGCCCAAATTGGCCAACAGCATGGCGGCATACCAGGGTGATACCAATAATCTTTTGGGAGCATGGCGGAGGATTGTTTTATGTGTTCTTAAGTGTTGTAAATATACATGGCTGGGCGAATGCTTTCCGTAATCGAAAAAGGATGGGGACCTGCGAATTTTGGTAAATAAGCTTCTTTGTTCGGCCCGCTACCGGGCCATTCATGCTAATGACTTGTGGTGCGCGCAAATTTGCGGTACAAGCCTTATGCGAGAATTATAACCGCAAGATAGATAATAATCTGAAAGTGCAGACACCTACAGTGCATACTTTTGATATATGACGTAGGACCTGCATCTAAGTTCGAGACAAATTACTGAGAGTTTTTATGCAAAATTGCCCAATTTTTATAAAGCACGGCTTCGTTACAAGAACTGCCACAAGCCATTTTACTCTATTAGTGGCATGCAAGCTTGCATTTATATATTCTCCATGACAAACACTAATTGTTGATTTTAAGCAATATCTTCTGAAGTCTCAAAAATACTTTTGGGACATTCCGAATCCATATAAGCGCTAAGTTTGTATCAGTGTGAATATTATGGGAAATGGTTCTCTTAGACATAATTCAGGTGATGTTGTCACGCGACTTTCGCCCTTAGATATTCTTGTTAAAAAACGAAAAAGGGTTGCAGTAGCCACTGCAGTATTGTTTGGATTTGTGATTTTATGTGCGGTATATACCGCTATATACTTTAGTCCGACTGTTGCAGGGATATTGATACCACTGACCGTCTTATCCGCGCTTACAGGTGTTATCGGAATTATAGCCATAACCAAGTATCAACAGCCTTATATATTCCATAAGCGGAAGTAGAGTTGCGGATTATAGGCATTTGCGCTACAGCGATAGGATTGGGCAATCATCCACTATTCTCTTAGGCACGCAGACACAAAGTAGCAGTCAGAAGCTAGATAGTAGGCCATCTGAGACAGAGCGACATAGTACGAAGAGTGGAGCTATATTTTCTAATATATCAAAAAATAAGTCTGTAATATCAGGAAGTATAGATACATCAACGTCCAGGTTTCTGTATTCTAATGGCGGATCAGGAAGGAAGACTAGTGGCCAAGTGTTGCCCAAATTGGCGGAAAGCTCCGGTAATCCATTTTCAGTTGTAAATAAGTCACAAACCGATATTCCATCGTCAGTAAGTCTAAACCCGCATGGGAGGGACAAAGGGTTATCTAAGTCAATTGTGAATCCGCAGGATTCACTAGCGTTTCAGCATGCTTCAGGATCAAAAGCTGCTGTGAGGTCACAGTCGCCCGATGGTGGTTTGAGTGCATATAAGCCTGGGGAAGAGCGGAGTCCCAAAGATGCATCGGTGTTTTCCAATGTGCCAGAAGAAGCGATTGTTGAGCTAAGAAATCTGGGGGATGGGGCCGAGAGCACCGTCACCTGGCGGCGCAGATCAGAGAACATCAGATGAAAAGATATCCTATGGTAGCTCAATTCCCCAATCTTCAGGTGGTTTTGATGATGCGGTTTCACTTGGGAAGACATTTGCACCTTCCGATGCGTACGGGGGTGCAAGACCTAAGACAACGCAGGCTACATTAGCTAAGTCTTCGCCACGGGATGTGGTAAATATAGCACAACAATTTGGACACCTTGATACGCAGGGGGATGATCCCGAAACCTTGCAGAGTAGCGTGCAGTACCTTCATGAATTGGTGCTTAATCCCATTCTTGCAGAGGAAATTGATGAGTGGTTTACGAGAGACGAACAGTGGGTTGTTTGTGGCAATTTTACCCGAGGATACGGGGGGACGCTAAACCTGCCGCATTTTGTATGGTCTGACATGAAGAGGAAGCACTGCCTTGTTGTGAACGGGGAGGTTTTTAGTGTTGATCAAGGTCCGCTCGAATTTCAGGTAAATGGTGCTTCCAAGGCCAATTCTAAGGAGAGCCCTTCTTCGTTGAGTATTCAATCTCACTTTCTTCAGGGTGTTAGGGTGGCAACATCCAAACCGGGATCATACGTGATTTCTAGGAATAATAGGGAATTTCCCAGTGGTATTCTGTATAACGTCATCTATGATAAATTGCTCGACAGTTCCATTGTCATGGAGACCATGCTTGGACTTCGACTGCATGACAACACAAAACTTCTGAAGTTTTCTGGGGATCTGTTGTCCGGATATCTCGCTACTCATAGGCATCTGTTGCAGGAATTTAGCAGGAAAATCAGTGCTGATGTTGCTAATTTGCCACTGCGTGACACTATTGAACAATTCTTACAGAGTCCAGCAGGATTAAAGTGTGCTCACGATTTTATTGAATATTCGGATGCATTTAAAGCTGTTATAGCCTCAGATCGCAGAGTGCTAATTTCTGATGAAGACCTTGCGTTCGTGGAAACTGTCCAGATGGTCCTAACGGATATGATATTGCATAATCCAGAAATAATAGAGAAATTTGAAACGAGTAAAGGGACGTCTGTTGAGACTTTGCGCATGCTTTACGGGCTCACATCTCCTCATGCTCAATTTTTAAATTGTGATCTGATGAACTACGGCGATTCTTCGGAGCATCAGGCCATTCAAGAGAAGCTGACAGCGCACTTTTTGATAGATTCAGATTTTAGCAGAAGCGCTTGTAAGCCAGACCTTAAAGTGGGCATTATCTGCTATTGATGAGCATACGCCAAGATTTAATAAGGACTCTAGTCGTTTTATTCAAGATGGCAGCACAGAATTGCGCGTCAAATAATGCACTTTGCCGATGATATGTGCTGCTATTCCGGGGCTGGTGGAAACTGTAATGTGCGCGGTACAGGCGTTTAAGAGAGATGCAGGCGAAATTGGTGATATATCCTTTCTTCGGCGTTATTTGAAGCACTTAAGCATTGTTTCGGATTTTTCTGTTCATGAACTCGAGAAAGAAGAGATTGCGGCGTTCACGGACGCGCACGAGCGTTTTACACGCGAATTGGCCCAAAGGGATATACCTTCTCATGCACACTTTTTGATTTTGGTTGAGGCGATGTATTCGGCCAAAAGGGAAGTAGGGTACCATGCGGAGATGGAGGATAATCTGATGCACGCGCTAAATGCCTTTTTAGGAAAAGGCGAAAATAATGGCCCATATTTTGATAAAAAAGAATGTACGGATATGGCAGGTGTGTTATTGCATCATCTGGGAGAGTTTGCCAGAAGGGATAAGAAAGCGACTAATGCTGTCTACATTGAAGAATTAGTGGCGTGCGGCATTGCTCGAACAATTCAAGAGTTGGCTAACGGTAAGCAAGTCTCCGCTGCTCAGCTTTGGGAAATCGCCGAGTCTGCGCCTGAACGGCTTGGGAAATTACTTGCGGAGCAAGGAGATATGATTCATGAACGGTTGAATTACGGTGTATTGTGCAATGATATTGGCAAGCAGCAGCTCATCCCAGCCTGCGTTGTAGATGTTGACGTTTCCCCTAAGTTGCAACGTTTAACCGAAGTTTTGAAATTTGGCGATCTCGGGGAGTATCCTTCATCTATAATGGATGAAACACAGATTTCATCCGGTAGCAATCTCAGAACCAGAACGGCTAGCTCTGCTCATTAAAATTCCTTGCTAGCAAGGAACGATAGCCTACTAATTTTCCTCGGTAGTAGCGCTTTACATCATAAATCATAAAATATATTTTAAAATAAGATATATCCGAAATTTTTAATCAGCTGTATCTATAACAAAATCTCATGCATCATCTCTTTCACGTTGCACGGATTTTCCGATATGAATTTTGTATGCAACACAATAGACACAACAGAATTCCTTCTGAGAAAACATGATATATCCGAAAATAAATTAGGATAAATATCATCATTCGCATTATTAACGAATGAGCACTTCCGAATATTGCAAAGACAACGCTTTTATAAATCTGATATCCGAATAAATATTCATGATTGCAGAGAAAGTTCAAAATTTGGCACAAATTGACCGACTGTGTGTCTCATATTGCCGTTAATTCCTCATTTGTTTGCCTTTGAACATTCTACTAGTTGTATATATGCTTGCATTCTAATGCTCTCCATGATACACACAAAAATGTTGATTTTTAAGCAACACTTTTAGAAGAGGATTGAGATACTTTCGCGGATGGTTTTGGATTAACTGGGCGGTCGTAGTTCTTATGTTGGTTTACTTTTATGGAAAATAAGTTTCGCGTGGATGTTTCAAGTAGTCCTATTGTGGTGTCCTCATCTTCCGTGTCTAGGGATACTCTCATTAAAAGATATAAGATAGCCATGATGGTTACTGTGGCGCAAATTGCTCCTGTGGCTATATGTGTGGCACTTGCTGTTATGTATTCCAATTCTATTGCTGTGTGGGTGTTGGTACCGCTGATCATTGTGTTTGCAATTGGGATGATGGCGGGGGGATTTTTCATGGTAAGCTTGGCCAGCTCAATAAGGTCTATGGACAGAAGAAGCTTCATAGGCCGCGGCCGCGCCCAAGACCATGGTAATCTTGAATGTGCGCAATATGCGCGTGGTTTGTCCGCACAATTGCCTGTTGTCCTTACAGCTTTGCATACGAGAAATGGTAATTTAGAGCGGGAAGAGAGGCCATTTGCATCGGAACGGATTTGCCTTGGGGGGCCACCGCTTAAGGCGGAGACCAAGGTTAAATCGGCGCCGTCAACGACAGAAAAGGGCTGCACAACAACTGTGTCTCAATTATTTAATGGCGATCTAGGTCAGGAAGAACCAGGTGAAAGGCCGTCTAAAACTGGTGGTTTAAAGCGAATGTTTGTGCCTTCTTGTAAGTCGAAAACCGATGTTTTGTCGCGAGCAAATTTGGATGATAGGCGGCTACTTCCCGCCGATAGCTCAGTGCAGGGGGAGCAGCAGATTGAGAAGTTACCCAAGCATCATAGTTTGAAGTGTATATTCACGTTCTCTCTTGGGTCGAAAGCCAATATTGTGACTTCTGTGCTTCGAGACGTCACCGCCTTTGCTTCACGCGAGAGAGCCGGGTTGATAGACGAAAAATACTTTCACAAGTTGATACTTACTCCCATTCCAAAGGATAAAGTGGGCGAGTGGTTTGCACAAGAGCATATGAAGTACTCGCACAAAATTCTGCGGGGATATGGGGGAACGCTGAACTTGCCGCATTTTCTATGGTCCGATAAGCAGCAAAAGTACTGTCTATGCGTGGACGACGAGCTTTTTGACTACAGGTTAGGTTCGTTATTGAGAGATGTTCGGCACAACTTTGAGCAATGGCCCTCTTCATTAAGCGTTCGACCTCTCTTTTTTCGGGGTGTGCGCGTGCAGGGGGTGATAGAACCGAGCGAACAATATCGTGGCTTTCCATTTTATCCTGGATTTCCTAGCGGTCTGCAGTATTGTGTCACCTACAATAAGCTGCTTGATGGGCCTACGATTATGGAGATTATGTTAGGCTCTCATCTGCAAGGTAATGAGAAACTTCTCAAATTCTCCGGGGAATTGCTATCTGGATATGTGGCTCTTAAGCGTCAACAATTGCAGGAATTTACTGGAGGATGCGGTGCTTTAAGTAACAGTGATGAAATGTTACGTGACGATATTGAGCGGTTTTTCCGATGCCAGGAAGGACTTAGGTTTGCTAAAGATCTCACGGAATACGGAGGCCCATTTGATGCTATCGGGGCTGAAAAATCTCCAATACCAGCCTTAAGAGAGGATATAGAATTCATAGCATCTGTCCGAAATATCTTATCTAATATGATGAAACGGGATCCTGATGTAAGAGCGAAGATTTTGGCTCACGAAGGGACGTCCGATGATGTTTTACGTGTACTCTATGGGCTAACTTCCCCTTATATGCAATTTCTAAATCATGATCTAAGTCGTAATTTGCTCAGTCGCGCTAGTTCCGGTTATGAAGACCTAATAGCATATTTTTTAGTGGACTCAGATTTGAGAGAAATGCTTGTGAGTCGGGCTATAAAGTGGGCGTTGTTAGCCGTTGATGAATATGCGGATGAGTTGGATGTGGATTCGGTCCAATTGCTTCTATTCAAGGCGGCAACGCAAAACTGTGTTTCTAATAACAATCCTCTCCCGATGGCATGTGTAACCATCCCAGGATTGATAGAAGCTGCGGTGTGTATAGCTCAGATTTTCAGGGGGGGAGATAAGGAAATTATTGAATGGATTCCTCTGCGTTACTTGAAGCAAATGCACCTCGTTCCGGGTTTCCCTGTGTATGCACCCATCTACGGCCCTACAGAAGGAGAAGTCCGCAGATTCAATAATGCACACAGGCTTTTCATTCAAAGGTCAGAGGGGAATAACGTACCTTCTTATGCGCGCCCACTGATCATGGCAGAAGCGATACTCAGGGCTAGAAAGGTAGAAAATGCGCCTGCGGAAAAGGAAGATTGCCTATTGGATCAGATGTATCAATTTTTAAGGGAAAATAATAACGAGCATGACATGAGCCCGAGTCTTGAGGAGTGTGCGACGAGAGTACGTTTACAGTTGGATTCTATGAAAATGGCCGCTCTAAACGACCGGCAATCAAGTCATATTGTGTATATCCAAGAGCTGGTAACGTGCACTATTGCCAATACAATCAGGGAGCTGCTTGGCAACAAGAAGTGTTCCATTACTGGGCTTAAGGAGATTGCCAGGTCAATGCCTGAGCGCATGGGGAGTTTGCTTGCGAAAAGGGGAAGCAAGGTTCATAAGTTGCTGAATGACACTATGCTTTGTAACAACACAGAAGTGCAATACTTCATCCCAGCATGTATCATGAACATTGATGTCTCTCCTGCATTGCAATATTTGGCTGGGGTTTTAAAGTTAGGTGATCTAAAAAGACCGCGGCAATGTGTTGCGCCGGACGACTGTTTTGATGATAGGAAACCGCCGCCATCTGGTGTGAGCGATCTGTCGCATATTGTCTCTCAGGTTCAAGTTGATCAGCAACAGAGCGTCAGTGTGGTTTAATTGATGGATGGTGTTGTGAGTAGGGGAAATACGCAACGCTCTCCATTAGGCTTCCAGCAACAATTCTTATCAGGTTCGAGTTGATCAGCAACAGAGCGTCAGTGTGGTTTGATTGATGGATGGTGTTGTGATATGTAAAAAATAAAGGGGAAATGCGGGGCGCCAGGTCAGGCCCTTGGCGACGATTCTTTATTATATTGTGCGTTGCAGTGCACTTGTGGGAAGAAAAGCACAACACTTTTAAGTGTTTAAGCTGTCATATAAATAAGCCCGCATATAGCTACTTTCCTTTCTATGCGTTGCAAATTCGGCATAGGTTTGCGCTAGTACACAGCACAATTGCATCAACTTTTATACAACTCTAAGAAGAAGAAAAATGTGCGCGTACCGAAAAATCAAAATAGGATAAATAAATGCTATATACTGGTATAACATAAAATTATGGTCTTTCTCAGATGAATTTTATAAATACAGAAACTCTATAAAAATAGTTTTTAACTATCTATGATTCCCGATTATTCTGGAAAAATATGCCTAAAATGATGAAGATAATCTGGTATAAATGTAAGATTATTGCCATCTATTCTCGAAAAGTGCCATTTATCACACATATATTTGTATTTTATGACTTTTCATGATAAGTAATACTTATTACTCTTGAAAAACAACATCATATCTGAAACATTAAATGAATTTTGGATATTCAGGACTAATAAAAATATTGTAAGTTGTAAGCTGTTTTAATTATATGGGAAATGATTCCTCTTCTAATGTTCTGAGTGATCGAAGTGAAGTACTTGAAAATGGTTCCGGTAAAACACTTTTGGATGATCCTCGAACAGCGCTTGAGTTCCATCTAGCGGTCACTATAGGAATATTTGTTCCCATGGCAATTTTTTTCACAGCGCTTTCGGTAGTGCATTTTAGTCCGGTTGTTGCATGGACTTTGATACCACTTGCTTCCATATTCACAATTTTGAGTATAGTAGAGATATTGCATATAGTGAGAGCAGCCCTCCTAGTACGCTCTTTGAATCGACGGCTCTCTGCCGCTGAAGGTTCTGAGCGCTTAAGTGGCCACAATGGGACTGAGCAGTCACCCACCGCTTCCTTGCCGCCACGGGCGGAAAATAACGGCCCAGAGCAAAGAGGGAATCCATCTGAGTTGGGGCGGCATTGCTCTCATCCAGATAGAGGGCCCGAATCGTTCGGTGGTGATATCCCCGCTGCAGCGGCTTCGTCTGCTACAGAAGCAGATAGACCGATTGTGTCTGCGGACTCATTTACTCCAGAATTGCGGCCAGTGTCTGCGGTGTCAGGACCAGCTGATGACAGTCCAAGCGTAACACCTACACAAGTCTGTGCTGGGTTTGAGAATGTATCACCGTCTGGGAACGCCACGCAGGCTGCCCCGGCACGCACAATTGCATCTTCAGGTGTTGAGGTCTCTTCTTTATGCAATAAGGCTAAGGGTCACGAGAAACTCTCTAACGATTTGACACTTAAGCTTATTCCCGTACAAGAAGCTAGTGAACGGTTTACGCTGAAAGGCTTGGAATTTTTACATGGCAAATTCACCCAAGAACGCAGGGGAATGATGGGCTTGCCACGTTTTGTGTGGTTTGACATGCAACAAAAACATTGTCTGATCGCTGATAAAGGGCTTTTCAGCGTTCAATCGGATGCATTACATCAGCAACTACATGCTACCCCAGAACGCAATGGTCCCGAACTTTTGCCTAAAGTGCAACCCAGTTTTCTTCAAGTGGAGAGAATAAATAGAACACCCGGACAGGAGTCGTATGAAATTTCCGAGTATCATAAGAAATTTCCCAGTGGGTGGCAACATAACATCACCCATGACAAATTGCTCGATAGATCCGTTGTGGTGGAGACTATGCTCGGGCTTCATCTACAGGATGAAAGGCTTCTAGGATTCGCAAGGGATTTGTTATCTGGATATATTTCGACTCACCGCACGTTACTAGCGCAATATGCCAGCAAGCAAATGGGACTCGACTTTTTTACAACACCTCATGTTATCGAAATTATCGAGCTATTTTTCACAAGATCCTGTGGCGCATTAGGTTTTGCCCGCGATCTAATAAAATATTCTGAAGCATTTAATGCCGTAATTGCCGAAAATAAAAAGTTTTCCCTTTTGCAAGAGGAATACATCTTTCTAATTAGTTGCAAGTTAATCGTGGAAAAGGTTACGCAACAAGATTCCGCTCTGAAGATGAAATTCGAGCAGTGCACGACAACGTCTGACGATGAGATCTTTTGCATGCTTTATGGGCTCACATCCCCCTATGTGCATTTTTTAAATCACAAGCTAGATTGTCCCGATTTCTTGCATTCTTCCAATGGCCCAAACCTTTTAGCGTACTTTTTGGTGGATGCAGATTTTAGAGAAGCGCTTGTGGCCCAAACCATGAAATGGGCGTGGTCTGCCATTAATCAATATGTGACTACATATAATACTGATACCTACGACATGCTTTTGTCCAAAGCGTCGACACAGAATTATGATCACAATTGCAGTTTCCTGCCGGTGGTGTGTAAGGCCATTCCTGGGTTAGTAGAGACCATTGTGTACATACTCTTAGCCCTTAAATATGGGGAAAAATTGGCCAAGATAGAGAGAGATAATCCTGATTTCAGGCATATGCGGTACATTTTGAACTTTGATGGTTACAAATTTACAATACCAAGAGGAGGGTTGTCTGCTGAAAACATGGATCTTCTGCTGAAAGTATTGAATTCTAGCGTGCCAAGGTCGGTGAGAATCTTACTTCTTGCTAGGGCTACAGCAATGATTGCCGAGTTGTCCGCGGGAACAGCCTCGTTTGATCATTGTATATCGGAGATAGTGAACGAATATCTAGAATACGAAGGTAGAGGCTTCCATCTGTCCCCTAAGGAGTGTACAGAGCAACTATTCCAGGTATTGGAGCGTCTACTAAGACAATCTCGCGATGGCGATCACGCGTGGTCTGCTTTTGAAGATGATATTCAGGAGTGGATTATGTATGCAATTGCCCTTACAGTCAGAGAACTGGTGAGCGATAGCCCATCTTTTGTTCAATTTGAGGAAATTGCCTTATCAGCAGGTAGGCGTGTTGGTGTGCTGCTTGCTATGAATGGGAGCCAGATTTATGAACGGGTTCAGAATAGTGTTCTCTGTAACGATATTAGCGAACAGCACCTGATTCCGGCGCATATTATGGATGATATTAATGTCTCTTCCAAGTCACAACGTTTGAGCGGGATTTGAAACTTGGTGAGATAGGAGATTTGTTGCGATTTCTCAATCCCGATGATGACTCTGGTATACCTTCCCAAACTTTATTGAGTGGCGTGCTTGGGTCGAGTCTTCAAGATCAGGCTAATAGGCAGCAGAGCATCTAAACGAAACAGTGCCTTGAAGCCCTTTTTAAACGAAAAAACCCCCATTTGCCCCGTTATATCCAAAAATACGGGGGAGAAATAAAATCTTGGGATCGATATAAAGTATCGTGTGAGGCAACAGATTTGGTGCCTTATTTACACCCCTTACTGGCCTTGCTCAAGGACGATGCCACCTTTTCTCTTACAGGCAAATGAACTGGTGTAGGGGAATTTTTAGTAGAATGTGTTGGATATATAAAACCAATTGGCAGTAAACTCAATGCCTTAGAGGGGCTGGAAGTTATACATGATAAGCTTGGCCTGCTTCCACACTCTGAATAATCGAAGATTCGGGAAATAATGACATTTATGTCACGGAAACTACCTCACTTTTATTAAGAACAACGGCATGCTCTGCCATTGAATTTGACAGTCTTGCTGTAGCACTCCTAGAGCATAATATTGGGACACTGTTTTTAAAGAGGCGAACGAGCGCGATGCGGGATTTTGAAGGCTATTTTGCGCAACCGACACCCGGGGCTTCCTCACCCCACTGAGATGAATATTGGCTTTATAAGTCTCAAGTTGCAATTTATCTTCGGTGCCAAAGTACAGGGTAATCTGCCACTTTTTAACTAAGTGGTTGTCTTCAGCTGTTCCGAATTTGTATAAGTGATGTTACTCGGAAGACAGGCCATGCCACACCAGAGACATGATGTTTGATGCTGGTATTTATTAAATGAAGAAAATCCCTAACCAAATTGATCGCACCTGGCCATGGCGATCGGGATACAGCTGCAGTGCATTCTGCCATTTTTACGGAACGTGAAGGGCTATTGTGGTGTGGGCACCTGAATATTTTGCAGCCTCAATTACCTGGGCAGCGGCCGAAATGGGCTGCAATGCGAATGAATAAGTAGTGCAAAGGCTGTATCTACATAAACAAGCGTGGGGCGGCTACCGTTAAGATGAGATTGGTGCGATGTTGTACCTTGATCAAATTGTTCGCGCGCATATGTGCCAAGTATCTCATTTATATGAGCATGGAGAGCAGTTCGTGAGTGCGCGCGACCTGGGTCAGTATTCGCAAATACACAGGATGGAACGTGTATTATTCGGAATTTTAATTATGGTTACTTGGATAAAATGTAACAAAATTCTTTCAGTGTAGGCTTATACTTTGGTTGATCTTTGCAAGCTCTGATTTTGACCCCCCCAATGCTTACGTGATTGCATTATAAGGCTTTAAAAGCTCGAAAGATTTTGTATATATCAGCAAGATCGCGGGTTTTTCGATGATCTAAAAATGTGCCTGAAAATGCCTGTACCGACGGGCTGGGTAGCACCTGTCGTCAAGGCGCGTGCAACGGTTCTGGTGCTATTTTGGGGGACAGGACGAATAAAAAACGTGCATACTAGCATAATCCACTTTTGTGGGTAGATATGAATCTCAAAGTAAAAGAGGTCTAAGAACATTGATATGAGCAGCTCATTTTGCGTTTTCGGCACGTCCGAGTTGTATTTCTGCAACTTATACACAGAAGAAGAGCTGTTGAGACAACTGAAGATACATGATGATATTGCTTCGATTATAAATACGATTTCATATAAGCCCGTATCATAGGGGATTGACGCTTTAAAGTTGCATATATGCTTACATTTTTGTATACTATGTGATATATCAAAGGCCGTTGTTTTCCGACAACATGCAATTGTAAACCCCAGAAGTATTGCTGGTTTTTACGTTAAGACAAGAGCTTAAGTGTTGCGTTATTAGTCGATGAATGGGGGTATGTTATGCCAAGTAGGGCTTCTGTTGGAGTTTCGGATCGTGAGCGATTTGCCGCTAGAATTCGTAGAGGCCTAGCTAAAGTTGCTTGGCAGATGGCGTTTTCCTTAATGTCCTCGATTATGTTGTTTGTGGCAAGTGTAGTACTTGCAGTCAAGTACCATAGTCGAGCTGAAATTTTATCGATAGCCATAATGGTGGCCACATTTTCTATGGCCGTGATTGGAATAGTCTTATTAGCGCCCGCTTTAAAATATATCTTTGATAGTCGGTTTCGTGATCGCCAGGAAAATTCGCTACCCAGAGTAATAGAAAATCATTATCCGCCTTTTGTGCCTCCTGGGGACTGCTACAAACTTGTACTCGTTGCTGCGGATCCGCAATCGCTTGAGGGCAGGTTTGACAGAGAGACGTACAGACACCTGTTTGATCTGGTAGAGGGGCGTCCAACGGCACCTAGGGCACCGTATTTGGTTCGGTTTACAGATGAAAGTGCCGAGCCGCACCAGGGCTATTGCTTGGTAATGAAAAACATGGTTTTCTACGCTTCATTCGAAGTATCTCGAAGCCAGGAAGAACAGCATAATGACAATAGATCCCTTTGGATTACGTTGAAGCCTCAATTCCCCGATGGTATGAAACCTGTCTTCCATAGCGAGTGTTTGCCAAGCGTAGAGCATTCTCCGGATGGGACCCATGGATTTCCAGATAGTATACGGTATCCGACTGTTTATGTTAATCCTGGCCGATCATTTTTTATGAACGCCATGTTTGGCCTTAGAACGCACATTCACGATGACGGAAGATTTATCGAATTTTCTCGTAATATGCTTGCTTCGTATATTGCCTACCAACGCGGGTTGCTGGAGGAGTGCGTAAAAAATTCTCAAGGTGACCCCATGTGGGTGAGTGATCCGGTTGCAAAATTTGTTTGCAGTATTGAGGGAAGAGGATTTGTTGGTGACCTTCTGGAGCACAGAAGCGAATTTTATAACATCGCCGTCGGTAGTTCCATTGTCTATGCTTCCGAGGAAGATAGGCAATTTCTGGCACGTGCAATCAGTGCCGTAGAGGAAAGGCTCAGGGAGGTTCCAGAAACCCAAACGTGCGACGCTACCCCGTCTTTTATACTGGCCCCGCTTTATGGGATGACGTCTCCGTATTATTCAGTCGTGCACTATAATCTTAACCCTGAGCACGAAGATTTTTTCTTGGCCCAACAGCAGGTGTTGCGCCATTTTATCGCTGATGATGATTTTAGAGCGGCACTTGTGTGTCAAACCATGCTTTGGGTTCTATCTGTCATGCCCAGGGTGCATGAGTGGGACGAAGAGTTCATAAATACAATTTTGTCCAGAGCTAGAAATCCGGAGCCAGATGAGGTACACGCGCTACCGACTGAATGTAGTGCCCTTCCTGATTTATTGCGGTCTGTTTTGTGTGTTATGCAGGCGTTTGGAGGGGGAGGTGCGACGCTTTCACGGACCTTTGGTGACCATTTTACACGTCCAATGCACCTAATTCCAGGTTTTCAAGACTGTGAGGTTCCTGTAGAGGACGCAGGCTATGCGGAAAGATTCGTCAAGTTGAATCAGAATTTGCGCGATGCAACCGGCAATGCACCCCATGTACATTATCTTATTGTAGGTTTGGCTCTCAGCTTTGCAAGGGAGTTAAACGATGATGTCATATCTCAAGGGCTGCACTCATACTTTGAGTCGTACGAGTATCGTCACAACAAACATCCAGAGTTCTCAGAACGCGTCAGGTCCGCATTTCAAATCATAGATGCAGTAGGGGATGGGGATGTGATGCGGGAATTGATTGCATATGGTGTTGCTGATACGATCAGGGCATCTCTTTTGGGCAAAAAATGCTCCGTCGATGAGCTCAAGAATATTGCTGCGTCGGCGAATAATCGCGTAGGAGCGCTGCTCGCGAAAGATGTGGACATGGAGTATGCGTTGATATCACGCGACGTGGGGAGAAGAAGACCTGAGAGTGTGGATTGCTATGCCACGACCAACGTGATAAATATCCTGCCTTCTAATGGATTGAGAAGCCTATTTGGGATCGGAGAACAGGAGCAATGGAATCCATTGTCTGTTGACGAGAATCCCAGCGCCAGCCTCGAACTTGCTGAAGATGATATCCAACCTTTCCGGCATCTAAACAACGAAGCGGGTGAACATGGTGGTTATGGAGCGCCGGCTTAGTGCTCCACCCCCTCCTAAAAGCGTCTTTGTCGGACTGCGGCACGTGCTACTGATATGAGTGCTGCACCCCCGACGATATTTGAGCATATGCCATTGCATTGTTATTGAGTAAATTACGTGAGATTGAATTCAAAGGAGAAAATAAGTTGTATTTCAAAATACCCAAATATCTATTTGAAATTCTCGCGAATTCGGTACGATATGCGACACATTATCATGTCTCTAAGCTGCATTTTATGGATAAGGTTAAAAATGCAATGCATGCGGGAGATATTAGATGTGAGAGTCGCCCATTATTTAGCGATGATTACTACTATATTAAATAAAAATCTTAAGCAATCATCCTCCGATACAACCCTGCTTGCAGGCTACAGGCCCAAATTTGAGCTTTTAAGTTGCATATATGCATTGCATTTTTTAATGCTTTGTGCTAAACAAAAATTGTTGATTTTTAGCAACATTTTCGCGAATCCAGAGGCTCCTTCTGAAATTTGACAGATCGATGCCGGTGTTCAGATTTTTTATATTCGGTTCAAATTTATGCCAGAAGAAAGTGCCAGTACATCTAATGTCATAGTAGGCGTGGATAGTGTTTCGTCAGAGACTCAGCTGACTCCAGCAGATGGGGATGTAGGTGATGAAGGTGCAGATGAAGGTGCAAGTCGGCTCTCCTACGCCACAAATCGAGGTGCTTATATTATCGTGCTATTAGGCCTACTGTTTTATGCGGCAGTTGCGAGCATCGTATGTGCGGTCCTGTACTTCAGTGTTGCAGGGATGATTTTGGCGCCTGTAGCCGCTGTGCTATCAACTGCATTTTTTGTTGCATTCACTGCCGCACTTTGCGTCGGTTTTTCCTGGACTTGTCAGAATCGTACAGGAATCGAAGGGGAAGCGGAGGGCATAGCAGCTTCGACTTCTTCTGAACTGGAGGTTGAGCAAAATATCACAAATGCACCACCTGTGCCCGCTCCTGAGGCAGATGGGGCTGCACCTGCGGCTTCTAGCGCGGAAAGCCAGGACCAACACGAAGCGGTAGTAACATCTTCCGGTGCTGGTATAATGAGTGAGAGTGGGGCACCTACGCAGTCTGGTGATCTGAGACCTGGGAATTCTGGATCTATCTCTGGTACATTAAGTGAGGAGCGTGGGGCATCTGGGGGTCCTTCAGCCGTTAACGCGGCTCCAAGCGTGAGCACTGCTCCTTTGGCGCAGGGGGGCGCCGCAGCTACAACAACAATTTTTCACGGTGCCGCACAATCGCGTTCTCATACCTCCCGCGCGGGCACTTCAGTGTCGCAGCCTGAAAATCCTGTTTTTAGTTTTGAACAAGGTTTTAGCCGGAGTGGCAACGCAGGCAGGAGAGGGTCTCATGCAGAAGCAAGCTTGAGATTGGGATCTGGGGCAGCTGCGCCAACTGCGGAGAGGCGGAATGAAGCCGATTTTGCAACTCCCTCATCATCTACCACCTCTGCTATACCTACACGGGCAAATGCAGTACCTGCGGCACGATCAAAGATGGATGTTGCCCATTGGGAAGAGTCAAACGAATCCATCGCATTGCCAATATGGTCGGGCTCTGAGTTATCACAGGATTCTTCGGAAACATCTTTGCACAAGGGTTTTTCCGTGAACGTAGTGCCCTCCTTGAGCGACCTAACACCTCAAGATGGTACCAATGTTAGTGGCCAGGACGTTCTTGAGTTTATGCTCACTCCTGTGGATATGCAGGAGTTTGAATCAATTTTTGATAGACGGGAGTATGGACGGGTGTTTGATGTGGCGGAAGGGCGTACACCTGATCTAGACTTCCTGCATTTTCTTAAACATCCAATCATTCTAGGAGATAGTTTTATCGTCAGCAATGGAGCGGTGTTCCGTTGGACATCTACTCTGTCCAAGTGTGGCTCGCAAGCTGAATCAGGCCAGTTGTGGTTTGCAGTAAAACCTCACTTCGATGAAGGCATGCGCTTGTTATCTTCAGAGGAAGCATTGCAGAATCCGAATCTTCCAGAAGAAAAGATAGTCCTGTGTCCGGATGGTGGGAGTTGTCATGCGGAGACAAAGTTCTTTCAGCGCTTATTTTACCCTGTCAGAGACGAGATTGCTCTTGATAGAGCATTAGTTGTGAAGATAATGTTTGATCCCGCGGAATCACAAGATGAGGTAAGCAAGAAATTCGCTGGGGATTTATTGTCTTCATATATCACCCTCCAGCGCGGGTTATTGGACAAAATGGGTGGTGGCAAATGGAATTCACAAAATGCCGCGGCTGGCATGAAAATGCTTAAGAAGTTTTTGTACGTGACAGAAGCGGGCAAGCAGTTTGCCAATGATATCTTGCAGCATAAAGATGTCATTTTAGAATCCAGGAATGAGGCCTTTGACAGTCTCTCTTCAGAGAGCAAGGGCTTTCTCATGCTATCGGCAAATATAGTGAATGGGATGGAGCGCGATGTTTGCGATGGCATTGAAGCTTTCGCTAGCAACAGAACCAATTCCAGAGACACGCGCATACTTGAGCTTTATGCGCTGATGACCCCAGATGCGAGGCATTTGGACTACAGCTTGGGTTTCAAAGCGAAAATGACCGATGACAAGAAAGCATCACTGCTCGGCTATTTCTTGTGGGACCATAACTTCAGGCAGGTGGTCATAGCCATGGCCGCGAAATGGATATATTCCGTAATTCCGGACGATATCGATGCGCGCGATGTAGGGTCATTGAATGACATATTGGATAGAGTGAGAAATATTCGGGCCAGTGACCGAGAACTTCCGGTAGTGTGTACTGCCATTCCGGGATTACTGGAATCTATTTTTTGTCTGGTGCAGGCGTTTAAAGTAGGTCCTGACGCGCTCCGCAGCACGTTCGATGATTATTATATTGACCAAATGTGTCTCATCTCTGATTTCCGAGAGCTTGGCGTCACCACTACGGGCACAGCTCGTGTATTGCGCTCTTTCCAAGATTGTGGTCTTGCCAATAAAACTCAGGATTCTGACCAATACGCTCATTATTTTGCGGTGGCGGAAGCGTTGGTTGAGGCTAGGAATACCGGCAGACAGAAAGAGGATTTTCTACCGCAAAAAATGTCAGGGCTTTCCGTAAATTTCAGTAAATTGTTGGAAAATTACGGAAATGTACTTGAGTATTTTCGAGGTCATAGAGAGTTTTTTGCAAGAATGAAGACGGACGACGCTAGAAAGCTGGTGGCGTACGTGGTTGCCAATACAATGCGAGCTGAGACTCGCAATGTAAAGTGCTCTGATATACTTAACCAAATCGCTGAGTCTAGTAATCGTATTGCAGGGGACTTTATTGTGCAGCGTAAGTCTACCTATGGCGCACCATCCCTGCGCGATGTGGTTCATCAGAATAATAATCGTGTGAAATTGGTTCCAGCCCTCAGAACGGATGTGTATATATCTCCGCAGTTGAGAGATCTGTTACAGACCCATAATGTGCAACGTGATCTTGCAGGTTTAAGGGATATTGAAGAGCAAGAGACAGTTGCTTTAGGTGCGAAATTATCTACATCGATCGCGACAGAGCAGCCTATGATGGCCGCTGAGCAAGAAGAAAGCTATTCTGATACTTCCGATGTTACAATACAACAATCATCCGATGCAGATCGTTTGAACTCTGTTGAGGAGGCGGATCCAGATCACGGCTCTACATCAGATGATGCGCCAATAGTTGTGGCTGCGCTGCTAAAAACACCCAAATTACAGCATACGGCATCTCCGTTAGAAGCAGAATCCGCCCTTAGGAGGGCTTCAGCTCCTTTTGAGCCTATAGATGACGATATATCAGAAGCTCAGCCTGAAATTCCAGTACATGAGGAAGATCTTGTGGATATGCCAGAGACAGCTCTGACGGAAGGTGCTTTGCAATCTGATGAGGTAGCATTAACTGAGGATAATGATGCAGATGTGTCTGAGTTAGCAAGTGCCGGTAGTTCAGATCTTTCAGACGATGGATCTCAGCCTGCGGGTCTTGAATATTGGGCGAATTCGGATGGTGACGAGCCGTCACGGCAAATTGAGGCTGAGTCACTTGCAATCACGGAGCCAGTTGCTGGTGCTGCAAGTGAGATTCCGGATTTGCCTGGCACTTCAGCGCGTGAGGAAGGTCTCGCAGATTCCGATACTGGCCAACTTAACATCTCTCATCGAAGGGGAAAAATTCTGGCCTCCATTGCGCTTGACAGCCAACCGCCTCTCATGAAGTGTACTACGCACACCCGGAACAGAGACTACACTGGTCCAGAAATTGCTTGGCATATGGAAAAAGACCTACAGCCGCCCCGTGCAGATACTATGCATGTGGTACTAAGCGCATACGAGATCGACATACAAAAGTTGCACCATACACATCCATTAAAGAACATAACTCTGGAAGGGGGTGTGGCTGATCGAAGCGACATAACGTTTTATCAACATCGCCAAACCGAGGACGCGGAACCGCAGACCTTTTGCAGGATAGGCAAAAAGAGCTTCGAAATTTCTCCGTGGATAGAAGTTCCATCTTCTAAAAAGGGTGACAGTGCCTCAGAGCAACCGTCCGTAGGTGCAACAAAAATTGTTCTGAGTATTCCTAAATTCGGAACGGATAGCACAGTTCAAGAACAGAAGTTAAGGTTTTACGGAGAGGAGTTTGGGGTTAATGACCTCCAGTTACTTGCATCGTCGCAGATGGATAATCGCATGTTACTATCTCTGTTATTTAGCGGCAAACTGTCCTCTGTAGGGGAAAAAAGAGCTTCAAGTAGTGAAAAAGCTTTCAATCTCTACCTAGATCTCCAAAAAGCATTGCTCAATAATTTTTCCAGAGATTATGACGATATTTATCACTTTGGGGCCATATCTGATGCGCGGGAAATGATTATATTCTTCCATAGCCCCCTTGGAATCCATTTTTTACAGGATGTCCACAGGTACAGACAGCAATTCGAGCAGATAATCAGAATAATGCCTGCAGGGGACCCTAGAAAACAATTTTTAATCAATGCCATTAGTGCAATTGATCATCCTTTTAACCCCGGAGAGATGAGTGTAGAAGAGCGCGAGGTTTACGCCCCCTATGGGTTTGTTATAACAGCTGAGGGTCAAGGAACCTCTGAAGCGATGTTACGTGCACTATACGCTCTGACTTCTCCGCACTATAAGCTAAAAGGCGATTTTATGGACAAGTATGTTGATACTTGCGCAGAATTTTTGATTAATCGTGATTTAAGACTTCTTTTGACCATTACTATCATGGAATCCATGGTTTCCGCGATTCGGAATGCGCAATTACAGATTATGGACGGCGAAGAAGAGGCAGCACCGCTAACACCGCTGGAAATGTTGCATATAATCAATCGTTGTCCTATTCAGCAAATTCATCAAGCAATACCAGGACTTGCTGAAAGCGTAGTCGGTGTGCTCAAGGCTACCTTGGGCATACCAATTACCGGCCTTGATGCGGATACGATGACACAGCTATGTGTGATTTCTGGTTTTCAAGACGCTATTGGTAAGGAAAAATCAGGCTTTGATGAGGGTTTAACTGTCTGCGAAAAATCTGCATCCTTGGATACCGCGCCACTCTTGCCTGCAGTGCGCAATAATGTAGTGGCAGAGGCCAAGTTAGCTGCAAAGAATCAAGGGCAAACCACGAAAAAGGAAGATTTTTACCAGCAAATCTCGAAAAAATATAAGGGTGTGACAAAAGATACTCTCAGCTTTCCACAACTTTTGGAAGAAATGAAGAATTGTCTGAAGAAGCTTGATATATCAGAATGCAAAGAACTTGTCGCAAATGCTATAGCCCACGACATAAACGGCCTACTCAAAGGTAAAATAAATGCCGGCGAGGCAGAGGTGGTCATGCACTTTGAATCTGCTCTTGTTCGCAAGCAAGAGTGCGATATTGACGGATTTAGCAATAGTCTCAGTAGGTGTAGTGCAAGGAAAATCGTAGAGCTAATTGCAGAACAAAAGGAAATTGTGACTAGTGACAATGGCTTTTTCTCCTCGATTACAGGTGATCGCGTTCCCATGAGTTTAACGCACAACAATGACATACCTGTATCCGTATGTTTTCCTGCAAAAAGGAATGTACAGGAGATATCCAAAAATAAAACTGCACCTAGCAGCTATATTCGAACAGTTGAGGCATCTGGCATTTCAGACGTCGCTGACCAGCGGCAAATAGTCAGGTAATAAGGCGAGGTTGCAGCCCCAAGCATTGGGGCAAATGGTCCACGTGCCGGCAGGCCTATTACTCGAGTTTGGTTGCTTAAGCGAGTTTGGCACCAACTATGCTCACTTGAGCAAAAGAGAACTACATCCCCTGGTGCCGCTTTTGTATCTCATAGAGCAAGAGGTAATTCACATGGTGCATAATTCACGGCGGATAAGGTCAGATTCTAATCCTTCTCCAATTTTTGATTTTCGTAGACTATCCGGCATTCAGGAAATTACGGATGATGACATATTTCAAGATCGTCTGATCATAACCATAAAACACGTCGATATTGACTACATTGGTAGGCATGACGCCGCGCTTCACAGAGAGATATTGAGCACAATCGCACGACGCGTCAACACGGGTGTGCGGTTCTACTTTTCCGAAAATAGCCCTCTGATTTTTTGCAGCCTATCCGGGAATTTCTTTCAAGTTCTTAGATATGACTTAGCGCCACCTGGACAAAGTGCGGAAGACTGTCCGGAACTTCCTGGTCATGCGCAGCTTGTGTTTAAGCCTAATATTCCACCCAGTATGCAAATAGTTGCACCAGATAATTTGGATCTCAGGGAAATCGCACATGTCCACCCGTCAGATTTTCGTTATCCAGTTGAAGCTGCAGTGACATCCCAAAACTTGTTCAGATTTATGATCAGATTCCCAACGGGAGCACAGGCGTTCGATCGCGGACCCTTTTTTCTATACTTAAAGTTGCAACATAAGCTACTGGCCGACTATACAGACGCTTGGTGTAAACATCATGCCTATACAGGGGAAATGTTAGAAGCGGACAAAAATGCCCGTGATAGCATGATTTCCTCTTATATTAAAAACGGCGGAGGGTACAGATTTTTGAACGATTTTCTGATATGCGAAGACGAAACGAGATCATGGCCAAATGACATAAAAATGAGCTCACCAGTGTTACTCGCCTCAGAAGGCTATATGGAGTTACTAGAGCGCTTTCGAAATGCAATGCTTTCTGAGAGCCGTATAGCACACGGCACGCTACCTATGGATGGTACAACACTGCATACCATGTCGGCATTGTACGCGCTCTCGCACTCTGAT
This sequence comes from Anaplasma sp., assembly GCA_052043585.1. Classification (GTDB taxonomy): domain Bacteria; phylum Pseudomonadota; class Alphaproteobacteria; order Rickettsiales; family Anaplasmataceae; genus Anaplasma. Next base: position 536 of record JBQEQV010000037.1, on the reverse strand, counting down.
TTGGAATGTTTCCAAGATTTCACTAATTTGGCTCGGCGCAGAGAAATTGTTGTTAGATTATTTCACAGCGCTGACCTTAGAACCGCAGTCGTCGCAGGTGCGCTAAAAGCAGCCAGGTTTGCAAAATTTCGAAGTCCTGGGTTGTTGATGGATTATGGAGTGCTAGACTCCTACCTTCCGTATATAGCTTCCAACACTCCTGGATTGCCTGATATTACGCGCGTAATATCGCGGATTTATTACGATAGAACCGCTCCAGACATAATTTTAGATCGACGCATCCTCAGGTGGATGCATACCATTCCGGGAATGAGCGAAATTCTGGACATAGTAATGAATGTCGCCTTGGAAGGCAATGACAGAATCCCGCCACTAGATAATACGCTGCACTGGATCATGGACAACGCACCCGATATTGGCTTCATAGTCATAGCAAAAGCCATCGCCTGTGTTAGAGATGGGAATGAATCTGTGCGCGAGCTGTGCACCTTGATGGTAGAGCGTAATATAGGATTGATGGACATGGGTAAGAAGGA
>JBQEQV010000036.1:0-1175 GCA_052043585.1 Anaplasma sp. | reverse complement strand
GGTGTAGGTGAAACCGGCAAAGCCTTCGAATCCAAAGAAGGTGGCGCGACTCGTGCCGTGGCGTCCCCAGCGGCCGTCAGCGCTCATAGGGAGGTTGCAGAACTGGAGGGGGGGGGGGAATTCTCCCACGATTATTAGATTAATCAAGGATGTGGTCGGAGGAGCCGCCGTTCTTGCTGTGTGGATTGAGATGCTCCGAGTGCCTCGGTGCCGCGTGAGCATGGGTGTGTAGAAAGGAGGGGGATTGTGTCGAATACGAGATTCCGGCTGTTCATGATACTCGCTGCCAGTTTTATGTGGTTGTTCGCAACTACAAGTTCTGCGGTTGCAGGTGATGTGGCCGGTGCTGCTGTAGAGGTAGCGGAAGATTCTGGCATTTACGGTGTGTTTGTGGCTGAAGCAAAAGCTAGCGGTGGCTCCAGCGGTGATGATGATGCCGCAACCAAAGTCATATGTAACGTGGTGGCATTCGTGCAAAGGTTGGGGTTGCCCATCATGACCGGAGTGATACTCGGATCCAGCATCATGGCCATTTTCGGAAGATTGGCGTGGCCCGCGATTGCGATGTTGGTTGTGTTCACCGCGATATTCTTCGGTGCAGGTAAATTGATAGGCAAGTTTGCAGCCGGTGTTGGCGGTGACAGCGCCAAGGACTTTGAGTGCTTAGGAGAAGGTAGGACGAAAGCTGCCGCAAAAGCCCAAGCTGTCGCTACAGAGTTTGAGGGGGGGGGGAATTCTCCCTGGATTAGATTAATTTCAAGGATGTTGTCAGGAGAGCCATCCTTGCTGTGTGGATTAGGATGCTCTATGCGCCTTGGTGCCGCGTGAGCATGGATGTGTAGAAGGAGGGCGGCTATGCCGAGTTTTAGATTGCGAGTGTTTACAGGGTTTGTCGCTGGCCTCGTGTGGTTGTTTATAGCCGCCGGGTCCATGGCCACGTCTGCGGCAGATGTAGCGTTTCGAGGAGATGTGGATGACTCCATAGTGAGGGCCGGAGAGCATGACAGCGTCTACTACGGCGACGCTCTTGCGATGGAAGAGGCGTTTGCTGCCAATTCTGGTGGTGGTAGCGTTGCGAGCGATGATGCTGCGACCAAAGTTATATGTAATGTAGTGGCATTTGTGCAGAAGTTGGGCCTGCCTATCATGACTGGGGTGATACTTGGGTCGAGCAT
>JBQEQV010000035.1:0-1195 GCA_052043585.1 Anaplasma sp. | reverse complement strand
AACCTCGATCACCGGTCCAGAAAGGAAAAAGTCCTCACCCACCTTGTAGTCATCCCTTCGGAGATCCACTATACCGGAGTTCTCTACTCCATGAGAAACGCCCAACTCGTCAGCCGAGCATAACATGCCGCAACTCTTCACGCCTCTGAGATTCACTTCGGCGATGACAGCGCCATTTTTTGGGATTACCGCCCCAATACGCGCCATAACCGTGAGCATACCGCCCCTTACATTATGGGCACCGCAGACTATTTGGAAGGAATTTTCGCCGTCGGAGACCTTGCAAACTTTCAGTTTATCCGCTGATGGATGTGGCACAACCTCATCCACGCCGACTACAACAAACGCCCCAGGCTCCGGACCGCACGGCAGCAACCCAGCTTCAATCCCCAAGCGAGAAAGCTCATCCACAACGGAAACAGCCGACAACTCCGTGTCCAGATAGTCCAGAAGCCAGGTATAAGCAAACTTCACCGGTTAGCCCTTGGCAGCCACAACCTCCCCATCCCTGTCGACAAACTCCATGATCGCAACAGGGGCACAATCACCCTTACGAAACCCATTTTTGAGTATGCGCGTATACCCACCAGGACGATGTTCGTACCGCTTAGCCAGAACAGTCAGCAACTTGCCTACTACCTCCGCATCCTCGCTCATCCGCGCAAGCAGTAGCCTACGCCCATGCACGGAACTATCCCCATACTTTTTGGCAATAGTAACCAACCGCTCCACGAATGGCCTCAAATCCTTGGCCTTAGCCACGGTCGTCACAATCCTTTCATGGCGAATCAAGGACGCAGCCAGATTTACTAACATAGACAGCCTGTGCGCCGTTGGGCGGGAAAACTTTCTACAACTTACACCGTGCCTCATAGCGCACCTCCACCTGTACCTAACATAAAGCCAGCATTAATCTTCACTCAACTGCTTGCTCAGATTCTCAATGGACTCGGGCGGCCAATTAGGAACCTTCATGCCAAGATGCAGGTTCATACTGGCAAGAACTTCATTTATTTCATTCAGAGACTTCCTACCAAAATTAGGAGTTCTGAGCATATCGGATTCGGTCTTCTGCACCAAGTCACCTATGTAGGTTATATTGTCATTCTTCAGACAATTATGAGATCTAACTGAAAGCTCCAACTCATCGACCTTGCGCAGCAGATTCTGGTCGTACGGAAGCACATTTTCCTCC
>JBQEQV010000034.1:0-3785 GCA_052043585.1 Anaplasma sp. | reverse complement strand
TCTGGTCAAGGGCCCGAATTCGCTCGCGGCTATTTGTCGTGCGCCGGTGTGACGACTGGGTAGGTCCTTTTTTGCCCTACACAGGGGGTTGCTACGTGCCATGTAATGACTGACTAGGTTGTGATGTGGTGTAACACATAACGATATGTTAGACGAGGACAAGGGGGATTGCAGTGTGTCCCCGGACCAGCCACTTACCTCCGGAGTGGCGTTTGCAGCACACCTACACACTGACGAAGAGCAGCACCAAGACCATCTTGCGGAGCTAAGGCACCGGATTGACTCTCTCCACAAGCAATTGGTCCATCTAGAGCAGGTGGTGCTGGTGGAGCGCAGAGCCGAGCAACATGGAGCTCTGCGCAATTACGTGAGGCATCTTCGTGCGCGCTCCGGCGTGGTCTGCGGCATCTTCCTGGTGCTGTCCGCAGCGCTATTCCTGATGTCGCTCCTAATACTCACAAAACATATCAAGATACTCTCCCGGACCATTTTCACAGATTTTATGTCCGGGATAGTTGCCCTCTATTCAAAGCCGTACCCCATGGAGCTCAAAGTAGCGGCAACCCTGGCTATGCCGCTGCTACTTTGCACGATAGTTCTGGGATTCTATGTACTATTCCGGAACCTGAGAAAAAATAAGATCCGCGCTGTGCTCCTAAACGATTTGGTGGAAAAGTATGAGGCCTATCAGGAAGCTGAGCGCAGTGTCTCTGAAACCAGAGCTGCCCTGCAGTCTGCCGTCGTGCATGCTGTCAACTCTAGCACAGGAGAGCTGCAATGGCTGAAGCAGGGTATTCTGCTGTGCATGGGTGATCTCGATGCGCTTTGCAAATTTAAGGAGCGTCTGGACGTTGAGGTTGCGAAAATCCGCGACAGCATTTCCCATATCGATGGGAAGATGCAGCTTCAAGTACGCGATGCCCTCGAGTGGAATTTTCAAAGAACCACCCGCGCTTTGGATGATACGGAAAAGCGACTGCAGGTTCTGAGCAATCAAGTAGCGGGCTACCTGGACGACACCATATCGACGCTGGACGAAACCCGTAAACTTGCGGATACTAGCGCTGTGCGTGTAGACGACTCAGTGCGAAAACAGCTGTCGGGTGTTCTTGAACAGATTGGGCAAATCAAGACAAGTTTTGGATCCCTGCAGGAGAGTATGTCCGAGACTCTTCAAACGGGTGTGGATACCACGCGTCAGGCAATATCCGATGCGTTGGACGAGCGCATGTCCGGGCTGAAGGTTGTATCTGATCTCCTCACTCAGGGCCAGAACTCAGTGGTGACTGTCTGCGACATGCTATATAAGGCGGAAGCAGCGCTGAACTCATGTACCACAATAAAACAACCAAACCGGTGGAAAATTGGTAATACACACCAGCATTCGGCATTGGAGTATACATCGACATCAGGAGACAAGACCAGCACAGTATCGGTGCGTAAGAAGATACATGATGTGGCAGCGCACTTGTTGCAAGCGATAGCCAATCTACACGCGTACGACAAAGCACGCGGGAATTATAATAAATCGCCAGAGGCCCGTCGGGAGCACTGTAGGAACGTTTTGCGCCAGCTGGATCATGTTCTATTCTATGGAGGTACAGTCTTCCAGAATGCCGAAGAATACAGAACTTTTGCCCAGAAAGTGGGGGCGGCTGCAGCGGATGATACCGTGCCCGAGGAAATACGTCCCGCACTGCAGGGTTTTGTTCAGGCGGCCGAAGGTTTGCTGCTCGAGCTGCCGTGCTATGTAGCTGTTGCCTTGGCCACAGATGAGATTCGCACTTCCATCGATGGTATGATAGAGGCCTGTAAGAGGATTTTGACGAGTAAGTCGCCCCAAAAGCAGGAGCAGGAAGAAGCTTCGGTACCTCCTGCGCATACTATGGAAAGCGTAGTTGCGGAGCGTGCAGTGCACAGTACCCGCAAGGTTGCTGTGACGGCGTCGGCTGCCAGTGGGTGAAGCTTTGTGCCGCTGCACCTATGCAAAAGGCTGAGGTATCTCAGTCAAAAGGTGAGATCTTCACCGAGCTGGACAACTGGCTTTTCCACTCTTTCAACCTCAGCTCGATTTGGGTGTCATATAACCCGAGTATCGATGCAGCAAATATAGCTGCATTCACGGCGCCAGCAGATCCTATGGACATCGTCGCAACAGGAGTACCTTTTGGCATCTGCACTATAGACAAGAGACTGTCTACACCATTTAAGCACTCACTTTTAATAGGAACGCCCACCACAGGTAGGCAGGTGAGTGAAGCCACCATGCCGGGCAAATGCGCCGCGCCTCCGGCACCAGCTATTATAACTTTGAAACCACTCTCGTGTGCTGACTTCGCAAAGCTATACAACATGTCCGGTGTTCTGTGCGCCGAGATGACCATAACTTCAAACCCAACATTCAGCTTCTCCAGCACCTCAGTAGCTGCACCCATGGTGGGGAAATCAGACTTGCTACCCATAATGACGGCAACTTGCTGCGCGGCGTTGTTGCTCACCCGGCTCTCCTTCCTGCTGCAGACTCCAAGGCAGAATGCAAAGCTCTGGAACTCGTAATGTTTGTTACAGGAACATCGCTCCCGCTGAGAACTGCGATGTAGGGTATCCGCCCGTTGAAGTGCACTCCTTTTCCTGCTAGAGCGTAAGCCAACTTGCCATGATAATCGGAAGGTACATTGTATGGGACAAAATTGACCAGCTTCTGCTCCAACAAAAAGGCCGCAAGTTTTTCTCGGTTGGTGTCGAGCGAGATTATCACGGGCTCCACGCCCTTATACGTGTCTATCACCTGTATGACCTCAGGCATTTTCTCCACGCAGTTGCTGCACCAAGAAGTGTACAGCACGAGCAGAGTTGGACCAACGCCTATCTTGGACACTAGATTATACAAAGACTCGTCCGAGCTTATCTCCTGGATTCTGATCGACGATTTTTCAAGCTCAAGTTCGTAGTTGTGCACGCTGCCTATCAGTATGAATGACGCGATCGACAACACACAAAAAACGGCTATGAAACACTTGTTGTATAGTATCTTGGGAATCATACGAGAACCCTAAACAACAGACCCCACCGCTGGCAATTATGAACCCGCTGGCAGTAACTCTCAAGGTTTTTATCGGATTGTGCCCTTATGCAGCAACAGACTAGTTTTTGGTTGAGGAATAATCAATGGCAGTTTTTGGCTATATACGCGATCAGTGGTGTGCGGTATTATGGCGCCGGGATTGCAGTGTGGCTGGTTACAGCCCTGGTACCGCTGCAACTAGGGCGTGTGCGAGTCAGTACATCTTTGATGCTGCTGTCAAATGTAGCAGCAGCAATCCTGCTGTTAATGTGGTCCGGTATCCAGCACCCTTTGTTGAAGAGTTGATCTTCCTCCGCGTCGGCTGTACGTATGTGCAATTTACCTGCCACTTTCGTTTTGATGCCATTGACCGGAGCAAGATCGTTTGTGGTATTTCTATGTGGCGTGTGCCTGCACGTTCTGCTTTCTGTTGCTGGTCCATAGCATATGGTGCCGGATTGTGGGTGCGACTACATGGCTCGAGATTGGAACTTGCGGCCTTCAAATTTGCGAAAGTCGCTTTGATGTTGACTCGGTCCAGATATTCTCATGACAAAACCTACCTGTGCCAGCCTACGCGCTTGCGCACCTTTGCCTGCAACTGCTCATGGCAGTGATCTTTACACAGCCGCGTGTTGGCGTTGTGGGTTTTATCTGTGGATTTGTGTTGTGCCGCTGCCAGAAGAGTAGACGGACTTTGTCCCTTCTCCGTTACGCCAGA
>JBQEQV010000033.1:0-11438 GCA_052043585.1 Anaplasma sp. | reverse complement strand
ACACAGAGGATTTGGCGCAATAACCACGGGAAAACCAGTGGCCTCAGCTAGCATGCGATCCAAATTTCTCAACATGCTCCCCCCACCGGAAACAGTGATTCCCTTGCTCGCGATATCAGACGATAGCTCAGGCGGCGCGCACTCTAAAGCCTCCTTGATCGCTGATATTATCTGTCCTACGGGTTCTAGTAAACTCTCAGCCACTTGACGTTCAGACAAAATCATCTCTCGAAGCATGCCGTCTGTGAGATCCCTTCCCCTGATTATTACGGTGTCTCCATCGCCTGATGATGGTGGACAGGCAGAGCCTATGCCCTTCTTTATTCTTTCTGCAGTTGCTTCACCTATCAGGAGATTGAAATTCTTTCGTACGTAAGAGGCTATCGCCTCATCCATGAGATCTCCGCCGCTTCGGATCGAACGGGAATACACTATGCTACCTAGAAATATAACCGCTACCTCGGTTGTGCCTCCCCCTATATTGACTATCGTAGACGCCTCCGGCTGAGTCACTGGCATATCGGCACCAATAGCCGCCGCCATGGGTTCTTCAATTAAGAACACCTCGCCCGCTCCCGCCTTCTTGGCAGCATCTTGTATCGCACGCCTCTCAACGGGCGTTGAACCCGACGATACGCACACCACGACAGTAGGATTATTTATAGTTTTGCGCCTGTTCGCGTTCCTAATGAAGAACTTGATCATCTCTTCGGCGCCCTTGAAATCAGCGATGACCCCGTCCTTAAGCGGCCGTATCGCGTCTACACTCCCTTGCGTTTTTCCTAGCATCATCTTCGCTTTGGAGCCAAAAGCATAAGGTACGTAGCTATCCTCCTCCTTTAGTAAAGCCACCACCGATGGCTCATTTAGCACGATTCCCTTGCCCTTCACATACACTAGAGTATTCGCTGTACCCAGATCAATCGCCATATCGCTCGCAAAAAGACCCCAGCAGGAGAGGACGTCCATGCATTTCTCTAACAAACTCATTGCCCTCACGCTCGAAATGCTAGGCAACAGACCCAGATCTACCACAACGATGCACCGCAGCTGAAACCCAACACTGCAGCTACTATCAACCCCACCGGCCGAGTAACCCGCATGCCCTCACACCTGCTATACGGCACCGAAACACACCTTCAGGCCTGGATTCTATGTTGAACACAAGCAGTATGCAAGAGGCTATTTGTGTTTTAATACCCTCAATAATATCGAGCCATTAACTCAGGAACGATGTAGGATCTTGAATGGTGTGACAGTGAAATAAAGCGAAATATGAGAGAAAGGTACGGGTGGTTGAATATCGATAAGCCCTATGGAATGAGCTCTGGCGGAGTTGTGGGTAAGATCAAAAAAATGCTCAACTGCAAGGTAGGTCACGCGGGGACCTTAGATCCGTTGGCAACCGGGGTATTGCCTATCGCCGTCGGCAAAGCGACGAAAGTTATTCACTATGCAATGGATACACTAAAAACCTACAGAGTTACTGCACAGTGGGGGGTTCAACGCTCTACCGATGATGCCGAGGGAGAAGTAATCGGAACCAGCGATCTCAAACCAAGTGCGCATGACATAGAGAAGGTGTTGGGTCAATTTATCGGAAATATACAACAGACGCCGCCAGCGTTTGCTGCAATAAAAATTGCTGGGGCAAGAGCCTATGATCTTGCCAGGGAAGGCAGGAATGTTCCTCTGCCCTCCAGGGAGGTTTGCGTTATCGATATAAAGCTTGTGGCGGCCGATGAAGAGAGGAACTCCGCAGATTTCTTGATAATATGCAAGAAAGGCTTTTATGTTCGTGCGCTGATTCGTGATCTCGGCATTACGCTAGGGTGTTTGGGATATGTCTCGGCCTTGCGCAGGAAAGAAGTAGGGCCATTTTCCGAGGAGAATGCCGTAACTTTGGATCGGCTAGAAGCCCTAGTAGACTCAAATAGATTAGATGAGGTGATGCTGCCTTTGTGTCATGTCATTATTAATATGCCGAAATTGGAGGTGGACGAAAGTGTGGCTAGGGCCATCAAAAATGGACAGAGCGTAAGTATGCAGCACGTGAGCTTAAATGCCTTGTATGCCGTGGAGAATTGTGATATGTGTTACGTGAGCCGGGCAGGTGGGATTCCTGTTGCTGTCTGTAGAGTTACGGATGGTGCCGTGAGGCCTATGCGTGTTTTTGATATCTGAGTTCTTGAATATAGTTGGGGGATCCTTGCGTCTTTATGTCTATTACACCTAGTAAGAAGTCTGAATTAGTCGCTGAGTATCGAATCAAAGAAGATGATACGGGTTCTGCTTATGTGCAGTGCGCCATTCTGTCAGAAAGGATACGAAACCTCACCGAACATCTTAAGGTCCATAAGAAGGACTTTCATTGCAGAAGGGGCCTAATGGTGCTTGTTTGTAGAAGGAGGAAAGGGCTCCAGTACATCAGAGGTAGGTACGGGAACGATGCATATCTAGACCTAGTGAAAAGGCTGGGTATAAGAGACGTGTTCAATTGATTTGCGCGCCCGCGCGTTTTTTAAAATAGGAATTGGTTAGTATGTTTAATATAACGAGGAAGTGTATAGAGTGGGGGAATAGGCCTTTAGTCATCGAAAGTGGTAAAATAGCCCGTCAGGCGGATGGTGCGGTCGTTGTGGATTACGGGGGCACCTCTGTGTTGTCTACTGTTGTTTCACAAAAGTCCAAAGAGCCGGTTGATTTTTTGCCGTTGACAGTTCAGTTTCTTGCGAAAAGTTACGCTATAGGTAGAATCCCTGGAGGTTTTTTTAAAAGAGAGGGTAAGCCCTCTGATAGGGAGACATTGATTTCCAGATTGGTAGATAGAAGTATAAGACCGTTGTTCCCGTCCGGGTTTTGTGACGAGATCGCTATAGTCTGTAATTTGCTGTCGTACGATCAAGCAAGTCCGCCCGAAGCTGTAGCTCTTGTGGGGGCTGCGGCTGCCATAGCTATTTCTGGTATTCCATTTTGTTCTCTGATTGCGGGTGCAAAGGTTGGATACATCAGGGAAGAAGGGCGCTATCTGTTGAATCCATCTGCTGAGGAATTGTCGGGAAGTGCATTGGATATGTTTTATTCTGGCACTAGGACTTCCACTACCATGGTCGAGTCTGAGGCATCTGAGCTTTCAGAAGAGGAAATGCTTGGAGCTCTGACTTTCTGTCATGAAAGTTGTCAGCCGGTCATAGATTTGGTGGAAGAATTCGCTGCTGATGCGGGTGTGAAGAATGCCGTTGAGTTTGTGCCACACGATTTGGGGGAGATGGTCTCCAGCATCGGGGAGGATTATGTAGAGCAGTTCTCGGTTGCGTACAGTGACAATAATAAGAAGACCCGGGTAGTTCAGCTTGATGCTGCCAGGGAAAGCTTGTTTAGTGCTTTGTGCGCGCAGTATTTGGACGAGGATAGTGGCTGTACGGAGCAGGAAATACTTTGGGCGATCAAGGCGTTTGAACGTTCGTTGGTTCGCTCAAGAGTTCTGGATACTTCGCAGCGTGTTGACGGTAGAGGCCTGGATCAGATACGTGATATCGAAATAGAAGTTGATTTGATTCCTAGATCTCATGGTTCTGCTTTGTTCACCAGAGGAGACACTCAGGCGTTGGTGATAACTGCGCTGGGTACGCCCCAGGATGAGCAGGTGGTCGATGGTTTTGAGGGGGACAGAAGGGAGAGATTTTTGTTGCACTATAATTTCCCTCCTTATGCGGTCGGGGAGGCTGCGGCTCTGCGCCCACCCGGTAGAAGGGAGATAGGACACGGTAAGCTTGCGTGGAGAGCGATCCATCCAGTATTGCCTACTAAGGCGGATTTCCCCTACACGATCAGGGTTGTGTCTGAAATTACTGAGTCCGATGGATCTTCTTCCATGGCGACAGTATGTGGGGCATCTCTTGCATTGATGGACACCGGTGTGCCGCTCAAGTCTTCGGTAGCTGGGATAGCTATGGGCCTTATCAAGGATGGCGAAAGGTATGCGATACTATCTGACATCATCGGGGATGAGGACTATCTCGGAGACATGGATTTTAAGGTTGCGGGGACCAAAGAAGGGATTACCGCGCTGCAGATGGACATGAAGGTCAAAGGCATAGGTTTTGACATAATTCAGGAATCGCTACAGCAAGCTCGAGAGGGTAGGCTGTTTATAATAGGCAAGATGGATCGAGTTATCGAGAGATCGAGAGAGAAAGTTCGGGACCATGTGCCCAGGATGGAATCTATGATCATTGATAAGAATAAGATCAAGAATGTCATAGGTACCGGCGGGAAAAATGTCAGAGAAATCTGCGAGAAGACAGGTGTTAAGATCGAGATATCTCAGGATGGCACGGTCATGATATATGCCGTCAGCAAAGAGGCGGTCGAAGAGGCGAAGAACATGATAACATGCATAGTCTCTGAGCCCGAGATCGGCAAAGTGTGCAATGGTGTCGTCACTGAAATCGCCAAATACGGCGCTTTTGTCAACTTTCTAGGTGGCAGAAGAGGGCTTGTGCATATCAGTGAAATCCGAAATGAGCATATAGGAGCTGTTTCCGATGTGCTTGCCGTTGATGACAAGGTGAAAGTTCTGGTCATTGGCATGGATAAGGATAACGTGCAGCTTTCTATGCGTAGGGTTGATCAGGAAAGTGGCGATCTGTTGGATTGTGAGCTATATGCTCCTAGAAGAAGTAACGGAGGGTCCTCCGGTAGTGATTCGGGTGATAGCGGCAATGGTTCTGGTCCCTCTGCTGGATTCCGTGAGTATGCAGGTGGTGGTGCTCCTCCTAGGGGGGAGAGAAGGCGCTCTAGTGCTGGCGGAAACAATGGGAGACCACCTGCGCGTCGGCGTAGCAGCGGCGGCGGAGGTCCTGGCGGTGGTAGATACTATGGCGATGGTGCTCCTGTTGGTGGTGGTGCAGATTTTTCTAACGGGGGTGGCAGGCATAAGGGCGCTGGTGCGGCGCAGCATACCCCGAACGGAAACAAAAAGCCGCGGTTCTTTTAGTTGTAAGTGCCTGTAGTAGGTGAGGCTGTAGGGTCGTCTTGTCAGGAGGAGGGTGTTAGTAGCACTTTCCTCTCGCTTTTCTCGGAGGTTGCCACCTTGATTCAGTTCAGGGTGGCTCTCTTCGTGGATGCTGAACGTCCCAAGTCGCTGCTGCTCCTGGGATGCAGGGGTGGTTTGGTTGCGCGAAAGCTTTCTGAGATCTTGCCGGACAGGTGCTGCGTGATCCAGTGTGATTCCTCGTATGATGCGCTTGCTTGTGTGGAAGGCGGGTGTCTGGTGGTTGCTGACGAGGGTAAGCTGCCCTTCAGGGAAGATAGCTTTGATTTCGTTGTCTGCAATCTCGTTCTACATCGTGTGGGGGATCTGAAGGCGGTGCTCGCTCGGATTCGTTCCTTGCTGAAAAAGGATGGGATTATGATCGCTGCGACTTTCGGTAGCGGTACGCTTTACGAGGTGAAGAAGGCCATGGTGCGGGCGGAAGGTACTTGCGTATCTCCCAGGATCCAGCCCTTCAGTATGCCGCATGATCTGTTGCATGATTTACAGCATTGTGGCTTTCGTGATCCAGTTGCGGATGTTTTACCTATTGAAGTTGCTTGTAGTGGCCTGCATGAGCTACTTCATGGGCTTAAGCGCATGGGAGGGGACTACGCATTTTATCGCAACTTAGAACCATTGAGTGGAAAAGTTGCTGAGGAAGCGTGGTATCTGTACAGGCAGCCCACCGCGCGGGAACATGCGGCTGAGGCCTCAGTGAAGTTCGAGGTCGTTATGCTAAAGGGTGGAAAATAGCTGACAAAATTAGAAATGCATTCAGAGGAAATTCTGCGTGTATGTGGTGCAGGACATGGTCTATAGTCCATGGTTTAGGGTACATGAGAATATCCTCAGGAGTTCTGCTGCATGGTGGCTTGTGTGTAGCTACTAGGGTCTGTGGCTGGATTATTGCATTGCGAGGCACGGGATAGTGACTTACACTCTACGGAAGCGCGTTGTTTGTGGTTTCAAGGTGGATGAGAACACCATAAGAAATTTTGCTATTATAGCTCATATAGATCACGGAAAGTCGACCCTGGCGGACAGGCTGATAGAGGCGTGTAATGCCCTGTCGCAGAGGGATATGAAGGATCAGGTGCTCGATTCCATGGATATAGAGCGAGAGCGGGGCATCACGATAAAAGCTCAAACGGTAAGGCTGACGTACGTGGCTCAGGATGGGATTTCTTATCACTTGAATTTGGTTGACACTCCAGGGCATGTTGACTTTTCATATGAGGTCAGTAGAAGTCTGGCCGCGTGCGAGGGCTCCCTATTGGTTATAGATAGCAGCCAGGGTGTGGAGGCTCAAACGTTGGCGAATGTTTATAAAGCGATAGAGAACGACCACGAAATTATTACTGTACTCAACAAAGCCGACCTTTCATCTTCTGACCCAGAGAGAGTGAAGACGCAGGTGGAGGAGATAATAGGTTTAGACGCGGGGAACGCACTTTTGATCTCTGCGAAGACTGGTATGGGGATTACGGATGTTTTGGAGGCCATAGTTAAGAGATTGCCGGCCCCTGTCGGTGATGCTAATGCGCCGCTGAAGGCGATTTTGGTTGATAGTTGGTACGACCCGTATCTTGGTATTGTCATACTTGTGCGTGTGAAGGATGGGCGGCTGAAGAAGGGCATGAAGGTGGCTATGCTATCTACTGGGGCGGTGTATCAGGTGGACAACGTTGGGGTGTTTACTCCGCATAAGCAGATGGTAGATTCTCTCTCAGTGGGGGAAATAGGGTTTATTACTGCGGGTATCAAGGAAATTGCAGACTGTAAGGTTGGGGACACGCTGACCGAGGATTCCAGGCGGTGCGTAGATGCTTTTCCAGGGTTTAGGGCGACATGTCCAGTAGTGTTCTGTAGCTTGTTCCCCGTTGATGCGGGCAGCTTTGAGAATTTGCGTGAGGCGCTAGGAAAGCTGCAATTGAATGATTCGAGCTTCACATTTGATATGGAAAGTTCTACTGCGCTCGGATACGGTTTTCGCTGTGGCTTCTTGGGTATGTTGCACTTGGAGGTCGTGCAAGAAAGGTTGGAGCGGGAGTTTGACCTTGATCTAACGGCGACCGCGCCCAGTGTGGTGTATAGGGTTACTGACAAGCACCGTGTTACCAGAGATGTGCATAATCCAAATGATTTGCCCGAGCCCCATGAGATTTCCGGAGTGGAAGAGCCATGGATTCTTGCGACCATCATGGTCCCCGATCAGTATCTCGGATCTATACTTGCACTGTGCAACAGTAGACGCGGCGAGAGGGTGGATCTCGCCTATACAGGGAGTATGGCGCTATTGAAGTATAGGCTTCCTTTAGCAGAGATAGTGTTTGATTTTTATGATGCTTTGAAGTCGGTTTCAAAAGGGTACGCAAGTTTGGATTGGCAGATGGATGGCTACATGCCTGCGGAGATAGCCAGGCTCACCATTTTGATCAATTCTGAGCCCGTTGACGCCCTTTCGTGTATAGTGAATAAGTCTAAGGCGGAGTCGAGGGGTAGGGAAATCTGTGAGCGACTCAAGGACCTGATACCTAGACAGCAGTATAAAATTGCAATACAGGCGGCCGTGGGCGCGAAGATTATTGCGCGGGAGACCATTTCCCCATATAGAAAGGACGTCACTGCTAAGGTGTACGGACGTGACGTGACTAGGAAGATGAAACTTTTGGAGAAGCAAAAGAAGGGGAAGAAGAGGTTGCGGTCTATAGGCAATGTTAACGTGCCTCAAAGTGCGTTTATTCAGGCGCTGAAAATACAAGACTAGCGCGCGAAATTAAACGTATATGTGGTATGGCGCTTGCCTTGTGGAGAAGATCGCTCGCTTGAAGGACAATCTTAAGGTAGTTTCAGATTTATCCATATAACGATTTTTATAACATGAATTTATGCACCTATTGAAGGATAAAGCACAATTTCTAATATGAAAAATACTTGATTAAACCGATTTTTCTTAATATTATCACACATGTTAGCGCGAGAGTATCTTTGACGCCTTTGTCTAAAATTCAATATGTTTTCCTTGCTGTGCTCTCAGACTTTGCATTTTTTGGTTAAGAGCGAAGCTCCGCTGGCTTTGTAGATAGTAGAATTTCCTGGATTAAGTGGAGGGGAGTTTTTTGTCATGAATTATGATTTTAATCCTATGACTCGGCGCACGCTTTTGGAGAATGCCGCTGACCTTTCGCCAAAGGGAATGTTGATATGTTGTGTTGTTGCACTTGCTTTAGTGGTACTCTCGCCGATTTTAATCCTGATGCTTGGTATTTTGACTCTGGTGTTTTTTTTCTGGCTGTTTTATTTGAGCTGTGAGCTTTTATGGGGAGGTGCACGAGGTGTACCACGTGGTACACCTGATGCACTTTATGTAGTTGGTGTACTTGATATACTTGGTGCATCTGATGCACCTGATGAACTTGATTCAGATAGGGGTAGCCGCGTTTTTGGTTCTCCTCCTAGGTACGAGGAATCAGAAGAATGTGCACGTGCGTTCAGAATGCAAGAGGAGCTGCAAGCGAACGGTGGTGGCGAGCGGCTGCCAAATTACGAAGAATCTGTGCAAAATAATGACGAAGCAAGACCATTGGGTGATGTGGGTGAAGTAAGCATTACGGAGAATGACGGTATTGAGGGCGAGGCAAATACTGCTGCTGGAGACGGCGTCAGAGAATTGACTCAACAACCCGAGGGTGAGCCATTAGGTCAAGTTCCATCCTCCCAGATGCAGACAGATACAAACGAGGGGCCCAGGGCGGCCACGGCCCGGCAAAGCACGACGCCCTAAGCCGAGAGGATTTGAGCACTGTGGCGCGATTCCTTCGTGTTTTGTAATGGGTAGGTTACCATAATTTATTCTATTGCTGTAAGAAACTTCGCGTCCATCCATGGGTGATTGATGGTTGCGTTAGCTGGGGCATATTAACTTTTTCGATTTCTATGTGTTGACATTCGTTAAAAATTTAACTAACGTGTGGATTGTATGGGTTAGTTGCACTTTGGTGTAGGGTACGCTGTCTAGTTTCGGTTGCGTGATTTGGAGAGTCGATTGATTGGGACCATGTGCAAAGACCTACTGAGGTTAAGTTGCGAAACTGCGACGAGTCGGCCGGATTTTTTAGGTTGCATAGGGTACACGCAAGAAGTAGAGGTGGAGTTTGACTACCTGCACCTGCTTATAGAGTTTGCTCCCGCCTACTCCATACCTCAGGAGCTGTTAGTCCCTGAGCACATACGCTTTTGCGAAATTGATGGTGCGCTGCGAATTAAGGACAGATTGGTTGCCAGGGGGGCGGGTCATAAATTGTCATTGATTGTAGGCAGAAGCTTGCTTTCGTGCAGAAGTGGGGTCTACAACGACAGAAAGGAGGCCGTCTATAGTGGCGTTATTCCCCACATAATTTTGGAAGCATGTGGGATGTCGAAGACTGATGCTGAGGCCCTTAGGTTATTTCCTCCTTTGGCGGTGGTGGGTTGTCTGGGCCTACGCCTACATGATAATAAGTATGAGAGGTTGGTTCAACTTCGTCTTAGGGTGCCACCAAGTGCCGTGGATTTCCTTTTGGAAGCTATACACTCCAGAGCGTCTTTAGAAAATGAAGATTTGGGCAGATTTTTCAGTGGATATTTTGAACGTCAGCTTCGCGACATTAGTGAGGACATTCTAAGGGCAGTGCGAGTGGAAGAGAGCGGAGAAGCCCCGTTTGTGGAAAATTTCTTCGTGTCTTCGAGGTGTGCCAGGCTTGCCTCAGACATCTGTACCAACCGGTATTATCTTATCAGGTCGCTGGATGCATGCGAGTCACACCCTGATTTATTGGGATATAAGGCTGTTTTGGAGAAGGTGTTGAATGATGGTAGAGCGCGCTACTATCCGCATGATGTGGGTCTACCAACATTGCGTCCGGAGCAGCCCGCCATCATAGATGTAGCTTCCCGCGTAGGAGGCGGATTTGACGAGGGACAACTCATAAAATGGGTGATGCATGAGCTCTACAAGGAGACGTATGCGCGCTTGGGGTTGAGCATAGTCATCCTATCGGCGTTGTATGACGGGTTGCGCAGGCTTTACGTGTCACGGATCCTACATTTTACAGTGCCGGAGTTTGTGCAGCTGTGCGCTGAAGTGCAGGATTTTGCGCGTTTGTGCAATCCGTTTGTTACAGACATAGAAGTGAAGAACATTGTTAACACAAGGGGGTTGATGTTCTGCGCAGAGGCAGCTCAGGCCAAGGGGTTTAGGTGGACTAACGCCCATAACATTCCATGCAACAATTTGCGTGTACGCCGCGAGGTACGGGACAATGTAGTGAACAAATGTGCGGTACCGATGGGTGATACACCGTTTCATATGTTATCTCAGAGGAGTAGCTACCTGCACAGGTTTTTGGGATTCGTAGGGAACTTTTTAGATATTTGGGGGCCTCACTGCGTAGGAAATCCTGCCGGTTTGCGAAGCCTTCTAAAGTCTCGGTTGGAGGGGCTACGACCAGATTTTTACCGGGGCGTTGCCGTGTTCTGTGGAAGTATTTACAGTAGGAGGTGGAGAGTTGTTGTACCGTGTCAATTTTCTGAGGGATGCCGCTAGAGACATTATGCGAGACATAATGTCGATGTGTGCAATAGCATATGGGGGAGAATGGCTTCCTGGTGGTACTGTGGCAAGCACCCAGGGCACGGGCGGTGCAATCCAGTCCGCTAGGGTTGAGCCAAGAACCCCAATCCAGGCCCCAGTCCAGGATGAAGACTGGGACGAACTGTTATATATGCTCGATCTGGAAGATGCTGCCGAGTCTAATAGATCTGTAGTACCCCCTTATAGGGGGAGAGGTGATTTTATCAGAGAAGAAGAGGAGAGGGGGGCATTGGACCTGTTTAGCATGGTGAACATGCATAGGCATAGCCGGCAGCCGCCTGAAGCTCATGGGGAGGGCACTCAAGCTCAGGAAAATGCTGCAACGCCTGCGATCCCGCGCGTTAAAAAGGGAAAGAAATCACCTGCCCTGGCCGTGGACGGTACCCAGCCGTATTTTTTGCAGCCAGACAGTATACAGCAGATAAGCACCGAGAGCTTCTTGCGCGCTGACCGCCTTGAGGCTGGTAAGTGATGAGAATCGCTTGAGCTGCTGGTTCGCTCTACTAACGACCCGGTCAACGCACATTGGAGTATGGATTAGAGACGTTGGAGAGGCACATGAACCTTTTTAATGTGCCGGCACAAGACAAGAGAAGATATTTCTTGTACTACGTGTAAAAGTGACATATAGTTAAATTATTAATATATATTAATGGCGTTAATAATCTGTTTTTTGTGGCCAAGAGGTCAATTTACGTGACATTTTATGTTGTATTACAAGAGAGCTCCAAATCGGGTGAAGCGGGAGGTGTGCGCTGCTCCTACAAT
>JBQEQV010000032.1:0-1001 GCA_052043585.1 Anaplasma sp. | reverse complement strand
TTGCACAGGAACACGGTATAAGTGTGACTACTATAAAGAGACTTCAGGAATACCTAGGTGGCGCATCGTAGCCATGGAAGTAGTTGCTGAGAATCGTAAAGCCAGGTTCGACTACTTCATCCTGAAGGAGTACGACGCTGGGATGGTGCTGGTGGGTAGTGAGGTAAAGTCGCTGCGCCAGCACAAGGTAAGCATGGGTGATGCCTATGTCTTGGAAAAAGGCATGGAGCTCTGGATACATAATCTACACATATCCGAGTACGGTAAGTCAGATAGGAAGAACCACTCGCCATTACGGGTGAGGAAGTTGTTGTTACGCAAGCGGGAAATACATTCGATTGCGGGTAGCATCAAGGTGTCTGGTCTAACGGTCGTTCCGTTGATGATCTTTTTTAACGACAAAGGCCTAGCGAAGATTAAAATTGCTGTTGTAAAGGGCAAGAAGCTGTACGACAAAAGGGAAGCCATCAAGACTCGGGACTGGAACCGCGAAAAGAGCAGAATAGCCAGGCGTGAGTGCTTGGGCCACGTACATTTCAGGGGAGGTTTTCCTGTTGCAGAATATGTCACGCATCCGTAGGGAGGTGGAGGCCGATTGCAGCGCAGCTAAAGCACCAGCAGTGTTTTCTCGTATTAGAAATCTGTGTCTAGCTAACTGAAGTATCACACCAAGAGTGCTACTCAGGGCAAGAGGTTGTGGTGCTACGTGGAGGACTCCGTTTTGGCATCTTCCGTGCCCTTGTTAGGTGCCCCTAAGGTGACAGAGACTTTGAGGTCTTTGCCGGTTGACTCGACGAGTCGTAGATGCGTTACGCAGCATACGTGTTTTAAATCCTCAATCATGGACTTAGGAAAATCAGCTGCCAGACCTTCAATCGTCAGAACGTCTACCGGATACTTTACGGAGACTTGGGCTTGGGTTTTCGCTTTCCTTACCTCATCTATTATGCTCACTGCGGTGTTGCCATAGTGTTCCAATGCACCATCGTACGGAACACTAG
>JBQEQV010000031.1:0-8706 GCA_052043585.1 Anaplasma sp. | reverse complement strand
GTACAGACCAGGGACGGTAAGCCGATACACAGTCTCGTCGTAGATAGCTCGAAGACCAAGCTTCCAACAATCTCAATATCCTGGAAGGACCCCAAAAAGGATCCGTTCCTTGTGAAGGAGAGCCACAAATTTGTTGTCAAGATTTCCGACTCACAGGAATCACAGGGAGGAGATCCTGAGTTGGGGGCCGACTTGTCCTATGAAGTTAAGTTTAAGGGGGATAACCAAGGTGCCACGATCCGAAATGTCGACTTGACATTATATGCTGTTGGTGGTAGCGAGCAGCATGCTATGCAGATCGTTGGGGGTAGCGGTGTCGATCGTGCGAGCCTTAATCCGTTAGAGAGGGAGGCTGATGTGCAAGGCGCAACCGCAACGGAATGTCCGCCGGCAGCTTCACCCAATTCTGGTACTAGTACAAAGTCGAAATGGAGATGGCGAAAGAAACCTCTTCTGCTAAAAGAGGATGGGAGCGCAGCATCCGGAGTTCTGAAAAAACTGACCTCTAAGCTGGCTAAGGCCAAAACCGTCGAGGATATTTTTGCAAAGGCGACAGCAAGTGGTCCCGGCAGGGTTTTGCTTCAGGAATTTGCCGATGTGCTCCTGCGTCAGGTTGACAAGAATGCCAGTGCAACCTTAGATGAGAGTGGAGTCAAATTCGTAGTCAAAAAGCAGGACCCAGATAATCCGAAGAACAAAGCATATAGCGTCAAGTTTTTTAGCAAGGTAAAGACGAGTACTGATGAGAATATTGTAATCTCGATCTCGTATATTATCGATAAGGAGGCAGGGCAGGGTGGTAGCGAGCAACAATATGTAATCAAGGACGCAGTATTGCGTCTTGGGCGAGAGGATCTTGAGCGGAATCTGCCATCGGAAGTTAAGCTTCCAGAAGTGAGATCTAGCAGCATTCGTGGCTTATGGGAGCACGCAGATAAGCGCTGTGTCCGGCCTGTCCTGTGGAACAGTGATGGTACTCTTGAGCAAAAAGTCTGTTTCAGGCTCAAGGAGGTGTTGAGCAAATCCAAAGCAATTGAGACTATCTTCAAAACAGCGCAAGCCGCCAACAAAAAAGGAAGTTTGATACAGGCATTTTCCCGCGTGCTCCTAGCGCAGGTCGGCTTGAGTGCCAATCCGGACATTATAAGTGGGGAGCTAAGCAGTAAGATTCTACAGGATGCGAAAAACTCCAACTTGTATTTTGTTGCACTTAGTGGCGCAGTGACCAGCGCTCACTATGGAAAGATCAGAGTCTCAGTTGCATACGATGTTGCCAGGGAAGCGAAAAAAGGCGGCTATCAATATGCGATCAAAGACGCAAAGTTGTTTCTCACCAATGGGGATTTTCCCACCAATGGAGATGAAGAGAAAGGTCTGTGGACGAAAATCTTCCTTCCGGAAGTGACATCTCCAGAGCTTAGCTCTGTGTGGAAATACGCGAGTGAGAATTGCACTAAAACAAGTGCTGCCCCTAAGTCGGAGGCTGTCGGCCTATGGGAGAAAAATGGGTGTCTCAAGAAGGAATATTTGAGCAAACTTGCTGCTGCGCTGGAGAATAAACAACAGGTGCAAGCTGTCTTTGAAGAATCACAGTACGCACAGGATCCCCATGTATTCGTGATTCTGGGACTTGCCGAAATGTTTTTGAGTCAGGTTGATAAGAACATCAATGTAACTACGAGCGGGGAGGTCAATAGTCACATTGGGCGACAAGATCAGGAGGGCAAAGAAGCGTATTCCGTCAAGCTTGAGGGTGTAGTACGGGCAGGCAGCTACGGGGAAATTAGAGCCACTGTGAGGTACAATATTGCCAAAGGAGAGAGGAAGCCTGATGGTAGCGTGCAGCATACAATCGACAAGGCAACGTTGTGCATAGCGCAAGAGAAGGCAGGAGAAAAACTGTGGACGCAAGTTGAGCTGCCGAGTGTACAACACTCTAGCAGCATTCTTCACTTGTGGGAAAAGGCTACCAGGGATCGTACTGAACCGCAACCTGAAGCTTCCGTTGCAGAGTCAGAGGAAGCTACTGTCATAGAGCCAAAGAAAGCTACTGTCGCAAAGCTACCAGAGGAAGCTACTATCATGGCGCCAAAGAAAACTGCTGTTGCAAAGCTGGCAGAGGAACAGCAGTTACCGAAGAAGGAGACGAAGAAGCTGCTGTGGGGGCAAAACAACGCCGCCACACTTGAAAGTGAAATTCTTGCAAAGCTAGCCTCGGCGCTGGATAACCCCCAGCAAGTCAAGTCGATCTTTGAAAAGGCAAATGACAAGAAGGATCCTGGTGAGTCTCTGATCCAGGCTTTCGTTCGTGTACTCTTGGATCAGGTTGATGAGAATGCCGGTGTAACTATCGACAAGAAGATAGAAAGCAAATTTGAGTCACATCCTAGCATCGAGGACGCCTTTGTAGCGAACATCGGTGGTGTAGTAGATGCGGGTGACCATGGGAAGATCAAAGCCTCGGTTACATACGTTATTGTTAAGGAAACTGGGGACGATGGAAGCGAGAAGTATGTAATCAAAGACGCTGAACTATCCCTTGCCAACGGGAATTCTAAGGGAAATTTGCAGTCAAAAATCACGCTTCCCTCATTAATACAGCCCAGCAGCGCTGACAACTTATGGAAGATTGCAAAGGGGGGCTGTAACAAGCCCAAGCAATCCCACGGCGCTTCAGTGCCACCTGAGCCACAATCACAGGTAGTTGCTGCAGAACCGGAGAAACAGTTGCAGCAAGCGAAGAGCTTGTGGGGTAACAACGGGGTTCTTAAGAAGGACATTTGCGATAAACTGACTAAGGCGCTTGCTGGAGATGGGGTTGTCCGGTCTATCTTTGAACAAGCGAAGGACAAAGAAGATCTCGGCAAGTTTTTGATCCAGGAATTTGCCAAAGTATTTCTGAAGCAGATCGATGAAAAAGACAGTGCAAGAATAAGTAAGGAGGTTGAAAGCAAATTTGGTCCGCATCCAGACCGTAAAAACGCCTATCTCGTAGACTTTGAGAGTGGTTTTAAAGCGGGTAGTCACAGCAGGATCAGAATCTCTGTTGTATACACTGTTGCCAAAGAGAAACAGTCTGATGGTAAAGAGCAGTATGTGGTCGACAACGCGGCATTGTACATAGGAAAGGCTGGTGAGGATCTGTGGGCAAAAATCGTACTCCCAGAAGTGCAGTCGTCCGACAACATTGCACACATATGGGAGGGGGCGAATCAGGGCCTTAGTACGCAGCAAGCTCAGGAAAGTGCACCTACAGCAAAGTCAGACGATGATGATCAGGCCGTTGTACAGAAGGATGGCTTTACCAAGCAACCCACTAGCACTTCAGTGTCGTCTGATTCACAATCTCCGGTGGTTGAAACTGCTGAAGTGGAAGAACAATCTTCAGGTGAGTCAAAACTCTGGGGAACAGACGGCACGCTTAAGGATGAAATTCTTGAAAAACTAACTCAGGCGCTTGCTGGAGATGGGGTTGTCCGGTCTATCTTTGAACAAGCAGAGAAAGGAAAGGGTCTTGGCAAGTCTCTGATCCAGGCTTTCGTTCGTGTACTCTTGGATCAGGTTGATAAGGAGGCAAGTGCAACCATCAGCCAGAAGATAGCAAGCACATTCGAACAGCAACCTGGCGTTACCGATGGTGATAATGCCTATACAGTGGACTTTGAGAGTGTAGTAGGGGCAGGTGCTCTTGGGAAAATCAAGGCCTCGGTTGTGTATGTTGTTGCTAAGGAAACTGGGGACGACGGAAGCGAGAAGTATGCAATCAAAGACGCTGAACTGTACCTTGCCAACGGGGATTCTCAAGGGGAACCCCTGTGGGCGAAGGTTGAGTTTCCAGAAGTGCAGTCCGACAAGATTGCACACATATGGGAGGGGGCGAATCAGGGCCTTAGTACGCAGCAAGCTCAGGAAAGTGCACCTGCAGCAAGGTCAGATGATGATGATCAGGGTGTCTCACCGAAAGAAACAACGCAGTGTGCCAGCGACGAGCAGATCAGGGTGATGATTCGGGGAGTATCTCAGTATTATAATAACGAAAACCCATCGGACGCATTCGACCTTGACAAGAGAACAGAAGAAGCGCTTATCGAAAAGTACAAAGGGCAGTTGACTGTAGCGCAAACGAATACTCCACCGATCCATATTATCAATGCAATAATCGATGAAGGCAAAAGGGCTGCCAAGGATCAGAAAGAGAGTCAGAAAGCCACCGGTGAGCAAATTAGGGACATGATTCGTCGGTGGAAGAAAATTTATGATGAACAAAACAGCCCCGGATTATCGTTCGACCTTAACCATACTACGGAGAATGCACTTGTCGCTAAATACAGCGGGCAGTTAACTGTTGGTCAAACCATAGGCTCTTTGCCCTTGTCACAAGACGTGACGCTGGAAATATTTACGTCAATTGAGCAGTCACCTGCCACTACTCAGCAAATCAAAGTTATAATTCAGCGTTTGAAGGTTGATTTTGAGAGGGAATATTCCGGCTTCTCTCTCGATTCTGAAGCTGAGAGCAGGCTCGTTGTTCAGTACAGCGGGACCTTGAAGGTTTTTCAGGTGATAAATCTAGAATCCGTTCCTCAGTATGTAAAAGACGCAGTATTGAAGGCTGGGGGTGTGACCGTTGAGGCTGCGGCTGCCAAGACACCCAGTCAAGCGCCAGGAGTGGTAAACGATCGGCGGGGTATTGCAACACAACCAGCCATGGCGGGCACCACCGAACCAGAAGTACACACTCCAGGATGGAATGGGTTTGTAAATGCACTTACCAGCGTCGTTCGTGTTTATGACACCGATGGCAATGTGCAAGGTGCTAGCAATCTCCTCAAGCTTGTGCAGCTTGGGGCTGTTACGGGTTTCGGTCCAGCTAAAAGCGGGTCTATCTCAGATGACCAGAAGAAAAGGGAAAATGAGTTGGATCAGGCTCTGGAGAAACTGCGCAGAATAGCGAACTGCCCACCTGATGACGACAGTAAGTGTACTGCAGTACTGCACGCTACCGTAAATACCCTGCAGGTGAGTGAAGAGGGTTTGCAGAAGCTTATCGGCTCTGGTCAGGGCAAGATTGTAGATCAAAAACTGCACCTTCGTTGGTTATCTGGGAGTGACAGCGGAGGGGTTCGCGTGGAGCGGCACTTCCTATTAGAGAGCAAGGATAGTAAGAAAGTGCAATTAACCGCCACCTACGATGTGAAATCTTCAGGGGAGGATCCGCAGGTCGTTGTGGGGGTTTCAAATTTTGTTCTCAGCTCCATCGCTCGTGAGCAGAGCTATAATGCTTTGATAGGTACAGGAACCGTTGAATGGGGCCACGACGATCCCAAGAGCACGAAACTTTATGTGATCAAAGGGGGGCAGAACACACCTTTGCGCGATGTTATGCATGCTAACACGCTACTGAATTTGGCTGTTAATGAATCTTTGAAGAAGCATGGCGGCGCCGGAAAACTGCTGCTATACCCCCAATTAAGGACTGTAGACAGGAACATCTCGCCCGAGCTGCTGAGTGAATTCACTGAAAACGTGCACGCTGATGCGCAACCGGGCGGAACACAGCCAGCACTACTGTCCGCCTCTCCATCCCTCCAGCAGCATGTGACAGAGCTATCGGCTTATAGCGTACCTCAGGAATTTATCGACCAGATGTGTTCATCTATGGGAGTGGAGCTGCAGGAATGTAAGAAACTTTCAACTCTGAGCTTCCCTGTGAGTGCCATACAGCAGGTTAACAGCACTGGTGGCTTGGTCCAGGGTATTCGACTGCAAGAGGTGTACTCATTGTCAGTGCGGGAACCTGGCAATGAGCCCAGGCCACTATCACTTTACCTTACTTATGACCTCCTGGAGTACCGTGGGCAAAGTGGTCAGTCCATGACTGTTCTGTGTAATTTTGAAGTGACAATTCGTGAAAAAGAAGAAAGCTTTGGCGAGGAGGAGACTCCGGATGCTAAAGGTACACGCGGTCCGTTGTATGCGGTGTCACGCCATCCTGAAGTGCTGATACCATTACGCATCATAGGGGGGCAACCGACGCAATCAGTAGAGGCAAGTAGCGGACAACCCTACAATGTGCAAGATGGTGGCAGCCGGACGAAAGGGCACGCATTGCCGGTTCCGCAGCAAATTGACGCTAAGGAAGAAATTGCTCAAGAGGTCCAGCTATGGTCCTCTGAGGGGACATTTAACTTCATCACTGAGTTCGAAAAAGCACTTTGCAAGGATGTATGCCTCAAGGCCTTTTTTGGGTGGGATAGTGAGGATGAGTACGAGTTCCATGAGAACCTCGTATTGCGCCTGATTCAGGCAGGATTCGCTGAGTTTCTATCTGAAGATGTTGTTGCTGACTTCAAAGTGGAAGAAGATGACACCAAACTTTCAGTGGACAGAGGTGCTGAGGAGAACTCATATCGAGTTACCATCAGCACGGTTGTTGCAGTCAATAACGAGGAAAAAATACGCGTCAAAGTCTGCTATAACATTAAACGTACCAACGACCAATATACTGTAACCAACCTATCGCTGAGCGTTGGTCAGGAGCAAGGTAACAAGTGGTCGCAGTTGTCTGTGAAGGCGGCAGAGGGACTAGTGTCAGAAGTTGATGCTCCGTTCAGAAACGCCAAGAAGGTATACCAGGATGAGACTGCCGTATCGGAAAAAGAAGCTGCTGAACCTGAGATGGAAGTGGAGATTGAGAGCGTCGATGGGGCAGAAGAAGAAGTAGAAGTCGACGATGAGGCTCTACCAGAGGTGCTGTCCCTGTCGGACGTGTGGCCCGACTTCGTAAAGGGCATCAAGACAGTTCTGGGGGATGAGACATTGTTTGCCCAGCTCTTCCGCGCATCCAGTGTTCCTGGTAATGAGGCGGGCTTTGGCGAAAGCCTGGCACTGCGCGTGGTAAAGAGTAGTATCCAGAAACTGAAACCAGGCGCTCGAGTCTGGATTGATCAGGGTGGGGTAACAAGCAGAGCCAACATGATTGTAGATCGATCTGGTATGCGCAATTATGCATGTCACCACAAAATTGTAATCAACAGCGACTGCTGTGAGTCAGTGCACGCTACGCTCAACTACACCGTTCGTGATGTAGTTCCGGCTGATGGCGTTATGACGAAGGGAGGCTGTGTGATCACAAATGCCTCGATCTCAGTGAGGTCTCATATCCCAGAAAGAGACGGAACCGCAAGGCATACCACGGTCTCCATTCCAGATATGATATACGAAGGCAGCAATGTGCCATTGGTGGAAGCCCAACAAGTTTATGCAAGAGGAAAAATGCCTGCGGCGGCCACCGCATCTGGAGCAGGAAAGGAGAAGCCAGGCGATTCCTGGTGGATCAGGCTTTTCCGGAGTTGTTTGTCGGGGATCAAGGCCTTCTTAATGGACATATTAGGAAAGCAGCTGTTATGCGGTCCCTGGTGGGTCAGGCTTTTCCGGAGTTGTTTGTCGGGGATCAAGGCCTTCTTAGTGGGTATAATAGATGGAGTTACTGGTGCTGAACCGCAGAAGCCTAAGCGGCAAGCAAAGGCAGGCAGCACTCGTGATGAATCTCCTGAGGTTATGCGCACTAATCAAGGAAAGGGTAGACCGGGACCTCAGGTAAGGCAGCAAAATGATATGTCCCCGGCTACTGCTCTGAACCCTGCGAACGCTGCTTCGGTGAAGGTGCGAGGCGGCAAAACGGGCGTGAGTAATTCCAGTCGGGGCGCGCACAAGCGCGCCCCTTAACCAACCTGGCAGGTAGGCTCTTCATCTACAACAAACACCTTTACTAAACCCTTTTCCATAACACAGTAACACAATGCTTGGCCAACCCCAAAGATGCAAGCCATTTAAAACAAATAAACATCAAAAGTCTGATACCCTCCAACCTCGCAGAATAGCTCCAAGCCCCAAGGAAGTACTACGCGCCGGAGGTGACCAATATACTAAACCTACAAACCAGCTTGGCAGTCCGGTCAGCCACTCGGATCAGTATCTCATCGCCATAGAAGTCCGCCCCGAGACACCACCATCTGCAACATTAATACAAATATGTAGAGATCTCATAACTCCAACCAGCCGTCGTCCCAGGTTACTCAGATACATTGATAGCATCATCTCACCGGATAGCACCAAATCCAAATACAGAATAGTCGCCGCCGAAAAAGGATCACCACACGTAACCATCTGCCGCATAGAACCAACAGGACCCGTGACAGCGGCCGTGTCCGTGGTGGAACGGCATTTCGCAAAAGTAGAAAAAAAGCCAAATAGAGACGAAGCACCAAAAGTTGTTGACCACCTCGAAGTCACCACTTCTTATGTGATAAGTGAACAAGACAGCAAGTACGAATGTAGCGAACTACAGGTATCAGTTGAATCACTGAGCGCAAAGGGAGACCAACCTTCAGGTTCCCCCATAAAGTGCATGGCCATGGGAATAGAAGAAATCATAATAGACAAAGATGGCAAAGCAAAATTTACAGAACTCGAGCCAGTAGACGAAGATATAAGACTTGCCCCTGGCCCCAGAATCACCAAATCCGAGGTCGATTACGAAATGCGATCCGCAGCTGACTCACCTTGGGACCTAATACAGTGGAACGATAACGAGAAACCGGGAAAGGTGGCAATGCACCAAATTCCCGCCTGTGACCAGTATTGCGAACCTAAGTTGCTGGGAATACTGCAAAATATCATCAAGCCCTCTCATCAACGTCCTGG
>JBQEQV010000030.1:0-3478 GCA_052043585.1 Anaplasma sp. | reverse complement strand
TCTCCTTATCAGCTTGACGCATTACTGCCTTTACTCGGTCAAGCTCTTCCTTGATTGAGACTTCAGGTTCTGTTTTGGAACTTCCTCTGCTTACACAGACGTGCCCGCATTGCTGTAGAGCACCTCTATTACATTGACAACAGCTTCGTTGCTCCCTGCTGTGCCTGGGTTATCACTACGGTCTCAAGCGTATTATCTGGAGTTTCATCATCTTCTTGCACCATCCGGAGCTGATCCGGGAGGTCCTTTGCCTCTTCAAGAGCACCTGACAGGCCATATACTGCACGTACTGCCTTCTCAATGGCATCCTCGGCCTTCTGCTCAGCCTCCAGCCTCTTAGCTGCCAGCTGTTCAGCCTTTAGTGCCCAATCAGACTTCCTCTGCGCAATCTCCCGCTCCATGTTTTTGACTTGTGCTTCCACAACCTTCAGGGCTTCTGCAGCTGCCGAAGTGACCGACCTTTGGAAGGTTGCAATGATTCCAAGTACATCCCGCGTAGCATTCAAGTCTTGCACATTCTGAACTTCCTGATTCGCAGTTTTTAGCGCCTGGTCGATTCGCTCCATCGCTTCCCGAAAAGCTGTGCCTACCAGTGCCGCAAGTCGCTGAGCAATCTCCCGCTCAGCCGCAAGTTGCTCTGCCTTGAGCTTCCGCTCAGCCTCCCGCACAGCCTTGATCTTGCACGCAGCCTCAAGCAGCTGCTTAGCCTCTTGCTCCAGCGCATCATCTTCTTGCACCATCTGTGGCTGATCAGGGAGATCCTCAGTCTCTTCGAGAGTACCTGTCAGACCTCGTACTACTTTTTCAACAGAAGCCTCGAGCTGCCGCTCTCGCTGCCTAGCCGCAAGTTGATCATCCTGCCGCTGACCATTCGCAGCTCTGACATCATCCTCCACAGTGAGACCCTTTGGTCTCAACTCCTGGACAGTACCCTCAAAACCACTGACTGTCGCATTCACGTCCCTCAGAGCCTCTACTATTTGGTTGTTAGCGTACCTCGACGAGTGATTTCCCCCCCCCTCGGCGACACGGGTGGCTGCCCATTTACTGCACTGGCACCCGCTGGTGGTCCATCTGCGGAACTGCCAAGGGCATATTTGCGATTCCTCATCTTGATTTCCCTATCTGCATCCTAAAGATCTGCATAGCACAAAAACTCAAAATGGTTCCTAATGCCCCTTTAAGGCCATAATTGGCACAATTGTGGCGCAAAACTGGAACCCAAACGCCTACGGGGGACTTGTCCCAGCCACTGCCCCTTGTGCAATTGTAAATACATTCTGTTTTGTGAGTGTGGACTACAAAATCAATGTCATGGTGATCCCACTAGCCTGAAAACACCATTAGCAGTGTACCTGGGCATTTGCGATTACACCCCCCAATGCGGCTCCCCCAGTTTTCTGCAACATCGCGTCGAGATCGGATGGAAGCCGTAAATTCGCCTTTTGCAGCCCTAACCCTCCATCAGGATCTACTAAAAGAGATATGTACTGGTATCTGTATCACCCCTACCGAAACGTATTCGTGGGTGCAAATCGTCCCTAGGTCACACTCAGCCTCAGAAATTCCTCCTGCTTTCACAGACGTGCCCTGCATTGCCATACTCCCCATTACATTGGCCACAGCTCCTTTCGCTCCCACTTGCAGTGCCTGGATTGCCAATACATTATTAAGCTCACTACCCGGAATTGCATCCTCCTGCTCAGCAGTAAGGCCTTCTGGGCTCAACTCATGAAAATGGTACCCCCCCCCGAGAAGACCATTGAGTGTCGCATCCATGATACCCCCTAATGCACTGCCAACAGCCACAGCAACTGACTCTTGGAAGTCTGTAAGCACTTGTCCCGCACTATCAAGCCCTTCAGCTTTCTCCTGAACTACAGTTTGTACGGTTGCCAATGCAGCCACTTCATTCAATCTTACAAGAAGAGCCATGATAACCCGCTGTGCTGCATCTTGGAACGCGCTCATGATAGCTACGAAGAGGCTCTTGAAGACTGCAACGACCTTTCCGTTGCTCTCACGTACATGTGCCCGGAATGATCCCAATGCGTTCGTAAGCCTTTGCTTAGCATCCTCTGAGAGCTCACCACCTTTTGCCCATGCATCGAGTGCTGCCGCCAGTTCTTGGTCCATGCCCTCCGGTGCGACCCAACCTTCCTTCCCAGCATTCTTCAGCGCATCTTCAAGCATTTGGCTGACACCCTGATATGGCACCGCTGCCAACGCCTTATAAGGCATGCTGCGTATGGTTTCGCTCATCTCATCGTCCGCAACCTTCACAACCGCACGCACTTGTTCCAGTTCTTTCTCCAGCACCGCTGTGCCCCGCTGAGCCCTGATCAGCTCTTCTTGGCACTTATTCAGAGCGCTTTCTAGAGCCTTCCGTGGATTTGTACCCAGACCTTGATCAATGTTACGCGCCTGTTCTTTGAACTTCGCAATCTTATTCACAATAGCCGCCCTTCCTTCTGAGATTCGCTGCAGAACATCACCCATAACCTTCACAGTACTTCCTTGGAAGGACCGCAGCATGTTTCTTACAGACTCTAGCTCCTGCATCCCTTTCAGGAAGTCCGCATGAGACTGCACATCACTGTTCGCACTTCCTATGCGATAACCTGCTATTTCATTTATGCGCCGGAACACGCTCTCCACGACACTATCGATACTACCGTCGTACACCTCACTGATAGTGTCGCGCATCTCTTGTTCTTCCGCGTCCAAGATCGCCTTGCAGCCGAAGCCATTCTTGATCAGGTCGTCTATGAGCCTGTGGATCTCAGCAGCATGATCCATCATTTGCTGCAGCGCATCTTCAAGGAAGGTGTTGAAGGCTATCTGTTGTATAACGCCAGCTGCATCAGCCTGCCGCTCTACAGCCGCATCGTACTCAGCCTTTAATAACCGATTGAACCTCTTCTGCTCAGCCAGCACAGCTTCCCGTTCAGCTTCAAGCTCAGCAACAGCATCCTTGTGCGCTTGCGACGCCAGCAACGCTTCGTACTCTGCCTCAACCTGCCGTAGCTTGTGAGACCAATGGTACTCTGCCTCTAGTGCCTTATCAAACCTCTCCTGATCAGCTTTAAGCTTTCGCCGTTCCGCAGACGCATGGTACTCTTCCTCCAGTAGCTGATCGAACTTCGCCTGCTCAGCTGGCATCGCATCCCGTTCAGCCTGCAGCCTAGCCACAGCCTGCTTATGCTTAACCCAATCGTATTCTTCCTTCAATGCCTTATCGAACTTCGCCTGCTCAGCCGGCATAGCCTTCCGATCAGCTTCGAGCCTTGCCAAAGCTGCCTTATGCTCAGGCGAATTCAGAAACGCTTCAAACTCCAACCAAGCAGCGAGGTCCCGCTCAGCTTGAAGTACCCACTCAGCCTCGAGCCCCAGCTTATCCCCGAGCTCCCGCTCAGCATTGGACTTCCGCTCAGGATCTGATAGCGCCTTTTCGAATTCCCGATCAAGCTTCTCCTGC
>JBQEQV010000029.1:0-11853 GCA_052043585.1 Anaplasma sp. | reverse complement strand
CAGACTTCGGCTCAATGCTGACTTAACAAAGCACAATCAGAAATTTTCCGAGCTCTTGCGCTCTACGTTTATTACAAGATCGGAAAAAAGGCTTTTGAGCCCACTATTAGACGAAGCAAAAGCGACAAATGTGCCACACAAGGGGACTTCATTAGAATTTTTATCTGCGCTGTATGTTATGACGTGTGTGCACGAGCAGTTTTTTCAGGATCCTGATGAAATGTATCAAAAGCGTGCAATAGTAGGCGAATTCCTGATCAACGCTGATCTGCGGATGGCGATGATAACGAGAACACTAGGCGTGGTACACCATACACTTTGGTGCCTGAAGAATAAGCAGCTGAAAATCTCTCTTGAATCAATGTTGGCCGAGGGCAAATTCCCTAAGACGTTGCCATATTTCTGCAGGCAAATGCCGGCATTGGTGGAGAGCATCTTTTCAGTTCTGCTGATAAGCTTCGGTGAGCCCATGGTCGGTGTGGATCTAGATCCATCAATTGTGCGGTGGCTGAGGATGATACCGGGATTTCGCAGGGCGGTTGGTGGCCCATTGAGGTGTGTAGAGTTGTGTGCCAGTCTTCCGAAAAAATGGGGCAGTACCCAATGCATACAGACGGAGGACATACGCTTTCTAGCTGTGGCCGAGGTTGTGTCCATCCTATCAACAGAAGGCTGTGTATCCAACGACTCCGTACAGGAAGTCACAGACAAGGTGCTGGAGATCCTTAGAGCAGATGATAAGGCAAAGTACGTTGAAGCGCTGAAAACTACGCTTTCGAAGCTCAATGAAGAGGATTTACGGCAGGTTGTGGCCTCTGCTGTGGCCTATGAAGTCGCAAAATTCATCCCTGCGAAAAAATCATGTTCGATATCATTACTGGAGCAGGCTTTGGCACCGGAAATCCATTCCAATGCGGTGTTAAGAGTGTTGGAGGGTGCGTGGAATTCTTCCTCAAGAATCTTTACTTCGCTAATGTCTGAGGTCGCATATATACATTATCCATCAACTGAAGAGGCGCTGACTCAGGTAAATTTCCCCACCGGCAGGGCAGATGGCGCAGAATCTTATCTCACCGACATCGATAGTATAAGCTTGTCTGTAATGCACTCAAGATAACACATAAGCGCGCCCATCACCGCTGACCAGCATGCAATCATCAAAATTTATGCGTATATCCGGAATTGCTTAGGTCCATGACCTTGCCGTTGCTGGCGTAGACTTTGACACCAGATCCCGCTGTCATCTCTCCAATTGCAGTGATCTGTGTTCCTGTGTTATCTGTGATTTCCCTGAGCTTCCCTAGATTTCTTTGTGAGACAGTGAAAGCAAGCTCGTAATCGTCTCCCCCTGTGAGAATTCGTTCCACCAACTCCGGTTGTCCATCAATAACGCGCCGAGCCTCGTTGGATAGCGGGATTTTGTCGAGGTGCAAATCCGCCCCCATGCCGGATAACCTGCATATATGCCCCACATCTTGGATGAGGCCATCAGAGATATCAATGCACGCAGAAGCGATATTGCAGATTTGTATTCCTAGAGATACCCTGGGCTCAGGTAGATCATACCTACGTTTCAAGTCCTGAGACTCTCCATGTATCAAGCCCTGATATGCCATCAATCCTAAAGCAGAATCTCCAATATTGCCGCTAACATACAGTATATCACCAATCTGTGCCCCAGATCTGGTCATACTGCGGCCAGCCGGGATACCCATCGCCGTAATACTCACAACAATTACACCAGAGACGTTGCTTGTTGTGTCTCCACCAACCAGGCTCACCGCGAAATGCTCGTTATCCTGCTTCAGCCCCTCGCTAAACCCTTGCCACCACTCCTCCGTTATTCCTTTAGGTAACGAAAGACCTAATAGATAGGCATATGGCTTAGCCCCCATCGCGGCAATATCAGACAGATTCACCCTTAGAGCTTTCCTGGCCAATAACCCAGCATCGCTAGAGTAGAGGAAGTGTACTCCCTCCACTAGAATATCCTTTGTTACGACAAAAGAGCCGCCAGGGGAGGAAATCTGCGCCGCATCGTCGTTTTCAGTGTCGAATCCACTGCGCATAAGAGGGCGTATGTATTTATCCACGCACGCAAATTCATCCACGGCTACGCCCAGCTAAATTGCAGGTTCACATTCCTGCACCCCTGTTGTGGTTCATTCTATAAGCAATGCAACCTTATGTCCATTGCCGCTACACAAAATACATGGATAAATCAGTCTAGAATATCAATGAATGATTCCATGATTGAGGTTTTGCTATTAAGCACTTCCTATATGTTTGGGTCTACACTTTACAAGAACGTGGTTGTGTTTGTCTGCAAATACACTAAAAATTGGGATTGTTCTGTGCAACGAAGGGTTGTTTGAGTGTGTGTGATATACCAGCTTTGCCGTGCAATATTTACGAAGATCGTAACCTTCGTAAGGTGTGCAGGCCTTGCAGTCGTGGACTTTCGTAACCACGACGGGCTCGTATATTCGGGATATTTGTCCTTCATCTTCCTTCTGTCCACCTTTCCGTTCTTCGTATTCTTCATCGCCATGACCTCTACAGCGCTGGGGATATTGGACAAGCAGGAGGATTTCTTGCAAGCATTAGTAACCGCATTCCTGAGTGAACTTCCGCATGAGACCATCGCGGCGTTGCTACCAAGGATTAATGAAATAGTGTACGGACCACCGCAGAGCTTATTGACTGTGGCGATAGTAGGTATCGTGTGGACTGCGTCCTCGGCAATTGAGGGCATGCGTACCGTATTAAATCGGGCGTTCAGAGTTTCAGCCCCCCCGCCATATATACTCGGCAGGCTATTCAGCATCCTGCAGTTCCTTGTCATTGTCTCAATGATGATGCTGAGTGTGTTGTGTATGGTCTTGGTGCCGATTATTTTTGATGCATTGGACTACGATGTACATTGGGGCTATTCGAAGTATGCTGTTGGAGAGTGCGTGTTGTGCATCTCCATTGCTTGGGTGTATTTTATGGTGCCAAATACCAGGCAGAGGGTGTCTGTTGTAGTTCCTGGCGCCATTGTTGTAACGGCATTGTGGACTTTGTCCTCGTTTGCTTTCTCTTGGTACTTGTCTAACTTCAAAGTACTTCACACCATGTACGGCAACCTTTCCGGTATAGTTGCATCTATGCTGTTCTTCTACATTCTCAGCATTTTCTTTATCTACGGGGCAGAATTAAGCTATAGATGCTCGAAACAGTTCTGATACGAAGCAAGATCGCTCTACAATAATTGTGCTCTGACCCTGCCGCGGCATCGTGATGTGACAGCGAAGACCGTGGTGTATTGCGGGGGTTGGTGGAACTTATTTCGTGCACAATCGGGATAATTATACTGTTGATATTTTACGGGAAATAGAGAATAATCCTCGAGTTCCCGAGGGAGAGGTGGCCGAGAGGCTGAAGGCGGCGGTTTGCTAAACCGTTATACAAGTAACATTGTATCGAGGGTTCGAATCCCTCTCTCTCCGCCATCCTTGCGTGCCCCGGATCCTATCGAGGGACGCAATGGGTTCTAAGGTGCGTTGGGTTGCTGCGTTATGTATTTTTCCAGCAAAAGGCGCGGGTGCAAGAACATTAGATCCGCGGTTGAGAATTTTATCTTGCAAAGGTGCGATGTGTGGCGCCTCAGCAAAACAGAGACCAGGATACTGCTCAACTGGAAGGATATAGTGGGCGCGGGAATAGCAGAATTTGCCAAACCAGAGAGGGTAGTCTTCTCAAGGGATGACGCCGGGATTTTGTACTTGCGCGTTAGCAACGGCGGACATGCCACATTCTTGCAGTACGCAATACCGGGCATCATCGAGAAAATCTCCGTGTACTTCGGCTTCAGAGCAATATCGGCAATAAAGATTAGGCAATAGCGCTGCGTAGACCCTTAGAATCAGAAGAGGTGGAAAGGTAGAGCAGGAGAAGTGGCCTGCATAATGCGTCGCGGACATCTCAGGCAAATTTGTATTTGCGAGACTGTAAAAAATTCGAGATGATACACAGCTGCTCTATGGACAAGTTCTCTGGCCGCGCCAGTGCAGACATGTTGCACATTTCAAGTATCGCATCGAAATCCTGAGTCGAGCACTTCAAAGAGTTGCGTACAGTCTTGCGCCTGTGGCCAAATATCTGCTTCAATACCTTTGTCATGTACGAATAATCCACTTGGAATCTCGGGGACTTCAGCGGCAAAATATTGAGTATGGAGGCGCACACTTTAGGTACAGGATAAAAGACGCTGGGCTGCAGGTCTTCTACCTTCTCCACATCGCATAGCAGTTGCACTAGCACCGAGAGTATCGAGTATCCTTTGGTGCCTGGATGGGCTACTATCCTGTCCGCAACTTCCTTTTGGAATATCAAAGTCAATCCTTCAAAGCGGTGTATGTACCTCAATAATTTCAGGAGCAGGATGACGGATATGTTGAACGGCAGATTCGCCACAACCTTGCTTGGCGGCACGGACAGTTCCTCTATCTGTACCTCCAGGGCATCTTGCTGTATGAATTTGTAGTGGGGGTACTTTTTCTCTAGCTCCTCCTTGTGCAAATGGGAGAGCTTCTCGTCTTTCTCAATTGCTATCAAACTCTTCACGTCCTTGTCTAAAATTATTTTCGTAATTGCCCCTAACCCTGGTCCTATTTCGATCACGTTATATCCTGCAATTTCACCTGCGTGAGAGACTACTCTTTCCGCTATTACAGGATCTATAATGAAGTTCTGTCCCAGAGATTTGCTTGCCTTAAGTTTTGGTATCATTCGGACGAAATGCTCTCATAATTGCCAATAGCATAGCCGAAAATTAACCTTTTGACTTTTATCCTGACAAGTATATAGTTTGTCACTAGTTGTTGGGGCTTGGTTTTCTTACGTGGCTGGCCGGCTTAGCTATAAATGGTAGAGCGCCTGACTTGTAATCAGGATGTTGTCGGTTCGAGTCCGGCAGCCGGCTCTCTTACACTGTTGTGGAGCTTATGTCCTTTCTTGTAGTGGCCAATTGGAAGATGAACGGGGATGCCCCATTGATGCGAGATATGCTTGCGGCAGTGGGTACGAGATTCGCTCATGGCGAGCTTGACGGTGTCATTGAAGTGGTCATATGTCCGCCTTTCACCGTATTGTCGGCGTTTCGTAGCTCGGATTCGTTTCTGAAACTTGGTGCACAAAATTGCAATACAGGAAAGGGATGTACAGGTGAAATAAGCGCGCAGATGCTTAGAGAGTGTGGTTGCGATTATGTGATTCTTGGACATTCAGATAGGCGTGGGGTGTTTTACGAGAAGAATTCAGATATAAAACTAAAGGCTGAAGCCGCCGCAGGGGAGGGGATTATGCCAATCATCTGTGTTGGGGAAACACTTCAAGAGAAGGAGCAAGGAGTTGCGCGGGAAGTGGTGCTGCGTCAGTGCGACGAGTGTATACCAAACAGCAACAAGTTTATAATCGCATATGAGCCCGTGTGGGCAATAGGCGGGTCAACCACTCCTGCTATAGATGTTATAGAGGGGCTTCTTAGCACAATAAAGTCGCGTGTCCCGGCGTGTCCCATTCTCTATGGTGGATCGGTAAATCAGGACAACATTCGCGCCCTTAAATCGGGAATTGCAGGTCTTTCCGGAGTATTGGTCGGGGGTGCAGGTACCAAAGTAGATACGTTCTGCGGTATGATAAGCAGTTTGTTGGAATTGTAGGTTTTTATGCTTCGAGTAGTAATTGCCGGATTCATAGTAGCTTGTAGTTGCACGTTTCTACTGTTCGGCAAGATTGCTTTTTCTGGGTCTCAGAGAAGTTTTATCCTGATTGGGTCAGGGTCTATAACAAACGTGTATTACTCAATAGGTGGCGGGGTATGCAAATTTGCTGCATTAAGCCACAGTGAGATCAATAAATCTAAACGGCTGATTTGTGCCACCTCGGCCACTGCCGGAAGTGTGTACAACTTGAATTCCATACGCAGAGGCGCTATGGACATCGGAGTTGCGCAATCAGACATAGGGTACCACGCGTATATGGGACATGATTTGTACAGCGAAACCCCTCCGATGGACAATTTAAGGCTCTTGGCCTCGATGCACAGGGAGTATCTGACCATCGTTGTGCGCAAGGATTCTGGAATTAATTCCATAGACGACATCAAGGGCAAGAGGATAAATATAGGGGCACCTGGTACTGGGGTGAGGACGGCACTAATTGCCCTATTGAAGACTAAGGGGTGGAGTACCAGAGACTTTCTGGTAACGTCTGACTTGAGGTCCTCTGAGCAAGTCCAGGCGCTGTGTGACGGAAAGATAGATGTCGTCACAGATTTCGTTGGTCACCCGAATGCGGCAATGCAAGAGGCTTCCGCTACTTGCGACGCGGTTATGGTTTCTCTGGGTGATGATCTGATCGCAGAGATGACTCAAAAATATCCATATTACCACAAGGGCACGATCCCTGCGCATACCTACATGAATAATTCCGAGAAAGTAGACACTATATCGGTGAGAGCCTCAATGTTCGCCACCACCGACCTGCCAGATGAGATGGCGTATGTTGTAGTGAAGTCTATAGTCTCCAATATGGACAGGTTCCGCGAGCTGAGCGGCGCCCTCAGAGGCCTTAAGGTCAAAGATCTAGCTGAAAGAAGCAGTAGAGGCTCAGTTCCCCTACATGATGGTGCGGCCAAATTCTACAAAGAAATAGGGATCCTGCCAACTAAGTAGGTGGCATTGTGGGTAAGTGTGGCGCTGTCCTGGGAATAGAAACCAGCTGTGATGAGACCGCGGTAGCAGTCTTGACCGATCACGGGGTGGTTTTAGCTCACGAAGTGCTGACACAAAAGGAACACTCCTCTTTTGGTGGTGTGGTGCCTGAAATTGCGGCGCGCGCGCATTTTGACTTTCTGCACATTTTAGTCTCTGAAGCTGTCAGCAGCGCGGGTTTAGAGTTTCGTGATTTAGAGGCAATCGCGGTCACTGCCGGTCCCGGGTTGGTGGGTTCCCTGATAGTTGGCATAATGCTTGCTAAAACAATCGCCTACGTCACGAAAAAGCCTTTGATCGCTGTGAATCACCTGGAAGCCCATATACTAGTTGCGCGGATGATTCACGAAATTAAATTTCCGTTCTTGGCACTCATAATTTCCGGGGGGCACTGCCAATTCTTCGTCGCTCACGGAGTTGGTAGATACACAAAGCTGGGAGAGTCCATGGACGATTCTCTGGGAGAAACTTTTGATAAAGTGGCTAGAATGCTTGGTCTAGGATATCCGGGCGGCCCCATTGTGGAAAAGAAAGCCTTGAATGGGGCAAGCGACCGATTTTCCTTTCCTAGAGCCCTGCGACACAGGCCAGGATGCGACTTTTCGTTTTCTGGATTGAAAACCGCTGTACGCAACATTATCGCCAAGGAGCAGCTAAACGAGCAAACTATATGCGACATTTGCTCATCGTTTCAACAGTGTGTCAGCGAAATATTGACCAGCAGGATCCTCAATGCCGCATCAGCTGCCAAAATGATCGATGCAAATATCGATACCATAGTAGTCAGTGGGGGAGTTGCAGCAAACAATCTCCTACGGCAGCGCATATCCGAGTGCGCGCTCACCTGTGGACTGGAGGCAATCTTCCCTCCCCAAGAGTTATGCACAGACAACGGCATCATGGTGGGGTGGGCCGGAGTAGAGAACATGCGCATAGGCAATGTATCTTCACTAAATCTCGCACCACGGGCCAGATGGCCACTGGAATCAGTTCATAGTCGCCCCCTCTCTGCAATCTTTTAAACTCTTCTTGGTTACGACTACAGTTTTGGCTATCATGTCGTGCCACGTCCTTTTTCGTGCGTCGAAATTCGACCAAAAAATCCCCAAGCCCAATGGTAAGCCGGACAGAGGAATACTAAAAAATCGCTTCGTGGCTTGACCGAGAGTCATTGCCCCCATGGTGGCTTCATCTATAACTCTAAGTCCCACTAGAAACTTTCCGACTGTCGCTGAAAAATGTACCCACATGTACACATTGTATATATACACCGCCACCAACTGCATTGTTTGCAACACAACGGCCCTGTATATGTATTTATTCCTCAGAATTTTCTCTTCCTTGCTTAAACTAACCCCCAGCTTATGTTTCTCAATTGCCTTGAAGGCAGCTTCGTCCCTGGGAAAAGCAAGAAAAAAGGACACATGAATGAACTGCAATACCAGCACCATAATGACCAGATCCACCAAGGTCCCCATACACCTTCTGGTACCAGATACGTAGCACAGCTCTCCCTTCTTGACTTTTGTGGGTTTACCAAAAGGAAACACCATCCTGTCTGTGATCCACGTCATAACCTTCCGCAAACGTTGCATCTTAGCCTCTAGACAAATTCGTGTGCGCTTATTATAAGGACTGCATTGGTTTTTTCAGAGGAATTTTCGTGATCGTTCGATTGCGTATAAAAGATTTAGTAGTCTATATGCATATAGGGACCTATGATTGGGAAAAGGTTTTGCGGCAAAAGGTATTGGTGAGCGTGAATCTTGTGTACGCAGAAGGGAAATACGACACAGTGTGCTATGCAGCACTTGGACAAAAGGTGGCAGATTTTTTGGGGACGCGGGAGTATGACATGCTAGAGTCCGCGGCAATGGACCTTGTCAACAGTATAGTCCAGGAGACTCCAGGGCTGAGTAAATGCCGCGTTAAGCTTGAAAAGCCTAATGCTGCACACGAGTTAATGGCGGACAAGATCGCAGTTTCAGTCACTTGGATGGCTGAAAATTCTCAAGTTGCTTGACAAATCCTAACAGTTTGTTAGAGTGCGGCGAGTTGATAGTTTCCTGATCTTGGGGGTACGCGGTTCGTGAAGATTTCGCTAATTGGTGCCGGGAATATCGGTGGGTCACTTGCAAGCGTTCTCGGTTCATCCCAGATGGTGCAGGAACTGGCCCTGATTGACGTTGCTCAAGGAGTACCTGAGGGTAAGGCCTTGGATATAGGGCATGCGTTAACTATATGTGGATCTGATGTTTCGATCGTGGGTAGTTCGGATTATGCAGCGATGCGCGGGTCCGATGCGATTGTTGTGACTGCTGGGATCCCGAGGAAGCCGGGAATGAGCCGTGATGACTTACTGAGCGTTAATGCTTCGATCGTCAAAAGTGTGGCTGAAGGCATATCCAAGTACTCTCCAGATGCTCTGGTTATTGTGGTTACGAACCCGTTGGATGTCATGGTGTGGTGTATGCACAAATACTCCGGCTTACCGTCAAACAGGGTTGTGGGCATGGCCGGCGTGTTGGATTCCGCCAGGTTTTCCTTTTTTCTGGCTCAGCACATGAAGGTCTCGGTGAAGAGTGT
This sequence comes from Anaplasma sp., assembly GCA_052043585.1. Classification (GTDB taxonomy): domain Bacteria; phylum Pseudomonadota; class Alphaproteobacteria; order Rickettsiales; family Anaplasmataceae; genus Anaplasma. Next base: position 2,509 of record JBQEQV010000029.1, on the reverse strand, counting down.
TTCTTCCATAGTCCTCGGTGGCCACGGCGACTTGATGTTACCGTTGCTCAGGCATTCCACCGTGGGAGGAGTATCCGTTGAAAGCTTGATAGAGCAGGGGGCCCTGAGCAGGGATGATGTATCTGCGATAGTGGAAAGAACTCGCAAAGGCGGAGAGGAGATAGTCAAACTCCTTGGAAGCGGGTCTGCGTATTACGCGCCAGCAGCCTCTTGCGCGCTCATGCTCGAATCGTATATCAGTGATAAGCGCATGGTTCTGCCGTGTTCTGCTTACCTGGAAGGTCAGTACGGGGTGCGCGATCTGTTCGTTGGCGTGCCTGTGGTAATAGGACGCAATGGCGTAGAGAAGATTCTCGAATTCTCCATGACCGAAGAGGAACAAGGAGTACTCAATCAGTCTGTGGGGCTGATACGCGACCTACTGGACGCAACCTCTCGACTACTATAAAAGGCCTCGTGCGACCACCGGAAGGGCACACGCAAAACAACTCCCAATGCCCTCTAAAGAAGAGACTCGATCCGGACTTGCAATCCACCCCCTGGCAGGCAGCCACGCGGAGCCCTCCACCAGCAGCAACTCAGAACAACTAACCGGCTTTTCTTGTTTCCTCCTTCGCTGCGAAGTAAGCGTCTCTTTTGCTTTTAAAAATACTCTCGTACAGGTCTATCTGCTTCAGAAATTTCTCCACACGATCCTTCATGTACAGGAGCTCTTCGGAATCAGTATCGGACTGGAAAGCATCCACAACATCCCCTCTGAAAGCCTCAGCGTAGGCCCTGGTAGCACTCAGGTGATCCAGCGTAGACTCTATTATAAGACTGGGATCCTCGGAACTCATACCAATATATACTTTAAGTATAACATCATAGGCGGTAATACACTTTAAAAGTTTAGTTGTAAAGAAAAAATCGCGAAGGGAAACAATAGAAAACAACTCAGATACTCCATAATTATTTTGACTTTGTGCGATATATGGAGGAGACTGCTGCTAGGCTGGAGTTATTTCCGTTATGTATTGAGTTCTTTTGCCTGAGTGCATGCTGTGTTAGTGGTGGACAAGGTTTTTTTTGCTTCGGACCATGCAGGGGTCGAGCTCAGACTTTTCCTGGGTTCCTATCTCAAAGATATTGGGTGCGGGGTAGAGGACTTCGGCTGTAGCGCAGATGATGCTGCGGTGGATTACCCAGATTATGTACTGGACGTGGTCACACATGTATCTGATCGGAGCTTTGGAGTTCTGATATGCGGAACTGGGATAGGAATGAGCATTGCAGCGAATAGGAATAAACGGATTAGGGCTGCGTTGTGTCATGATGCACTTTTCGCGAGACTGGCCCGGGAGCATAACGACGCTAACGTTCTGTGTTTTGGATCGCGATACATAGGACCTGAGGTAGCTAAGTCCGTGCTGTATACCTTCCTTACTACAAAATTCTCAGGGGGAAGACACGTGAAAAGAGTGGAAAAATTAAGTCAGATGGGGAGCTGATTCGCCGAATAGCGCGCTATTTCCTCGCAAACGTTGTGATTGTAGGTAAGATAACAGGCAGCTGTAGAGTGAGATCCAGATGAGCAATGTTGAAGAGTCAGAAGTCGCTAAGTTCTCAAATCTGGCCTCCGAGTGGTGGGATGGGGAGAGCTTTGCCATTTTGCGAAAGATGAACCCCTTGAGAGTTCAGTACGTACTATCGCAATTAAGTAGCGATGCATCTCGTGGTTCCTTGCTCGATGTGGGCTGCGGTGGTGGCGTGTTTGCAGAATCGATGGCCAGTTTAGGCTTTAAGGTTGTAGGCATAGATCCAAGTCAAGAGAGTATAGACATTGCCATAGAGCATGCACGTACCAGGGGACTCGATATAGAATATTGTTGTGCAGATTTAGAGCAACTTTGTAGCAATAGTTCAAGTACTTATGATATTATTACGCTGATGGAAGTCATTGAACATGTCCCTAACCCCCAGTCCTTTTTGGAAGATGCGTGCAAATTGCTGAATAGGGGAGGCATGCTCTTTCTTTCGACATTGAACAGAACTTTGAAGTCCATGGCGCTGGGAATAGTGGCTGCGGAGTATGTGTTACGCTGGGTTCCAGTTGGGACTCACTCTTGGAAGCAATTCGTAAAGCCTTCAGAAGCGTGTTCCGTGTTGCATAATAATGGAATGAGAGTTCAAAATATTAGTGGTATGCACTATAAAATATTGCATGATGAGTGGCATCTCGGCAGTGATTGCGACGTCAATTATATCTTAGCCGCAAAAAAGTTATAGATACTGCCGCACACACAACCGGGATGGGGTAGGGGAGATCTCTAGGCGAATATGGCGCATCCCCAGCGTCAGTGTACTATATAATCACACATATCACGGCGGTTATTGATGTAGGGTATTGCATACGTGTGGTAGCCTAAACGAATTCCGATCGTGATCACTTTTTGTAATAAACGTAGAGCGCAAGAGCTCGGAAAATTTCTGATTGTGCTTTGTTAAGTCAGCATTGAGCCGAAGTCTG
>JBQEQV010000028.1:0-7737 GCA_052043585.1 Anaplasma sp. | reverse complement strand
CCGTAGTGAAAGTGGTGCGTGTAGTTTGTAGATGAGGCATAGACGTCAAAGTACACAACGTCTTCGTTAAGCTTGCCAATAATTTCCCCCTTATTAGGCTCCTTACCCGCACTTACGATCGCGATAACAGCTTCGTTAGTGGAAGACTTGTGTAAAGTAATTGCGGGACCGGATCCTTGCGCCTTGTATAAATCCTTGAGGGATGTTTTTATGGAGTCATTAGCAACAAGTTGTACATCTAAGATAGAGCTTGGAAGGATCTGCTGAGGCGGCATCTTACTATAGGCACCAACCTTGCCATCGTCCCGAGAGTAATGTGTGATGGCACGCGGGTCTACCGCTGATCCATTGACGTCACAGAACGCCAGCTTATACAGCACACCATCGCTTCCGTTCTTTTCTCGTACTACTTTCAAAAAGCGGTATTCCGGCGAAAGCTCCACTTTCCCACCGTACATGTCATGTGCAGCGAGCCGATTATCGTGCTCAAAATTGTAACTGTACGGGGGAAATTCATATTCCTCCTTACTGTTGTTTGGCAAGAACACTGCCGGGTGAATACGCTTCCCTGCTTCCACATCGTAAATCGGCTTTCCTGGAACTATCAGACCTACCGTCACGACATGAGGTATTGTTATACTTGCCGCTGGCGGGTGCGATGCAAGCGCTTTTACATCTTCAAGTAGCATGTCATCAATGTGCAATGTGGGGCTGGTCGACAAATCTGCCCCACTGTCGGGCAGTACAGGCTTGTTGAGATCTACAGGGTCTTTCTTCTCCACTATACCTGCATCTGCCTCAGGGGCTAGACTTCTTGCGTCTGCATCGTCACTTGCTTCGCTGTCGGGCAGTACAGGTTTGCTGTGGTCTACAGGGTCTTTCTTCTCCACTATACCTGCATTTGCTTCAGGAGCTAGACTTCCCGCACCCGCATTGTCACTTGCTTCGCTGTCAGGCAGTACAGGTTTGTCGCTATCTAAAGGATCCTTCACTTCCGCTGTAACTGCATCTGCCTCAGAGGCTAGACTTCCCGCGCTTGCAGCGTCACTTGCCTCACCAATTGCCTCATTGTCCGGGAGTACAGGTTCATCACCATCATCGGCAGGAACTGCAGCGGCTGTACCGGGTTGCTGTGCAGATTGTACTGTGGCCTCCGTGACAACCTGGGAAGATATCTCCTCATCATGATCTTCATGCGGAATCGAACGCGCGGTTCTGCTGTGTAGGGCAGTTACAGGGTTAATACCTGGCAGTATAGGCCTTCCGGCAGCGCTGATGTAAGACAGAGCCTGCCCGCCCGGTTCCTGGACTTGTAATGCGAAATGGTTCCCGATAAGCGCTCCCAATGCATGGTTACTTAGGTTCTTTTGGAAGGCAAGAACTGGTCCATCATTGCCTGTTTTGCTGTGTTCTAATAAGAAGTTGCGAACCAGTAGAGAATCACCGCTGGGTGCCCGTATTGGGATCTCATCTTCTCCCACCAATACCGCAACATCGCTCAACACATATGCCCCTTTGTGCGATGCGTCTCCGATACGTGTGCTGGAACCATCTACAGTGATTCGGAACGAATATTTGCCTGGGAGGGGGTCAAGCGCTTCTCTCTCAGCGATGAGGTGTGCCCGCCCAAGAATACTTAGCGCTTGTTCGGGATCATCTGTGATGTTGCCTTCCATTGCTTCAGAGAGGTAGAAGTTTTCGTCTTCCACAACTAAATAAATATGATGTTTGTACAGTGCAGATTTGGCCGCATTTGCTGTTTCTGTTGGGTAATCCGTAAATTTTACTTGCTGATGCTTTGGTTCCGGCAGCACTGTAGAAAAATACCAAAGACCAGCGACACCGCTGTTGTGATTCAGTCCTATCGCCGCAAATTCGTTGTTCAGCATACCGACAGAGTCTGAGACATTGTACCTGCCCAGCAGTCTTTCGTCACTGAACAGAAATACGTCTACCGCGGGCTCATATCTCGCCAAGGACCTCAGTGCACCAAGGACAAAAACGGGTTTCCCCTCTGTGGAAGCCTGCATTGCCTTCTGCAAATTTGTCTCGCTTATGATGTGCTCAACTCCATGCACAAGAGGGCCTGCATCTTGCAACAGAACATTCCGACCGCTTACCATGGGAACTCGCGCATGCTTCATTGTGTCCAAAGGGTTTATGGGACCCTGTGGGCCATGATTTATTTCTACAACGTCATCAACGGTCAACAATTTGCCTTCTGAATCGCAGAAGTGCAGCGTGTACTTCCCATCGCTAAGTTGTGTTGTCAAGAATTGGTATTTCGGCGGAATCGACAATGCGCAGCTGTGTTGTTCATGTATTATATTGCTCCCCAAGTAGTAATATCGGGCACGGGGAAAGGAAACAGTGTTCACTCCGTCCGACGCGACCACGGAGTACAATTCCGATCCGCTTTTGGAAGATATCAAAGCTCCTGGTATGAGAGGATACGCCCCCTCATCTATTTGTTGCCCACGAATTGTCATGCTAGCCTCAACTAAGGTGAAGAACCGAAAAGCCGGAGATTGATAGGGAATCTGTATTAAGAATGGATGAACCATTGCCACATTTGCCATTCTTGTACTGGGGGTTACCAGGGCCTCATTCTAGCCACGTAGGCCAGGTATTACTGTAAATTGGGTGAGTAATTGCTAGGTCAGAAAAATCACATGTTGTGAACCATGCTTGTATAGACATGGCAAATTTATTCCTAGATTGCATAACCCCCAGTGTGCCAGGTCGCGTTAGGAATGCCGAAGTGGCACTCCTAAGAATGGCCCGCGTGCGCTTGACTCTGTAAAAAAACTGTGGTCTACTCCCGCCCTTCTTACAATTAGATTAATAGAGGGTTTTATGGAAAAGTTAGAGCAATCTTCCACGCCCCCCAAGCCTTTGGAACATGGACATATGTCCAGAAGTACTAATAGAGGCGCGTTTGCAAAGATTGAGCAGGAGTTCAATTACTCCTCCAACATTCAGTCTGAACAGTTAGAGCGACTGCAGATCAAGATGACTGTGCATAGTGTTGAGCCTCTTGAGCACGCAACCCAACAATATATAAATAACGCTACACAGCGTACCCTCAGGGAGTTTGATGAACAGTTTACGCTATCACCCAACACAACCCCCAAAGAAATTCAAATGTATGTTTTTGAACACAAGCGGGATTTTGATGCAGCGCTGAAAAAAGTCGGCATCGAAGGAAGCCTAGGCGGCATCGCATGGCCTACAACGGGTGAAGTGTATGTGTATAAGGTGGGGAAAAACAGAATTGAGAACCTGGCGCATGAATTGAGCCACTGTCTGTTTGACTATGCTGTGGCCGGCCATTATGGACAGCACTTAGGTGTTAAAATCATAAATGAAGGGGTCGGTGACTACATCCAGCATCTGGTAGAGCATGGCCCAACAGTTGTTGATATGAGCTTCAGGCAGCGTGTGGACCAAGTACTGGAAATGCTAAAGCAAACGTCAGGGTCAGCCCCAACAATAGACCTCGACGCGATTGCGGGTGCCATTGCCGTGCATGGGCAACGTGATCACAGATACACGCAGCTACCCTATGATCTAGGTATGGTGTACGTACACTACATGCAACAGCACACTCCTGCTTTGTTCCGGGAGAGCCTCAAGGATGCTGCAATACTGCCAACGAAGATGCATGCAATTCATGGTGATCCGCTTGCACCTCTGCTGAAAATACCGATGGCAGACTTTCACAAGTGGTTGGAGGAACATTCGACAGCGCAGTTTGTTAAGGACTATGATGCACTGTTTGTAGTTATGGATCATCAGATTGGCTTTGACACCCAAGTCCTTGATGGAAAAGCTGAGAACGTGAAGATTTTCAGTGCGCACCTGGAAGACAAGACAGGAAAGGTTGTACACAATTTGTCTCCGGTTGAGCACATTGCCACGAATGACGTTATAGTGGCCTTGAATCCCTATTCCAGGGACCAGCTTGAGATACAGCGCGACTCCCACTTCCTTAAATCCGTTGTCACGGATGATGGTGTCACCAAGTATGTGTACTGCGACGCGCAGGGTGAAGAATATTATCTGAGCAAACGCCCCGAAAACGTGACAAACATCGCAAAAATAATGGCTAAGTATGACTCCCCTGCGGCAGAGATACAAAGCGCCGTACTTGGGACACGTGCAGCGTACCACGAGTATGCGGGGGACCAAAACGCACAAACGGAACAAGCCGTGTACGCATTACTCGAACGCGCATCAACGCTGCTTAAGAACGGTCTGGATGGCATATCCATACCACACTTAGACTTTGCTACAATTGCGGGCACGGAACTGGAGAACAAGTATTTGGATTTATACACAAGAGTTGTGATGCTGCAATCGGTGTATGCAGAGTATATTTCAAAACGCGCTCAGTCCATGATGCAGGGGTTGGAAGACTCTGAGACATCGCACATGATCGGGAGAATATTGAAACATGCCGTGTACATTGATCCCGTGAGACTGAGAGGTCTGAACCAATCACAACTGGAGGAATTGCAACAAAACTCCGGCACAATACTTGCCCTCAGGGCGGAAGGTAAGGGTGATATCAGTGGGGTGTCCGTATACCTACCGGATGGCAGGAAGGTCGCCGAACTTCCAAGCGATGCAGAGGTCTTTATGCAGCGCCAGCTGGACGGTGGCGTTGAGCTGAAAAACTTCGCTGCTGCTGACGGACTTAAGGCCGTTCACACGATGTATTCTAGAGCGCCAGTTGCAGTTGTTCAGCTAGATGAGCATGGAAACAAAGTTTCACATTTTGTCCATGACGCAAAATCACCTCCTGAGGATGGCGATCTCGTTGTTGGTATAAACCGATTTTTAGACCCACAAGTTCTTGAACTCAGTGGTAGGCAGTCGGACATTCAGACCACGAAGGGGGTAAAGATAGAGTCCAACGAGTACGTACCTTCAGAAAACGCCTTTGGAGCATTCGCGCGGAAGGGCCAGATAGTCGACGACCGAGGCACTGAACGCACAAGTGACGATACGCACACAGCGACCGTATACTCTGGCAATGAAGTTGTGATACAGAAATTATCTAGCCTACAGTTCTATATGTCAGAAGAAGGAAAGGACGCGAGCGGTAACGTCGTGAACAAGCCCGCCTTCTTCATTAGGGATGTGGCAGCAGGAAAGGTATTACAATTTCCGGACAGCATTACTCACCTGAAGCTTGTTAGGACAGAAAGTGGAGCCACTAGACTAGTGCCTTGCACTGAGGATGGTGACGTAAATCCGCAAGGTATGCCACACAACATGGAGGGTTACGCATACATAGATCCAATTTTTGTGTACAACAGACTGAAAGCCGATTGGATCTCCAAACATGCGACGTTGGATTTGGTGGATTTCAGTGGCTATGCAAACGGCACCCTTTTCAAGTTGCGGTGGAATGCTGACGATCCAAGCATACCTAAGAATGCAGCTGGCGAAGTTACCAGAATAGAGGGCCAGTCATACTTTACCAGGGCAGAGCTACTGTATGAACCTGAGAACCTGAAAATCGGTGAACTGTCTAGCTCGCCGAGTTTCTTTCAGGACAAAATCTTCATCTCGTTCGACCATAACTATAGCCACAGTGACTTCGTTTCATCCTTGCATGAGCAGGAGGTCACACTGCAAGACAACGGTGACGGAACTCAGCGCGTAGGCCTTACTGGTAAGGGTGACCTAGGTAGTGACCGTGGATACAGCGACTACTATTCTCTCAATCACCGCACAGAAGAGGACAGCCCAGAGTTGGCAAGAGAAGTACAAAAACTCGCCGATGCGTCATCTACTGACTCACTGCGTGCTAAACGCAGCGTTGTTTCCCCTAACGCGGCAGAGCTTCTTCCCGATGCAAAACCAACACGCTTGATAGAAGTTGGGGAAGACGAGCTACACTCACTGAAGAGCACCATGATATACACACGTCCCGGGGAATCGGTTGTGAATGGTCAGACGATCCCTAGCAACGACCTGTTTATCTACAATCCCCAAGATGGCTATTACTTCCAGTTCCCTAAGGCCATCACCCATTTAAAGGTGGTAACTCACAATGGACAGAAGCAGCTGGTTCCTTCGACTGCGGATGGATCTGAGGACCCTGCAGGCATGCCTGAGAATCTAGGGGAGCACAGGTACATTGGCTCTATCATGCTGCACTCTGATGCAGTAACAGATCGTACTGATGGTGCGGAATCTACTAGCATTTCCCTGGCAGATTTGGGTCGGTACAAGGATGGCACCCTGCTTGAAATCAGGAGCAGCGGTGACATATCCTACGCAAAATTGGGGGGAAATGAGGATTTGCATGTCAAAATCGTGCACCTATTTGACTCGCAAGGCGCTGAAGTGGGGGTGCTATCGAAGTACCCTTACCTTCTTAGAGGCGACGTTTCGGTATATGCGCAGGAATCGGCAGCGGACTCACATCCTGTAGATTACGCTGCGAGGGCTATAGACTCTCACGCGAGTAGCGGCACATACTTCCAGCACGATAATGATGCAAATGACACTGTCAACATCGTTCCTGGTTGGCGTGCGCCGACTAATTGTGACTACCAAGGACTTGCAAATTCGGCACATTTCGAAGCAGCTACCAAGCCTTACAACATGCAAGATGATGCTGGATTTCGCGATCGCCAAGTCGACAAGCAGAACCAATCGTATGACGAGTATCACAGTACTGTTACGAATGACCAAGGTGTTGCTACCTCAGGTGGACCGGACCTCTTCGCGCTGTAGACTTAGTCGTCTGCTTATTGCTGTACTGGGCTTTTTAGCCTGATTAGCTACGGCCGTTACGTGTTGTGTTGGTACCTACAACTCAGGTTTCCTCTCGCTGCACGTAACGGCTTTTTCGTATTGAACCCCTTATCAACCTCTGAAGCCAGGTTGCACCACTCAAAAGGCGCCTGAGAGCTCCAAATTACAGCCACCAGCGCTTGTGCCACACCCTTGAAAAACATATCTAAAAGTCTCATTTTTAGCCGTAGTCGCTATGAGCGCCGGTGTGATAGCTGCACCATTGCCGCTGTCGTTGCGGCTCCCCACATTAACAGCCAGGGCACCATCCTTCGCCATCGCATAGTCCCCGCCACATCCTGCTTAATCTTATGGCTATTCGGTGTCCCGTCGAATGCGGAGCCTGCCTTGACAGCGCTCTTACAGTTCTTGTCGCCGCTGCCGCTGTTGCAGGCCTGGTCGCCGTTGTCGCTGCTGGCAGTGCTAACATTCTCTGCCTCAAATGCTTTGACAAGAGTGTCCCATTGCTTTGCAGTCAAGGCTTTAGCACTGTCCTTCTCGGTGCCGCTGTCGCTGAGCACGTCCTCACTACCAATACCTAAGCCAAGCGCAGCAACGTTTTTATTACTTGCCGCTGCAGGAGCCCCACTCCTACAATTAGTTTTGCGAGTGACATCGTCCTTGCTGCCCTCACCGGTCCCACAAATCTTATGGCTATTCAGTGTCCCGTCGAACGCGGAGCCTGCCTTGACAGCACAGTTGCAAACATTGTTGGTGTTGCCGCTTGTGGCGCAGGCCGCGTTCTTGTTGCTGTTGTAAGTACTAGCATTGGTTGCATCAAACGCTGTTACGAGAGTGTCGTACTGCTTTGCAGTAAGGGCCTTGCTGCCAGCTGAAGTCTTACTGGTGTCGCCTGTTCCCACGTCTTCGCTCCCAATACCTAGGCCAAGTTTGACGCCGCTGCTCTCGCTGCCATGAGGAGCA
>JBQEQV010000027.1:0-11914 GCA_052043585.1 Anaplasma sp. | reverse complement strand
AGGCTGTTGAAGGTGCTGAGGTTGTGGAATTGCGTCATGTTTCTTCAACGTCAGTGATGGAACTGCTACTTATGCATCGGCTACTCCAAAAAATGTGAGCCATAAGATTTGTGGGACTGGTCATGGCGGCACCAACAAGGCTACTGCGTCGACCAATTGTAGAAGTGGTGCTAAAGGTAGCGACAACACTGTATTGACTAACGGCGGCGACGGCAGCAAAGGTCTGGGTATTGGTAGTGAGGACGGCGGCAGCGAGAACAAAGCCTTGACTGCACAGCAATGGGATACGCTCGTAACGGCGTTTGAGGCTGACAATGCCGTCACCAGCAACACTGGCAGCCCCCCAAGAGCAGCGTTGCAGCAGGCTCCGCGTTCGACGGTATACCGAATAGCCACAAGATTAAGCCAGATGTGGCAAGGAAATGTGTCAGCGGGGACTGGTGCAGCGGCATCTGAGATTTTCAGGGAGGAAGTTGCGCGGGAATGCCGGCTAATGCCCGTATCTAGAACTACAAAATGACCACGCCTCTAACTGTCATTGAGAAGCTTGTCGCGTGCCTGATTTAGCTTGCGCGCAAAATACTCTGACCCTCCTTTGTCTGGGTGAACAGACTTCATGAGCCTGTGATAATTGGAGATAATCTGCACGCGCGTAGCCCCGTCTGCAAGCCCTAAAATCTCTAGAGCCTCACTTCTGGACAAATTGTCTGTTCTATTGCGACTGGATGTCCCGCCAGCAGAAGCTCTACTCTGCATTTCGTGGAGCATTCTGTTTAGGATCGCACTGAAATCCTCGCTTCTGAAGCCACGATGTGCCGCCTTGCCTCCCCTTACAAGCAAAAAGGCCGCCATCAGGATAATGGGCAACACGAATAACAAGCTGAGCCCGCATAGGACGGCAAAAAGCACCATAAGCATGTGACTAAAACTTGATTTATTTTACGTACTACAATACACTGCTCAATCTCGCAGCGAGGGCGATTATATCCCCGAAAGTTGCTGTGTTGCAAGGTTTGTTTATGTTTATTCAGATTGAGAACACTCCCAATCCAGAGACCTTAAAGTTTCTCATTAGTTCCGATGTTGGCGGAGTAGAGGGAGGTATGGAGTTCTCCGATGCCGGCGCGGCACGAGGCTTCCCCCTGGCGGAGTTATTGTTCGAGGTTTCCGGGGTAGTTCGGGTGTTTTTCGGTGGCGATTTTGTATCGATCACTAAGTCGCCCGACGTTAGTTGGGACGTAGTGAGACCGGAAGTGCTGGTTGTTATGACTGACTACTTTGCATCGCATGGGTCCCTGGACAGCCCTGCAGGTCATATGCAAAATGCGGGTAGTGAAGCAGAGGAGGAGTTCTTTGACGAAGCGGATTCCGACGTGGTAACCAAGGTCAAGGAACTTATAGAGAATTTCGTAAAACCCGCCGTAGCCCAGGATGGCGGAGACATTAGATTCAGGGGATACAAAGAGGGAGTGGTGTTCGTACACCTACGAGGGGCCTGTTCCGGGTGCCCTAGTGCAGCGATAACCCTGAAGGATGGAGTGTATAGCATGCTGAGCTACTACGTACCTGAAGTCAAGGCGGTAGAGAGCGTTTAGCTAGGAACTCCGCTTCTACGGCGATCCTCGCTCCTGGTCCACAGCAGCCTTTTAGCAATAGGGAATCACAGGGTTCTGTAACTATCTCCAGTGATTTGCCACTGACTCAGTCAATGCCGGGCCTTTCCATTGCAAATAAAATCCCGCCCGCAGTTGATGGTCCGTGATCAGTTGGCAGCGCATCTGCGCCATTAGCCACAATATCGTGCTTCCTCTGTTCATGAGGAGTACTGCCATCTGACAAAGCCGCTTGCGCGCGCCGCGGTCCGTTAGTTTCCTCCTCAAACTGGGGATAGCACATTTCACCAGATACAATGGTACATCTGCGATGCAGCTCACGCGCTGCAACTCCGCTATCATCGAGCCTTTTACGTCGATTCAATACGGGTGTCTCTTGGGTGGATGCAGGTAGTTTTCTCTTGGCAGAACAACAATTATCATTATCCGGGGATTTGTGCACCGTTTTGGTTTTGGTAGATAGGACCTTAGACAGGTGTTTCCCGAGCATATGCCCGACGCTGCATTTCTGTTTGCGCTGCAGCGAAGCAGGCGACTGTGAAAATGCGGGCAATTCTCTATTCAAAGCATCACGGCCGTTATCATTATCTGAGGACAATGTGCCTTTAGGTCCAGCACGTAGAACCTCCCGTAGTCGCTTCTTTAGCGCGTGCCCGACTCCACGTTTCTTTTTTGCGTGCTTTTGGGGCACAGGTAACTCAGGAGATGTCCGAAGTGTGCACTGCTCCTCTTTCGATGTGAGATGCTCACTACTGGCGTACAAAGATGATATGCGGTTGTGCACGTGGCCGTCATGGGCTACACGTACCCTGTATGATGGCTTTACGTACGACGGATGCGATGCTGTAGAATTGCCTAACAGCAGATACCTTGCCGCTCGTGCCTTTGTCAGATAACGAGCCTTCATACCAATACTGGACGGGCGCTTTTTTGCTGACGCAAGGTTCTCTATGCTTCGGGTATGGCGCGCATTGTGCATTACACCACTATCCACATGTTTGCGCAGGTTTGCCTCCTGCAACCTTGGCAGTTCACCTCTTGGTAGTGACGCTGCACCAGCATCTTCACGTGCTACTGGCATGGCATTAACACCGGCGCCCAACAATGCATCTGACCTAACTTCCTGGGCAGGTTGTACTGGTACCTGAGGCAGGTAAGATTCCAGCGGAGTAGCCCGGTTTGAGGTTCTGGAGGACACATGGCATGTGCGTTTTATCCATTTTGACAACTTGCCAATGCGCTCACACACTTTTCGGTTGATGCGCTTTAGAGCCATATCTTGAGCCGAATCTGAGAGCGTAAGCGACGCCAAAGGCACGGGGGTCGGCCGGGACATGCAATTCTGCACTTCAGCCACGTACTCAGCATGCGTGGCGACCTGGTACCAGCCCTGCACCGCACGTAAGGTGGAGAATAGTCCAGAGTGCTTAGCGCAGCAATTCCTATCAGACTCTTCTATTTCACGCAGCTCAGAGAAAAATTGCGCGCAATCTCCGTACGTCACGCTATCCCTGTATGCAACATCAAGTCGTCTAAGCGTCTCATAGGCCTTTTTGAGCTTCGGAACGGTCAGCGCAGAACAAAAAAGTTGCACTAACCGCCGGTAAAATGCGTACCATGGGTATTGGCTTCGTACAATGGCCTCCGCGCATTCCAAGTCTCTCTGTGCCTGTTCTAGATGCGTTGCCATAACCTCAGAGATTTGCCGTCTAGCGTCGCGTTCCCGCACTGGAAGACCCCGGGCTGGAGTGTAAGGTATCCTGCCTTTAGTAGATAAGATGTTCCTAACCAGGTCTGACGAGCGTGTTTCGGGCACATATGTGCGCTTTGCCCCATAAAAAGTTAGCAGCAGGCAGAATTCCTCGCACCCAGCCGATGCGAAGTACTGCGCCATGTCATCCAATATCGAAAGGCTGCTATCCGAGATCATCCGCATATTGAGAGACTGTTGAATGCCAACGCGCTGCAAGTATGCGGAGAGCTCATCAATGCAAAGGATGGAACGTGGGCTGTACAGCCCATAGGAAGGCATCTTGCTATGCATCTCACGTATCTTAGCAGCGCAACCGCGGGCCAAATTTTCCAGTTGGATGTCTTCAATACGTTGTCCCGCAACCTGAAATAATACCCTGCACAGTACTTCCGTAGTCCATACTTTGTTGTAATGCCCACACGGAGAGTGGGTAAGTGTTTGTGCCTCACTTGCGGTAAGTTTGAGATTGTTTAGCAGTATACCCATGTACGGGTAACTCTCCATTTTTGTGTTGACCCCTAGAACACCAGTCAAGAAGCCGGACAGCATAGCAAGAGAACGGTTACAGGCCAGGAGCTCCATCAAGCCCTGTAACTCCACAGTGAGAAATGGCGGAGAGTTGTCATTTGTGGTACTGAGTACGTTGTATCTGTCAATTGTTTGCCGCGCTGGAAGCATATATCGCTGCCTGAGTTAGAGATTATACTTATGTTAGCATAGTCTCATCGAATATTCAAAGTTCTTCCGGAAAAGGCAACACGGCTCCACGTGGAACTTTTTGGGATATGTGTGGCGCTAGATGCAGATTATGGGTATACATAGCTGCATTGTATAACGATGGGGAGATCACTGTGGCGGGTACCATCTGCGTGCAGATCAATGGTGAAAGGAGACACATGCCCAAGGGAAGCGTCTTGCAGAACGCAATTGAAGGGTATGCAGCGGATTCCTCCTTTGCTGTAGCCGTCAACAAGGTGCTGATTACCAGAGCCAAATACGACGAATGTGAACTCAAGGATGGGGATAGTATTGACATAGTATATCCCATGCAAGGAGGGTAGCGAACGGACGATATGGTTGATGTGAAACAACCTAAGGGGCCATTCCGGGTACCCAAAGGTCTCCAACAGTGAGAGTGGCATGTGGAACGCGTACGGTGTAGAGTTAAAAAGCAGGCTATTGGTGGGATCCGCTGCATATCCATCACCTGAGGTTCTTCACCGATCCATATTGAATTCCGGTACCGAGGTGGTGACGGTGTCTTTGTCCAGACAAATGCCCGCTGCCGGAGGTGGGAACGATTTTTGGGAGATAGTAAAGGGCAGTGGATGTCGTGTTCTGCCCAACACAGCGGGTTGCGGCACAGTTGGTGATGCCGTACTCATGGCACAGATGGCTCGGGAGATTTTCTCCACCTCTTGGATCAAGCTGGAAATAATAGGAGATGATTACACCCTGCATCCGGACCTAGTGCTGCTGTGTGAGGCGACCAAAGAACTTATCAGTCAAGGTTTCGACGTTTTCCCCTATTGCACCGATGATTTGGTTGTGTGTCAGAGGCTGATAGATCACGGGTGCAGGGTGCTAATGCCCGGGGCGTCACCTATAGGTTCAGGTATGGGGATATTAAATGTGAACAACCTCAAGCTTCTGCGCAATAGATATAAGGATATTGTCATAATTGTGGATGCTGGAATAGGTAGGCCTTCAGATGCGTCTATTGCTATGGAAGTGGGCATCGATGCGGTATTGGTCAATAGTGCCATAGCAAGGTCTCTGGACCCCCCACAAATGGCAAGTGCGTTTAAATATGCTGTAGAATCCGGCCGCCTAGGGTATGTTGCAGGCATCATGGAAAGAAGGGAGTTCGCAGTCACCAGCACCCCCTTGATCGACACACCTTTCTGGCACAGGGACTAACTTGTCGGCTGAGTCACTGCTTCTGAGCGCTCTTCATCTGGCTGCGTAACATTGTTTTTGGATTCCTGATCCATGTATTCCATAAATCTCAGTCTGGCGTGCAAAGTATTGCAGGCTAGTACCGTTGCAGCCATCGAATATTTTTTCTTCTCGAGCTTTTTGCACAACCAGTCTGAGTACGAGAACCCTACATACAACTTTATGGTAAGCTCTAGAAGCAAATAACACGGTAGATTGATGAAGTGGGTGTTAAACGCGGTGTAGGAGACACATGACGCCGCAAATACGATGAAGGATAGCAGCCACAGTCTCTTGTACATCGTGAGAAAAAATGTAAAAACAAAAGCCCACAAGAAGAACCCATCTCGCGCAAACGCAATGCGCCCGGACTCGTGCGTATAAACGTAGAAGAAATGCACGCCCAACCATAAGAGTAAACCGGCCTGTATTCTAAAGAGAAAACATACTCCGGTAAACCAAAAGATTCGGGTTGCCTATACGGCATTCCCTTGGTAAAGGAGTGAGCACCGCTGGCGACAGTGGGAACCTGATTTGTGGCGCCATTGGTCACGATGAGGTAATGCTGCTATGATTAAAATTACGGGTGTTAAGCCCGGATGCGCGACAGCTGCAGTGCGGTTTTAGGAGGTGAGGTATGATTACGCGTTTTGCACCTAGCCCTACCGGGTATATGCATATTGGGAATGCGAGGACCGCTCTGGTGTGCTGGTTGTATGCTAGGCATAAGTCCGGGAAATTCCTGCTCAGGGTGGATGACACGGACCTGACGAGGTCGGAAGATAGGTACGTAGAGGCAATAAAGAACGATTTAAAGTGGTTATCGATGGATTGGGACCTGTGTTTCAATCAGCGTTCCAGGATCGACAGGTATAACGAAATGTTTGATCAGCTGGTGGGCCGGGGCCTGGTGTATCCATGCTACGAAACTCCGGAGGAGCTGGAGATACGGAGAAAAATGATGCTCAAGATGGGCTTACCACCCATCTACAGCAGGCACGCCATGCAGAATGCCACCACACAGGAGAGCAGTGCTCAAGGCGATAGACAGCCGTATTTCAGGCTTGAAATTGAGGGCACCAAGGAAATTTCCTGGTGCGACGAAGTACGTGGCGAAATGGTGTTCCAGGCTAAGAACATAGGTGATCCCATTATCCGGCGCACTGATGGAAGCTATACGTATATGTTTCCCTCTGTGATAGACGATATAGACTTCTCCATAACTCACATCATCCGCGGAGAAGACCACATCAGTAACACGGCTGTGCAGATTTACATTATGGATCTGCTCAAAGCAGAAAGGCCGACCTTTGCCCATTTACCGCTGCTCCGCATGGGTGACTCTAAAATTTCCAAGCGTGAGGGGGGCACCGAGATATATGCGCTAAGAGACACAGGTGTCGAGCCCATGGCCATCAACAGCTATTTAGCAAGAATAGGTACGTCCGCCCCCGTAGAGCCTTGCGCAGACTTACAAGACCTGGTGGATTCCTTCGATATTACACTGTTCAATCAGGCTCCGATTGCCTTTATGGTCGAAGACATGCTGCGATTAAATGTAAAGCTGCTGCAGAAGATGTCGTTCCGGCAAGTGCAGGAAAAATTAGAGCTTAATGGGGTAAGTTGCTCCGAAGAGTTGTGGTACGCAGTACGCGACAATATAGAGATGATCCAGGACGTAAAAAAATGGGTAGACATTTGCAGTCCTGGAGCGGCCACCGTGGTTAACGATGCGGATAAATGGTTGATAGACCTTGCTAGGGGGCTTCTACCCGAGGAGGAACTGACAGGCGACACATGGAAGGTATGGCTGCAACGCATAAAAGAGCAAGCAGGCTGTAGCACACGTAATATACTGCTTCCGCTTAGGATGGCGCTAACTGGGGTATCGCATGGTCCGGAGTTTGCGAAGCTGCTTCCGCTAATTGGTAGAACAGAGATTTTGCGCAGACTTACAGGCACCCAATAATGCAGGGGAATAGATCTATCAATCTTAATATTTGACGTTTCAGCATCTGCTACTTAATGCGCACATGCTGTGGAGGATTTTCATCCTCTATAGCGGATGTAGCGTGCTCCGGTATATATCATGCAATTGGGGCCTGATTGGCTTTTTTAGGATGTACAGCAGCTTTCTTTCCCAGACAATGTTGCTTGACTCCTACAAGATAGATGTGATAGTTGGGGTGCCTGTGGCGGGCGTAGCTCAGTTGGCAGAGCGCCAGTTTGTGGCACTGGAGGTCGCCAGTTCGATCCTGGTCGTTCGCCCATGTATGTAGTGGAATTCTGCGTGGCCGGGGCCTTTTCGTGCGGTGCCTTCTCCCTGCTGCAAATAGCGTTTTGCTTTAGGGTGGTTTTGCGGTAAAATCGTCGCCTCAGTGGTTTATTTGATAAGTTTGCCATGTTTCGCCTACTATTCTGTTTGTGCTGCTTGTGCCTGCTCGTTTCTTCGCAATGGGTGCTCGCTGCTCCTTCTGTGCGGATGGAGGCCGTGGTTGATGGCAAGGTTATAACCAGTCTCGACGTATCTAAGCGGTTGGTGGCAAATACGTTTTTCTACAAGACAACACACGCTGGAAGCAGCAAGGGAGAGGTGTTGCAGTCCTTGATTGATGAATCGGTGTTGGAGCTTGAAGCTGCAGAGCTTGGGTTGTCCGTAGATAAGCAGGAGCTGGAAGCTGAGGCTAGCAGGTTATTTTCGGTTTTGGGTGTTTGTGGCGGGCTGAGCATCGAAGAGTGCGCCTCGCAGAATGAACTGGATACCCAGTCCGTAGAGGCGCATATCAGGTCTAGAGTCATATGGGGGAAGATGCTGTCGGCTAGGGTGGTGCCTTTTCTTGCTGTATCTGACAGTGACGTTGCGGATTATATAGCCGAAACAAAATCAGATAGCCTGGAGACCGTGTTGGACCTTGAGCAGGTTTTTGTTCCATTCAAAGCTGGGCATGTGCTGGATGCGGTATTGAGTGAGATCAATAAGGGTGTGGAGCTTGAAAAGATCTCCGCGCGTTACAGGGAGCACGCTATATATGCTGACCACACGGTTGGCGCGGTTGCCAGTGCCTTCGTTGCGGATGTGCGTACAGCGCTCATGAAAGCTAAGGTAGGCGAGGTCGTGGGCCCAATTAAGATAGACAGGGGCTATCTGGTGCTTAAGTTATTGGGCAAGGTTAAGGTGGGTAAGAGGTTCTTGAACAGTCTTGCCAGTTTGAAGCGGCTGTCTGTCGCCCAGGCGGATGCAGAGAACGTGATGCGGGACATCAAGGTGCGAGGTGCAACTTGTGATACCCTCGAAAGCATAGTGAAGAGTATTGGTTTGGAAGCAGCAAGCCTTGAGGTGCGTGTCGGCGATCTTGCGTCGAAGTTGCAATCTGTGTTAAAAGACGCGAAGCCCGGTGAGGTTCTGAGCTCCCCCGCTAAAGATGGGGATGCTATGGTAGACCTTATTATGCTGTGTGGCACTACGCAGCGGGGCCAGGAGCTGACTGAGGAGGAAGTGCATAGGATCAAACAGGCCGTGTATGCCGATAAGCTGGTGTCCGCTAGTAGCAAGCTTATGGAGTCTATACGGGGCCGCCACTTTACTGAAAAATTCTGATTACGGGCATGATAAAGGTCACTGCAGGCGCCTATCGCGGTAGGAGGGTGTTCACCGGCAGTGTATTGAAGGCCAGGCCGGTTGTTGCCCTAGTGCGGGAGTCGGTCTTCAACATTTTACGCTCACACATATGCTTGGCAGGCACGAGTGTATGTGATCTTTATTGTGGTAGCGGGGCATTTTCCTTTGAGGCTCTGTCCAGGGGGGCAGATCACGCTTGTCTTGTGGATGTACATTCTCCTAACTTGCGGCTTGTACAAAAAACTGCTGCTAGTCTGGGTCTTGAGCTCAAGACGAGTATTTTGTGTTGTGATGTACGCAGACTACCCCAGGCGGAGCGCAACTATGATATAGCGTTTATTGACCCTCCTTACTGCGAGCCCGGTCTGATTGACGTTGCGCTCGATGCGATTCTGAGCATGAAATGGTGCAACATCGACAGCATTATCGTGCTGTGCGCACAGAGGGGTACAACCATTGCCATCCCGGAGCAGTATGAATTGGTGGACAGGCGCGCGTATTGCAAGTCTGAGGTATGGTTTTTGCGTGTGGTTTCGATATAGGGTTTCGCGATCGGCCGCACCACATCCTCTCCATTGGAATTAAGGCTGGATAAGTGCTACTTATTCAACACAGAGTTCACCAATCCCTCTAGAACCATACTGAGGGTGACTGCGGTGCTGGTGTGCTGCAAAATGCCCCCTTCGGGAACTAAGGTTTCTTCGGACCCTGGCATTATGTCAATGTACTTCTTCCCCAATAGATCAGCATAGGTAATAGTGGCTGAACTGTCCGTTGGAAGCGCAACTTCCTCCTGTATACACATACCTACCACAGGTATGTTATCCTGATCCAGGCGCAAAGAGACCACAGAGCCTATGTTAACCCCAGATACTCGGACCTCGTTTCCAATTTTTAGCCCATCGACGTTAGCAAAATGCGCGTTTATCGTGCGGCAGCCATGGTAGAGCTCCACCTTGTGCGACAGTCTACTAACCATAAACAATCCTACTACGACCACCGCGCCTGTTACTAAAATACCGACCACAACTTCCATAACACCGTATCGCAACATTCCAACTACCCATCCATCTCGACTCTGACTTTATCCATAACAACACAGCCCCATACGGAAACCAGCCAATTGCACCGGCTCACCGCATCGTACATGGCACCACAAGAACACCGAATTGTCATGTCAGGACTCCCCTCTATAGAGCCCCCGGTGTGGGTGATAGGCGCGTGCAGTACCAGTCAAGTTCGGAATATGCTTTCTCTCCCCTTTTGCAGGAGGAAGCTCATCACTAGTGTAGTGCAGCCACAAATGGCACCGGGCAGTTACAGTGGACGGGTCCGCCCCGCGACCGTAGATCACCCACCGATGCTCCTTCTTTCCGAACATCGCTGTATAATATCGGTTCCCGAAGCTGTCCACATGGACGCATTTACCGCAGCTCAAGGCTAGAAGCCTCAGCCCTAAAGAGCACAGCACACTACCCACAGCGATACCACATTCCCTTCCTAGCCGTCCCGATTATACGATCTGCAGTATGAAAGACAATTGCTAACTTGGGGCTTAAGGAGTGTGCGAATTTGCAGATTAAGATATCCGACCCCAAAACGTTCATGCAGTGCACGTTTCCCAACGCATAAACATCATGAAAGGAAAGATAGACGACTATAGCGACTCTACATGACTTGGCCGTGGTAACATGAGTTATTAGCACATCTGGGCAATTGAGCAGGGGATGTTTCCCGAGAATTCTCTTGAACTGGTAGTACTCTTATGCTAGCCTCGCTGCTGGTTTCGGGGGCATAGCTCAGTTGGTAGAGCATCTGTTTTGCACACAGAAGGTCAGCGGTTCGACCCCGCTTGCCTCCACACGGGGTCGTTGCTATTTCCTAGATGGGTAGGAACATTTCGTTAAAGCTTTCCAAGCTCCCAAAGGGGTGTTGCCCCACGGTCATATTCCCATCCGGTTGCACCAGGCCGTTTATGATCGGGAAGATGCTGTGCGACGAGTATCTGCAGGGTTCTGTTGTAACTGAGTAGTACAGTTCCATAGCCTGCCCGTACGTGTATTCCTGGGATTGGTATTTAGCATTCACATTTTCGTGGAAGTGCAGCATATCTGAATACCCTGCGTTGACCCACGGCTGATAGCATCCGGCGTGTATCGGGCTGTGATGCTCCGTGATAGATACTATGTTCTTAGAGTCGTCGCTCCACCGTTGAACATCAAAACCCCGGCCGTAATCCACATCGGGAAGGTTTTGCGGAACCTCAATTTCATGTTCTTTCTCCGCAGGTACCGGTTCCTCTGGGGTTTTGTCATCATACTCATCTTTCTCGGAGTCATCCTCAGAGTCATCTTCCTCAGCATCCTCTTTCTCGGAGTTATCCTCAGTATCCTCTTCTTCAGAGTCATCATCTTCCTCAGGCTTTTCTTCTTTGGAGCCGTTATCTTCAGAATCACCTTCCTTGGCTTCCTCTTCCTCCTCATCCTCTTCAGAGTCATCTTCCTCAGGGTCCTCACTGGGTGCCCCAACCCCAGATTTTTTCTCTTCTTCCGCTGGTGGCTCTTTCGGAGTTTCTGGGAAGTCGTCCGCGCCCCCTCTGTTCACAGCTTTTTCCAAATCACTTTCATATCCGAGTACAAGTCCATATTCGGGTACAGATGGTAATTGCGGTTCTGCCAAGTATTCATGCAGCGGTTGGAGAATTATGGGGGCGCCATCTCCCTGATTATCCGTTTGGTAGACACCCACATCAACATTACCGATCTCGTACATGTCGTGTTTGGAGGCAATGTGCCACACAGTTCTGGCACCGGGAATGTTATCAGTTTCTCCCACTATGGAGAACACTAATGGTACTACTGCCGCTAACATCTTGTTCTGCCAAATCGCAATAACATCGTGTTCAACAGTCACGCTGTTTTGTTGCGAGTTGTGCATGTTCACATCGTACGCCATTCTGTCAAAGGATAGTTCCCTGCCAGTGGGTTGTGT
>JBQEQV010000026.1:0-34940 GCA_052043585.1 Anaplasma sp. | reverse complement strand
GAACAGACGAAGTCCCGGACCACGGCCGCTGCGAGTTACGAGAGAGTCATTTTCCAAGACAGTAGTCAACCCACACTTGAGCAGGCTGCCGACGGTTACCCTCACGCCATCGAAGAGAAAACGAAGCCCAGCCGCACCGCGATCCCACACAGACATCGCCCGCACCTCACCTCTTTCTCCTTTCGCCGCAGAGACTTTTCCGCAAACCGCATGAACTCTCACATCGTACCTCAAAACCCTAGAGCGCTACTCTTACCCCCAACTCGACACCAAGGTACCCTACATCAACGCTACCCTCTGCCGACAGCAGTGAATTCTGCCTCGCAATCCCACTACCAGTATCACCAGCGGTGGTGTTGAACTCAGTAGCAGGAAGAGCCCTAACCGGTCTCTTCAACGTTCCCCTGTAGTAGCCAGCAGCGACCACACTCACCCCAGGGGATACCCCAAACGACACCCCAGCCTTCGCTTGATACGCAAAGCGGGTATTCTCCGCACCTAATATACCTAAGAATTCTGCACCACCACCCAAACACACATAAGGCACAGCAGTCGCGCCGGCGGAGAAGTCACGACAAATATTCAAAATAGCGGAACCGCTGGAGATCGCACGATTCGAAACCACCATATAACCCGGCTTGGGAGATATAGGAACGACCTCAGTGGCACTCTTTTCCCCAACAGCAAAATATTCATGTCCATTCTTCATCAGAGGCTGACCAGATGGCTTTTTGGTCTTGAAATCTTCGTACGCAGCCTCCAACTCTACCCGAGTCTCTCCTTTTGAGCATCCAATGACCCCGGAGAACCCGTAGAAGTTAGCCTCATAAGCAGGTGTATACCCTGACTCGAAATTCTCAGCCCTTTGCATAGCCATGTATAAAGGAGTACCCTCCAAGGTGCCATACTCAACGACACCCGGACGAAGCCTAAAGAACCCCCTAGGAGGAGCCAACGCGTGCCTGCGAATAATAAACCCCCTCACTATCGGAGCTGCGGGTTTGTATTGCGCGCCCACATAGAATGCGCCAGCTCCGGCATCAGCGCCCCATGCTCCAAGACCGCCAGCCTCAGAAGCACTAGCCCCCCCAGCGAGTGCCACTCCAGCCAGACAAAACGCTGCAAATAAACCCCTACAAGCCATACGAACCAACCTAAAATTACCTACTATTAAATGTATATCTAACTCCACCTAGGCCACCGAAGTAGCCCACACCTAAAGCGGCAGTCAAATCCGGCAACCCGACCCTACGGGTAACATAACGAGCAGATGGCATAAACAATCCCCTGTCGTATTCCGCAGCATCCACACCTGTGTAATACGCCTCAGCGAACAACGAAAGAGCTGGATTAAAGACATATTCCACACCAACTTTTCCTCCCCAAGACCACTCCAGGCCACCACCTGATCCCCAATAATCGACCGCGACCGCCCCGACACCGAGGCAAGAGTAGACTCCCAAAGAACTTCTTGTACCAAGCCCAATAGTTAACCCAGAGCGACAAGCACTGAGCTCTATGGCACCCACACCAATCTCAGAAATCTGCCCAATGTGACTCAATGGCAAAGCAGCGGCCCCATCCTCACTAGGATGCGCCTCACTGACGAACGCAAAATAAGAAGCGTTACCGCCCCATGCATAGCCACTGCCATCGATTTCAAATCTTCCACTAAAGACGCCTAGCTGTATCCTAGAAGGACCGAGCTTGTAACCCAAAGCGCCAGAAAAGCCACCACTCCTCTTGTACTTCGGTGCGTAGGGAGCGTCAAACGCCTCCGGAATCCGCTGTCTGGGACGAAAATCTGAAAACCAGACAGGACCATCACGAGTCTTGATGACCCCAGACGCAACGGCAGACAACCCGCGATTATTCAGAGAAGGGCCGCGAAAATTGGCGACACTCATTCCCCCGCCCAACGCGGCGTAAAGGCCATCGGCTCCAACTGCAGCCCATGAGCTTGAGGCTCCCAATAGCATGGCCAGCGCTCCGCACGCGAAAACACCGCTGCAGGTTCTCTTACAAGCCGACATACAAACAATCCAAAAACCAAACCCTAAATTACCCCCTCTACGCACAGGGGAGGGTGCGTGTGCAACCCACACAACCCATAAGGTATACTAAAAAAGAATTAAGTCAAGAGAGCTGGCAATATATTTTGAAGTTTAATGTGTACTTTAACGATTTATTCAAATCCGCCAACACTCGGCCGTACATACACAACCTTCACGAGTAAGAGGCGGTGCTGCCCAGATTAACTTAAAGTATTAACCTAATGCCGCACTCAAAGCCAAAGTAGCTAAGATCCAAACCTGCCTGAGGATATAGCCATTGCACCGCCGCTGTTGGAGCGGTTTGCCCTTCATTGCTGCTTCTTCCCTGAGCTGCAGTTGCCTGCTTCCGATGGTGACGCGCGGGTACATCTGTAAACTTTTTAGAGTGCACCTTGCTTGCATATGCGTATGAGAATAGGGCTGTCTTTCTGGAGATGAAGTATTGTAGTCCGACTTTCGCCTGGTACGACCACCTAGGTGCAGTGACGCCCATGAACTTGACCACGCCCCCACCAATACCGGCACAAGCGCTAGGCGAGAAGTGCGAATCCTCTGGCAAGAGGTCATAGCACAGGTTTGCAAGCAAGGAGACCACCTGGATCTCCTTGTTCTGCAGGGTGACATAGTAATTTGCGTTTGGTTTTGTAGGAATAATGAGCGCTCCGTCCTGGGGCTCAGATGCCGCAAGTTCGTACGCCTTGTTACTCTTCTTGTCCTGGTCCTTTCCCACGTCTGATAAGAAGCTTTGGTAAGACCCTTCAGCTTCTAGTCTGAGGCTCCCCGAGGAGTAGCCCACCGAGATCGAACCCGATCTCGCGCTCCTTAGGTATGATGGGGAATATTTTCCAAAGAAACCGCCTGCGCCGCTTTCAGCGCCGCCCGCGCTTCCCTCCCCTTCAGCCAAGGGAGATCCCTCAGAAAGGGGTGCAAATACCGTGAGCTCTTTGCCCGCGTCGCTTTCCACCACGAAACCACTAAAACGTGGGATAGCGAGCTTGTATTGCGCGCTAGCGAAGAAGCCAGCCGATCCCGCGGACCTGGAAAAATCCACAGGCTTGGGGGAGGCAGACAGCTGAAAAGGCACGAGCAGCGCCGCCAGTGCTGCAAAAGTCAAACCACGGATTCCCTTCATAAAGACCCATCAAACCCAATGCGCGTTTTTCGCGACAAAACAATGTATTCAGAGTAATAGGCGAACTGAGCCCGCATGTCAAATACAGCACTAGGATATTTTGGAATGCTTACCCCCACATCAAGAAATTGTTAAGCCATCTTACCTCTGCACGCACGAAACCACGCGGCCTACGGCGCTATGACACTCTATGAGCACATCTTGTATGGAGTAACCCCCCGCGCCTTTTTTAGACACTAGGACGAACTCAGAAATTGGCACAGGAACAGGCATAACGCCCCCTGGTATCCAAATCATCTCTGTACGTTGCTGCGCCCGCGCGAGGATGGAACAACTCCAAAATCACATATGCAATACCTGAAGATCCGAGATTAATCTTCCATATCGGGATCAGAGCTCGGTATATAACCTAAATCTGAATCTGTGTCGGAATTCTCGTAATCATCCTGATGCTGCTCTGTGCACATTACCTTGACCAGAGTGTGAATTGCTCCACGCATTTTGTCACTCTTGATACGACGGTATGCTCTAACAAGCATCAGAACTTCCTTGCCGTCGTTGTAATTGTGACTAAATTCTTCCAGTGAGGACTCGTCATCCTCCTTGAGCGCGGCATCTGACGTTTCGCCACCTTCCGTGATGGACTTCAAGTCATTTTGCAGCTTTGATATCAGGTCCTTGATTTCAACACCCAAGACCCTTGCCAATTCATATAGCCTACTGATCACGATACGGTTCGTGCCCTTTTCGTATTTTTGCACTTGCTGGAACGTAATTCCTAATCGACTCGCGAGCTGGTTTTGGCTCATTCCTTTCATGATACGTTGCTTCTTGATTTCCCTACCAACATATTCGTCAACTGGATGGGGTCTGGCCTTGCCCTCGATAATTATGGGTATGGAACTTTGGTTTTGTGTTCGAGAAGTCATAAACATTATCCCATATGTTACTCAGATAACTTAGGATAAATCATACATAATATTAATGCAACAGTTATTTAATGTGTAGTTGCAATAATAAAACTGTAAATAGTATGCTAGATTCGCAATAAAATCATCGATAGGCATGCTGGTCCGTGTTTATGCCGTTTGCCGTTTGCATAGACGAGAAGCTTGCTGCGTACTTGTGGGTGTACATGTTCTATGTTAGCATGGGTCTAGTCGTGTTTGAGGAGCTATGGTGTTAGAAAAGACGCTCTCTATACTTAAGCCTGATGTTGTCAGAAATGGCATGATAGGCCGGGTGATTTCTTATATAGAAGCGGCCGGATTGCGTATTGTGGCGCAGAGAATGTGCATCTTATCGTCTGTGCAGGCTGAAATCTTCTATGAGGTACACAAAGCCCGACCGTTTTTCCCTAGTTTGATCGGTTTTATGACTTCGGGTCCAGTAGTGGTGCAGGTGCTGGTTGGTGAGTCTGCGGTCAAGACTTACAGGGATATTATGGGTGCAACCGATCCCAAAGATGCTGCTCCCGGCACAATCAGGGGGGACCTGGCGGAGAGCATAGATGCAAATTGTGTTCATGGATCCGACAGTGTAGAGAATGCACAAAGGGAGATCAGGTTCTTCTTTGGGGAGTGCGATATCATGGATGAAAGCTTCGTGCGGAACCGCTAGATTCATACGTGACTCAAGCTGCAGGCTTTTTTTATACAGGTTGTTATGGTTTCCTGGATAGGGTTGGCACGCGCTGCCTGCCTTATGGGAATTTGCCTGCCGGATTGCGTCTATCTGTATGGGTGTGATACATGCGTAATATGCACCACAGTAACCTTGAAAGCTTAGCTACGAGTACGTGAAGCACTCGCCGGGGAGTGTTACAACCGTGATGTGGCCAATGTATATTCAGTCATAAGCGAGAAGGGGGGGCCCTATTCTTGAGAGGTAGACGACGTGTTCCGTTGAGTAAAAAGAAGCCGCTGTGCCGCAAGTAACAGAGAGTCTCGTGTAGTGCTTGTAGGGTCTTTTTCCCATATTTCTCTTAACTTTTTTAGGGTGTGTCCGAGTGACTTTCCTTCCAGGTATCCAAGCGCCACCAGATCTCTCCCTGAAATCGGGAAAGCCGAGGGCAGGAACTGCTCGGCGCATGTTAGGTGCTCCAAAAGTGCATCTTCGGAGAGGGTGTTTCCATGCAAGAACTCAATCAAAATCAGACCTATGTAGGCCTCTGTACCCAGATCACTTAGGTATTTTCGCTGCTGTGTAGGCGAAAGCGGTGTAGGTAAGTTCACAGTGAGCAGCGTAGCCAGGAGCTTTTTTTCTTTTCTGGATAAGCGAAGCAGCTTCTCCAATTCCGCGGCCATAGCCGACATTTCGATGCAAGCTTCTCCTTTTAACATTGCTGCCAATTTGACAACGGGGGTATGATTGATGAGATGCGGCGAGGATAATCTGTCTACACATACCTTATACGGTATAATTTGGTGCAAAACCCCGCATTCTTGCATGACCTGTAGTGTTCCAACGCAGTTTGTGCAGGATAGAAGCTTGAAGAACTCACTTCTGACCCGTTCTTTTGAAAGCTTGGATATGCTGTTAGCATATTTTCCGCACACGTCTATAATGTCGCTACTGAGGACGTTTTCACTGCATATTGAGGCGTGAAATCTGAATACCCGTAAGATCCGCAGAAAATCCTCATTGATGCGCTCTTCAGCATCACCTATAAAAGCCACTGTTCTCCTTTCCAGATCTTTTATCCCGGAAAAATAGTCGAAAACTTTGCCGTGTTTGTCGCAGTACAGCGCGTTAAAGGTAAAATCCCGTCTGGAGGCATCCTCCGTCCAGCAATTTGTAAAGGCCACGTCTGCGTGCCTACCATCGCACTTCACGTCGCGTCTAAGGGTTGTAATTTCGTATGGCGCGCCCCTCACGACTGCGGTGACCGTTCCGTGCTTGATTCCTGTGGGAATGGTTTTGATGCCCACCTTTTGTAACGCCGCAATGACCTCATCCGGCACCAGGTCGGTGGCTAAATCAATGTCCGTTGTTTCCCGGCCCAGGATGCTATCACGCACGCAACCACCAACGAGCCTCGTATTGCCCATTGCGCCTTCCAGGGCCTCAATTATCCGCGTTACTCCGTGATTAGAAACAAGCCTGCTTAGCATCTTTTGTGTGCGTAACGCCTGCGCCGATGTTAGCAGACTTCCGCCAAAAGGACAGAAAATTCTATCTTCCAGAGGGATTAGTGGTTTTAGGGTGACTGGTGGCTGCGCGCAAGTGACACGTTAGCAACAGTCTCTGACAAGGGCATTACGATTACGGTGCATAAGTCCACGCGCGGTCTATTCCGGGTTTTTGCGGGGGGTTGGGAAACTTTATATACTGTTGGCAAAATGGTCATGCACGCCACGCGAGACAGTATAGGCGAAGTTTAGTGCACTGTGTTTCTCTGCTGCCACTACTTCGGTTCTGCAGTGACAAATTAGCCTCAGGTAGCGTATCCCGGCGGAGGCGACTGAGTCAATGCATCTCTTACACTCTTCTAACTGTGTTACAACATGGCCTGTCATTGCACTATGGTAAGGCCGCGTCCTCGATGACAAACTGCATGTACTCATTGCCTCGCCAATGATTGACACTGACCTTACCCAGAAGATGCAAGCTGCTCCGCATCAGTAACGCCGTGCCCAACTCTGTTCCCGCACACCTGAAACACACGCCCTTCACAAAAGTTCCATTACCGTAGATAAGGCAACGAATGTGGCTATCACCCATGATTTCCGGTTTCTTGATCTCCACGTTTTTGAGTATAAATCGGGGTTCCGGATTGCCGGGGCCGAATGGTTCCAGCATCTGTAATTCCTTATATAAAGGCAGACATACGGCGCTGACGGCTAACATCCCGCACGCATGGGAGACTCTTCGTATATCCGCGTCCTTGAACCTGTCCAGCAGGAAGTCGTATAATGCTTCGAGTTGCTGGACATGCACTGAAAAACCCGCGGCCATCTCATGTCCGCCACCTTCCACAATCAGCTGCGCGAACTTCGCGGCCAGGACTGCAGCTCCGATGTCGACACCGCTTATTGACCTGGCGCTTGCTTTGCCCACATCTCCGCTCAGGGCTACGACTATTGATGGCAGGTGGAATCTCTCCTTAAGCCTGCTTGCCACAATACCGATTACACCTACATGCCAGTTTCCCACAACCATTATGACTTTGTTTCCGGCCTCGACTAGCCGCTCTGCCTGATTTAAGGCCTCTTCCAGGCTTTGGTTCTCAAGCTGCTTTCTTTCAGCGTTGAGGTTTATGAGGGTGGAGGATATCCTGCTACACTCGCTTTCGTTGTCACTCGACAACAGTCTAGCTCCTAGGCTCGCGTTTCCGACCCTACCACCGGCATTTATATGAGGACCTATACTGAAGCCTAAGTGGTAAACTCCTATTCTTTCTCCTATTCCTATTGCGTCGCTGAGGGTTCTAAGCCCGACGTTACTGCGCGTAGATATCACCTTCAGTCCATGTTTTACCAACGCTCTGTTGAGCCGTACCATGGGCATTACGTCACAAACGGTGCCCAGCGCTACCAGATCCAGATGATCCATCAGGTTTGGCTCGCTTTTGTGCTCAAAAAATCCAGCCTCTCTCAGGGCCTTTTGTAAAGCTACCAATAATAAAAAGGAAGTGCCAGCCGCAGACAGGTAGGTGTGAACTGATGACTCATCCAGTCTGTTTGGATTCACAACGGCAATGGCTTCCGGCAGCGTGTTCACCCCGATGTGATGATCTACCACAACAACATCCAGGCCTGCGGATTTTGCCACCAATATGGGCTCATGTGCCAGTGTGCCGCAGTCCACCGTTATGCACAGATCATACCCATCATCGCGCAACTCCAGCATGGCAGCCGAATTCGGGCCATAACCTTCCTCTATGCGATCTGGAATGTAAATACGAGACCGCACCCCTAAGCCACTGAAGTATCGGTACAACATCGCTGAGGATGTAGCCCCGTCTACGTCATAATCCCCGAAGATTGCTATGCTTTCTTTATTGTGAATTGCACTTACTATCCTGGCTACGGCCTTATCCATGTCCAACAAATGAAACGGATCAGGCAGCAACAACTTTAGGGTGGGAAACAAGAAGTCATTTATCTCATCCAAACGGACACTTCGCATGGCCAAGATTCTGGCTACAACCTCACATAGACCAAACTTCTGCCTGATTGCCTCTACCTCCCGGTGAGGTACATCATGAACCCTCCATGTTCCCCCCTGAATGCCAATGTATTCTTGAACTTCTTCCAACAGACCGTGCATCGCTACAACCTCGAGAACCCATGGGCAACAACCCAAACTCTACCTGCATGCAACCCTTCTCCGCGGCCAGCGCGCATAACCTTCGCGTCTAAGGGGTAAAAAACCCACGACCACCATCATATAGATACAGCTTCACCATCTTTACGGTGTCTATGCCAGCACTCTCCATTTGCAGCAGTAGGTTGCCGACCTCACGGCCATCGATTCCTTCTTCTTCCTTGCCCTCGGCGTAAAACCTGCACGACACGAGATCCAAGTAGGCATAAGAATATGGCACATTGGGCCATAGTTCGAGACCCTTTGCGTATATCAGCTGCAGTTGCATTACTGAACTTAGTCCAGACAAAGACTGAACCAACTCCTTTAGGTCTACACCTTTTTCCCAGTGTATGGTGACATCTACGCCTACCAACACCCTTTTCTGGTCGCCGCGCACATAGCTAGAACCTCCCGTACTTGACACTCCCGTGCCCAAAGCAAGACCCTTTAGCCGTTTCGGTTTCTGGCCCAAATTATCCACAATCGCCTGTGCAAACTCGGTCGTGGAAGCCCTGCGACTGCTAGTTTTCTCACTATAAATGTCAGGGGTATGCACACCATCTTCCAGAGTCTTCAGAAATGCATCGTTAATCAACTGCGCTTTGTTTGCCTGTCCGACGTGAACCAGCATCTGCACTGCGGCACTGAGCAGCCCGGAAGGATTGGCGATATTCTGACCCGCTATATCCGGCGCAGAACCGTGAACTGCCTCAAACATGGCATAGTAATCACCAATATTCGCACTCCCTGAAAGCCCTATGGACCCGGAAGACAACGATACTATGTCCGACACGATGTCACCGTACAGATTAGTCGTGACCACAACGTCAAACGCCTCGGGGTTACGGGCGATCTTCGCCATTCCTATGTCAACTATGAAACAATCTGCCTCGATATCCGGATAGTTCTTGGATACCTTCTCGAAGGAAGCACGCAGCACGCCATCTGTCATCTTCATGATGTTGTCTTTGACAAAGCACGTTACCTTCTTCCGCCCATGGACCTTGGCGTAGTTAAAAGCGTACCAACAGGTTTTCTCCGAGGCAGACCTGGTGGAGATTTTTACACATTCATGAGTATCTTGGGATAGCTTATGCTCCACTCCACTGTAGGTATCTTCCCCATTCTCCCGCACCACGACCACGTCTAGGTTAGGGTGACACGTATCCACAATTGGGAAGTACGAAACGCAAGGCCTCACGTTCACATACAGCCCAAGCCTCTGTCTCAGTGCGACATTCAAACTCTTATGACCACCGCCCGGCGGAGTCATGGTGGGCGACTTTAGCAACAACCGGGTCCTGTTCACCGATTCCCATGCCGAAGGAGCAATGCCAGCAGGCCATTCTTTCTTGTATTGGCTGTGACCTATCTCCACAGTTTCTACGGAAATATCGGTACGTGCCTCCTTGAGGATGAACAGAACCGCCTCCATGATCTCCGGGCCTATCCCGTCTCCGTAGGCTACAGTCACAGGCACCGACATTGGGGCTCCAAGACAAGACGCATAACACGGTACAGTATAGCCAATATTCCAGGGATGGGAAATACTAAATGCGTCACGCGGCAAGTTCGGTTGTATCCGCAAATAACTGTCCAGGTAGCGCATTAATTAGGCCATGTATTGGCAACACGAATCTAGGATGGATCGTGTTGTACTGAACTCCTGTGCAGGAAAAATGGGGTTGGGGGAGACCTAGATCATGTATAACACAACACAAGCGTGCGTAATGAGCGGAATACAGTGCATCAGCCCCATCAAGCAATGCGAATTACATTGCCAAAACAATCCGGCACACGTAAGACACATAATAATGTATCGCCTGTACGCTTTTTGTTGTTAGATCTCCAAAAGACCCCTGGCAAATTCCCGGGCAGAAAAATCTCGCAGGTCGTCTATGCCTTCCCCAGTGCCTACGGCATGCAGGTGTATTTTATGCTTCTGGGCTATTCTGAGTATTATGCCGCCTTTTGCCGTCCCGTCCAGCTTCGTCATTATGATTCCGTTCACGTCCACAAAGCTTGAAAAGACCTCTACTTGCGCGAAGGCGTTCTGCCCTATGGTAGCATCAAGTACCACGATTGTGTTGTGCGGTGCGCCTTCATCGTGCCTACTGATAACACGACGCACTTTTGCCAGCTCCTCCATCAAATTTTTGTGATTTTGCAGCCTTCCTGCAGTGTCAATCAGAACTATATCTATACCTTCGCGTATGGCCTGATCCACGGCCTTGTAAGCCACGCTTGCTGCATCGGCGCCAGTGCCTCCTGTAACCACCGGACATGATATCCTGTCTGCCCAGACGCTCAGCTGACTTACGGCTGCTGCGCGGAAAGTATCGCACGCGCCTATCAAGACGGATTTCCCTTCTTTTTGGAATTTATGTGCCAGCTTGGCTATCGTGGTCGTTTTCCCGCTGCCATTTACCCCGCAGAGCATCATGATCTGAGGACTATGCTTGATAGATATGGGGACAGATATCCCTTCCAGGAAAGCCTCTATCTCCTCTGCCAGCCTTTCTCTAACCTGCATACTGTCTGGTTCGCTGAACAGCATCTCAGATACTTTTTTCGTGAAGAAAGATGCGCTTTCATGCCCCATATCGGTCGATATGAGCAAGTTTTTCAGCTCTTTCAGAGTTTCCTGATCTGCCTTTTTCCCGCTTTGGAACAGCTTTCCGATGCCAAGATTCAGCTTAGAGGAGGTTTTTCGCAAACTCTCTCTGAGGCTTCCAAAGAATCCCTTACCATATCCCATACAAGTACAGACCTGACAGCTTGCCACCGGGGGCGTATGCAGCCGGCACTCATGAAACGCCAGCAAAAGGCCACAAACCTTCTGCCGCATTTTAGAAGAATTGGTAGGAGTGTGCAAGCTATTAGCGTCCGTCAGTTCACCAATCCGAACAATTTTGCCAGATTATTGTGAGCTGGCGTACCACATGGCTACCATGGCAAACATGGTTGCGCGCTATGGGCATGCTACTTGGAAGGTATCTGCGGTGTAAAGCACTCATGGCAGGATATGGCTATGTCAGCCAACATACATGCCAAAGTTTCCGGGTCGATCTGAATGATCAGAGATCTTCTTCACAACCGTACAGCTGCTGCTGCTTTTCCCGTCTTTCCTGTTCTTCTATGCAATACAACGTAACTGGATTTGCCTCCAATCGGGCTAGTCCTATCTTTTCTCCAGTCTCTTCGCAGTACCCGTATAGACCGCAATCGATCCTACGCAATGCGTTGTCGATTTCCACAGCAAGTGCATCATTGCGATTGCAAGTTTGTAGAGTCAAATCCGTCTCATGTTCCCTAGTAGCCATGTCGGTCAGGTCCGCATCTGCGTGCGACTGTAAGGCTTCTGCCGCCTTCTTTTCAGATTCCTGCTGAAGCGCCTGCTTCCACGCGATAAGCTTGCTGCGAAAGTAATCCAGCTGCTTGGGATTCATGTAATTTTCGTCCTCTTCATCGTCTGGGGTATACTGGGGCAACACTGCACCCTCCGGCTTGTTACAGGTTAGACACAGATCCTAAGAATGCTTGATTAACATTTCGTGTATCACTATGTTGCTAGCAGATCATATGGAGTATCCTAGCGTGTTCTATGTCAGCATATTAATCCGTGAACTTAAGGAGATGTTTTGCAATGGAGGTAGTGCCTTGCAAGTTGTGCTGCTATTTATTGTTGTAGTGGGCACCGCACTTTTTGTACTCCCCTCTGAGTGCGCAAATAAGGTTATGCCTTGCCTTTTTTGGGTCTGTGGTGTGACTGTAATGCAAGTTTCCATGCGTGCACTGTTTAATGACGACTATCATAGCGGGGTTCTCGAGCAGCTGTTGATACAAAACTCGCTGCCAGAGGGTATTATGTTCCTAAAAATATTGGCACACTGGATATGCGTTTCGGTACCTATCAGTTTTGCCGCGGCGCTCATGGACTTCGTAATATTGGGGGAGGGCATTTACCAGAGTATCAGCCTGGGGGTAGCGCTGAGCGCCGGGTTTTTGGTTGTAAATTTCATATCCGCTGTTGGACATGCATTGGTGTTAGGAGGGACAGGGGGCCTGATCACTGCGCAGATTTTAGTATTTCCCATGATAGTTCCGGTAGTGGTGTGTCTTAATCTGTTCCTGAGGGACTACATGTGTTTTGCCTGCAAAACAGTTGTTTTACTCGGCATAGGCATGCTCTGCTTGATCCCTGTGAGCGTGGTTTTCGTGCTGAGTGCGGTGCGGCTAGCCGTGGAGCAGGATTGATTGCAGCATGAAGCCCCGTATCGACCAACAGCTATTTTCTGATAAGACGGCCTACGTGAAACGCTTGATAAATTGACTTTTAGCTGGCATTGCCTATCATGAAAGGCACCGGGTGATTAGCTCAGGTGGTAGAGCGTTTGCTTGACGTGCAAAAGGCCACTGGTTCGAGTCCAGTATCACCCACTAGACGGAGGTGGCACGTATGTCCAGTCACAATGGTGAATTTTCTCCGCACATGCACAGGCGCATGGTGCTGGCCATAGTCGTGGTTGCAGTAACCATGATTGTGGAAGTGATTGGCGGTTTTGTGTCGCACTCTCTGGCGTTGCTGTCCGATGCAGGGCACATGTTTACCGATCTTGTCGCTCTGGTACTTAGTTGTTTGGCGTACAGATTTGCGGTTAAGAAGTCTGACTCCCACAGGTCATATGGCTACCATAGATTCCAGGTTATGGCCGCATTCATCAATGGCCTTTCGTTATTTGTTGTAGCGGCGCTTATAGTTTGTGAATCGGCAAAAAGATTCATATATCCAGTAGAAATGCACTGGCAGGTTATGCTGGTGGTGTCACTTTTCGGATTGGTCGCAAACGTAATTGTGTTTGCAATCTTGTATCGCAAGGATGAGGACAACCTAAACATAAAGAGTGCGGTGCTGCACGTAATCAGTGACTTGCTTGGCTCTGTGGCTGCGGTTCTTTCCTCTTTGGTCGTTATGGTCAGTGGGTGGCAAGTAGTTGATCCTCTGCTGTCCTTGTTTATCAGCGCGCTGATGTTTACAAGTGCGCTGAAGATCATCAAAAGTTCTGGGAATATTTTGCTGGAGGGCAAACCTGAGAATATAGATGTTGAGGCAATCAAAGGCTTGATTCTCGACAGCATCCCAGCGGTGGTTGATGTTCACCATGTACACTTGTGGTCTTTGACCGCAGACTACCCTATTATGACTATGCATGTGAAAGTAGAGGAAAGTATTGTTGGCAATGTGGCGAGACACTCTGATCTCCTGGTGTCGATAAAGAGGCTTCTACACGAGAAATTCGGAATCTCGCATGTGACCATAGAGGTCGAGTGCGGAGAATGCTCGGACATTGGCTAACGAGGGTTTTTTGGTGTAATTTGAGTTAATGTTAATATAACAGCTGCTGATATAGCATTGCATGTTCTATCCGAAGGAACCAGAGATGTGTGGAAGGTTTGCTAAGGTAAGCCGTATTCTGATGTTATGCGGTGTCCTTGTATTTTTAGGGGCGTTCACCAAGCGCTTTGATACATGTAGCCACCATCAAGAAGTGTGCGGGTTTATTGAGACCGTGAAAGCGCGGTTGTTTTCCATAGTGTCGGATGGTGTGGATGTCGAAGAACGCCTAGAGGAGGTGGTTGATGACGTACTTGACCTAGAAGGCATTGCGAAATTTGCTATGGGCGGCCACTGGAAGTCGGCAGATCCCTCCCAAAGAGAGCGATTTACCAATACATACGGGCGTTATGTGAAAGGTGTATATACGCGACAGCTGCGAATGCATGCGTTCCACATCATGAGAATCATGTCGGTAAAACAAGTACGGGACAACACCTACGCTGTTAGAGTGAGACTGACCAAGAAGAAGCAGGGGGACGATTTTATTGTCGTTGAGTTCCATGCGGTGAATAACGGAAAGTTGGGAATATGTGACATGAAAATCAACAACCTCGTAAGCATAGCAGTTACCCAGAGATCCATTGTCGATGATGTCATCAGGAAACACGGGGTTGAGGGCGCAATCTCTTATTTTGAAATCGAGAGTAGCAAGGCCCCCACGAACTCAATCGGCGGGCTGTCTGCGTCGTATGGCACACTTCCTAGATAGCATAACATAAGAAGGTGAGTTGCCCGGCAATTACGATCTACAACATTGTACAAAATTTTATGGTAGCCACTGAGACAGCGCAATGTAGGTACTGAACACCTACTACAGCTGCAAAGTGCCGTGACAATGCTTGAACTTCTTTCCGGACCCGCACGGACATTTTTCATTGCGAGAAACACGGCCAAATAAAGAAGATGGGTTCGATAACGCAGCTGACCTATGCGCCTCCACGGGGCCTTGTTCCAATCTGAGATGACACAGCTTTTGTATCACCATCTCGTAGAATTTGGAGAGCATGTGGTTCAACATAGAAAAGGCTTCTATCTTAAATTCGTTCAGAGGATCCTTTTGCCCTATCGAACGGAGGCTGATACCACACTTCAGACTGTCAAGTGCAGACAAGTGGTCTATCCACACATGATCCAGAGAAGTAATCAGGACCCGCTTGGCGGCGAAGTTCCACAGATTTTCTCCATCGCATACAAATTCCGCTGACTTTTTTTCAAGTAGTTCTTCTGCCAGCTTGTTCAAATACTCGATCAGTTCTTCCCTAGTTTCTAGGCTTTCAAGCTGTGTCATATCCAAGTCCACTCCGTATATTCTCTGTACCTCGGATGACAACAACTCGGAGGTGGCTTTGTCAAAGTCGCAGTACCTGTCTTTGATGATGCGCGACACCAACTCCTGGTTCGTGTTGCAATACATGAATGTGAAGTCATAGTCGTCATTGTCGAGAGCCTGATTTCGCTGCTCGAACACCACCTTCCGCTGCTCATTTATGACGTCGTCAAACTTGAGCAACGACTTCCGGGTGTCGTAGTTTCGGGACTCGACTTTCTTTTGCGCGCGTTCTATTGCTTTGCTGATCCACCGGTGCTGGACGGCCTCGCCCCTTTTCATGCCCAGCTTTTTCAGCATACCTTTCACTTTGTCGGAGCCGAAAATCCTCAGCAAGTCATCTTCCAGGGAAAGGAAAAACTTTGATAAGCCCGGGTCTCCCTGTCTTCCGGACCGTCCGCGCAGCTGATTATCAATTCTCCTGCTTTCATGCCTTTCCGTCCCAATGATGCACAAGCCTCCGGCTGCAACCACAATCTCCTTATCACGCTTCGTTTGTTCCACGAGCTGTGCATACTTATCGTTGCGCTCCTCTTCAGATGTGATTTCGGACAGCTCAACCTTTGCCAACATTTCTGGGTTTCCCCCCAGCTGGATGTCTGTTCCCCTACCTGCCATATTGGTCGCTATGGTCACCGCTCCCGGTCTACCGGCCTGCGCTATTATATGTGCTTCCTTTTCATGATACCTGGCATTCAATACAGAATGCTTGATACCCCGTTTGGTGAGCATTCCTGACAGCAGTTCGGACTTTTCGATGCTAATGGTTCCCACCAACGAGGGCTGCAACCTCTTATTGCACTCAACCACAAAATCGATAACGGCCTCAAATTTTTCCTCCTCTGTACAGTACACATCGTCATCCAAATCCACCCTTCTTACCGGGACGTTGGTGGGTATTTGTGTGACCTGCAAGTTGTACGTGCCCAGGAACTCTTCTGCCTCTGTTGCCGCAGTACCGGTCATGCCGGAGATTCTCTTGTACATCCGGAAGTAATTTTGGAACGTGGTGGAGGCCAGGGTCTGGTTCTCATTGTTGATGTTGACTCCTTCTTTCGCCTCTAGCGCTTGGTGCAGCCCGTCAGAATACCGACGGCCTTCCATCATCCTACCCGTAAATTCGTCTATTATGATGACATTGCCATTCTTTACTATATAGTCCTTGTCTACGGTGAAAAGCTTATGGGCCCGTAGAGCCTGACTTATATAGTGCATCATAACTATGTTTTCTGTGTCATACAGCGACGACCCGTCAGGGATTAGCCCTTTGGAGTGCAACATCTTCTCAACCTTAACTGCACCTTCCTCGCTCAAGAAGGCAGACCTGTGCTTCTCCTCTATTTCGTAATCTCCTGGTTCCAGGGCTCTGACCAACGCATCTACCCTTCCATATATTCTATTATCTCGCTCTACAGGCCCGGAGATAATCAATGGGGTTCTTGCCTCATCGATCAAAATGGAATCCACTTCGTCAATGATGGCGTAGTTGAACCCACGCTGCACCATGGATTCCCGACTGAATTTCATGTTGTCACGTAGATAGTCGAACCCGAGCTCGTTATTTGTAGAATACAGTACATCACAGGCGTACGCGTCCCTTCTGTGCTCATCGGGAGTTGAGCCAGTGATGCATCCTACGCTGATCCCTAAGGCCCCATACAGGCTGCCCATCCACTCGGAGTCCCGCTTGGCGAGGTAATCGTTTACCGTCACAACGTGTACCCCTTGTCCTTCGAGTGCATTCAAGTATGCCGGGAGAGTAGCAACTAGAGTTTTCCCTTCCCCCGTTTTCATTTCCGCAATCATTCCCCGATGCAGCGCCACTCCTCCAATGAGCTGCACGTCGAAATGGCGCATGTTCAGCACCCGTTTTGCAGCTTCACGGACCACAGCAAACGCTGGGATCAATATGTCATCCAAGGTGTGCCCATTGGCGAGCATTTCCCGGAAGTGATTTGTCTTGGAGAAAAGTTCACCGTCTGTGAGCGCAGCCATCTCTTCTTCAAGCGAATTTACACTTTTGACAATTTTACGGAACGAGGCTCCGCCTGCCCGACAGCTGTACGGCCAGAACATCCGCTTTGCTATGCTTAACATAGGGATCACATCCAGAGTAACCGGAGGGCGGATTATATGCCTAAGTTGAAGAAAGTACAACAGGAATTGGCAGGGTCTCACATCTTGCGAGAGGCCACTACAGAAACACGCAACAACTTACGGTTGCACACCGCCCAGAGTCGGGATAGCACCGAACTGCCAGATACACAAGTGCTGTCCAGCTTGGTGGGTTGCCCTGGCGACCCGTGACTGTAGCACAGACCTAGGCCACAATCCAGGTGGGAGGGAATAAGACCGAATTCTGCAGTCTCCACGGGTACTCAGTC
The DNA here is from genome assembly GCA_052043585.1 of Anaplasma sp. Classification (GTDB taxonomy): domain Bacteria; phylum Pseudomonadota; class Alphaproteobacteria; order Rickettsiales; family Anaplasmataceae; genus Anaplasma. The sequence goes on along the minus strand of JBQEQV010000026.1, from coordinate 17,335 downwards.
AGGAACGAAAGAACGCTTGGTAGGCTTCCTGTCTCCCTCATCTTCTTTATCGAGCTTCTTGCCAGACATCAAAATTCCTATTTCCTCTCCGGTGAGTGTTTCAAACTCCAGAAGGTTTTCCGCGATAACACGCAGAGAGTCAGTATGCTTGTTTAACAAGGACTTAGCCTCCTCAAGCGCCTTCGAGACTATGGCCTTTACTTCGCTGTCTATGAGGTTTGCCATGTCGTTAGAGATCTGTTCATTTCTGTCATCGTTGTGGTACAACGGCCCGACACTGTCACTCATGCCCCATTTCATGACCATGGCCCTTGCCAACTCCGTAGCCTGCCGAATGTCTGAAGATGCCCCGCTAGTCACCTTGCTATACCCAAACACCAGCTCCTCTGCGGCCCTGCCTCCCATGGCTACCATAAGATCGGCCAGCATTTTCTCTCGAGTATGGGAAACCCTGTCAGATTCTGGAAGTCTCATAACCAAGCCCAGAGTCCTGCCCCGGGGTATGATAGTAGCTTTGTGTATAGGATCCGAGGCCGGGCTGTGAAAAGCGACCACTGCGTGTCCCGCCTCATGGTAAGCCGTGAGACGACGCTCCTCGTCGGTCATCATCAAGGATCTGCGCTCCGCACCCATCATGACTTTATCCCTAGCGTACTCAAAGTCACTCATGGTGACGATCTTCTTGTTTAGCCTCGCTGCGATCAGCGCTGCCTCATTCACCAGATTCGCCAGATCCGCCCCAGAGAAACCCGGTGTCCCCCTGGCAACCACCCTTATGTCAACATCCGGTGCCATGGGCACTTTCTTTGAATGCACATTAATTATCTTCTCCCGCCCATTTATATCCGGAATTGATATGGTAACCTGGCGGTCGAACCTCCCGGGTCTTAGCAACGCAGGGTCCAGCACATCCGGACGGTTGGTTGCGGCGATTATGATGACGCCCTCGTTGGATTCAAATCCATCCATTTCTACCAGTAGCTGATTCAGAGTTTGTTCTCGCTCGTCATTACCGCCTCCGAGTCCTATTCCACGGTGACGCCCCACCGCATCTATTTCGTCTACGAAGATTATGCAAGGTGCGTGCTTTTTACCTTGTTCGAACATGTCGCGAACTCTGCTTGCACCTACACCGACGAACATCTCTACAAAATCGGACCCGGAGATACTAAAGAATGGGACACTCGCTTCCCCCGCTATGGCGCGTGCAAGTAGAGTTTTACCGGTTCCAGGTGGTCCTATGAGCAGGCAGCCCTTAGGAATTTTTCCCCCCAATTTCTGGAACTTTTGCCGATGCTTGAGGAAGTCAACTATCTCAACTAGCTCCTCCTTCGCTTCATCGATCCCAGCCACGTCTTCGAAGGTTACCTTGCCCCGATTGTCGGTCATCAACCTCGCCCGGGACTTGCTGAAACTCATGGTGCGGTTGCCGCCTACCTGAATTTGCTTAAGGAAAATGCACCATATCACCACTAACGAGAGCATGGGCAAGCAGGACACAAACAGGCTTCCCAATATGCCCAGGAGTGTCTCGCCGGACGAAAACTCAAACGTCACCTTCTGTTCATGCATGGTCCTGATCAGGCTATCGTAGATCACCCCGCCGGTTCTGAACTTCGTGCCGTCACGTAACTTCCCTGATATCTCGCGCTCAGTTATATTAGCGCGCTCCACCTCGCCTGCGTCCAATCTCACCAAAAACTCAGAGAAGGGTATGCGAAGCTCCTTGCTGCCGATGATCCTATCACCGAACTGGGTATACAGAATGGCTGTAAGGGCGATCACTGCTGACCACACAATCAACCCCTCGACAACCTTGCGAAAGTTCATGACCGGCGACCTCTACTGATAAAGCTGACTATAAATTAAGCTAATCACGCCCCCCCTAACCAGAACTTCCTCCACGCTGACTGCAGGGGTAACACCTATATTATTGTTTTGCCAGGGGTAGGCAAGTACTTTATCCTTGGAAGCCAATACTGGAAGCCCGCTGACAACATCTCTGTGAATGAATCTCAAATGCTCAGGTATTGGTCCATCGGCCAAAGGGGTTATGTATGGATTGCTTGGCATCCCACAGTTGTCATCCTGTGCAGATTTGCCCGATATGAGTGCCTCACTGCAACCACCTGACATTGCTGTTTGGGATGCATCCAAAGGAACGCTGCCCGCTTGCATCACCTTTATTATGAATCTGCAGTCCCACTGCAGCACTGTTTCTACTGCTTCGCCTATACATACTATGCGGCCTATGGGCGCCACTTCCCGCACTATATGGACATTCCCATCCGGATTTCTAAAAACTTTGCAGCCGTGTAAGGTTCTGGGCTGGAAATGCTCGTCTTGCCACACCTTCTCGAACAGTGAGCGAAACTGAGAATACCTTGGTTTATGATTCTTTCCGCCCATAGCCATCAGTGAAAACAGCAGCAACCTGGTTGCAATCTCCTCAGGGACACTGCGGAATTCCTGCGACTTTATAACTACAAAGCCAAATTCGCTAAACTCCAGGCAGTGATCTAGCGATGCTTTTACATAATGCGCGATACAAGACAGAGCCCTTTTCAAGTGTAATGCGGTTCTGTATAGGCGCTCTGTCACCAGTCCCGGATTGTTGCTATTCGCTATCAAGCTGCGAAAGAAGGTTCTTCTGTATTTTGGGTTTGTGTTGCTCGGGTCCTCAATCCAAGGCAACTTTTCCTTAGCTGCGTAGTCCAGGATTTGCCGCCTTGTAAACCCCAGAAGGGGCCTTAAAATGACGATGGTGCCAAATGCGGATCGCTCATGGATGCCAGATAATCCGTCAATGCCACTGCCGCGCTCTAAGTGCATTAGGACGGTTTCTGCTAAATCGCTTTTATTGTGGGCCACCAGTAGATATTCGACAGAATGCTCTGTGCACCACTGATGAAGCAGGCGGTACCTGATTTCTCTTGCTGCTGCCTGCGAGGAGCTGCGTGGGCTTTCCTTCTCGTTTCGCTGAAGTATCTTACATTCTAAGCCCCACTCTAAGGCTTTTGTCTGAACAAACCTAGTCTCCTCCTCGGCTTCGGGACGGAACCCATGGTTTACGGTAAGTACTGTGGGAGGAAGGCCTTGTGACTCTTGCTTGTGGAACACAGATACTAAATGCAAAAGCGTCATGCTATCTACGCCCCCGGAGACTGCAACCGCGTATCTGTTATGCAGACCTAAGCCGCGCAGTTTTTCAAGGACCTTAGATTCCACCGTGCGTTTTTTGGATAGTTAACTAAACACGGAAAGAGGGGGATTCGAACCCCCGACACATTGCTGTGTACACACTCTCCAGGCGTGCGCTTTCGACCACTCAGCCATCTCTCCATAGTGCGATTGTAACAGAAAACAGCACTTTTTGTGCACAAAAAGTGCCTTTGGCAGCAACTTCTTCTCTGGATTTGGAGATACGATTATTAATCTCCATTGTGCATTAACCATAAGCAATTTGAAGCACTTGCCTTTTGTGATATCTGTGCTAGAACTCACCGCGAAGCAATCTGGTTGTGAGTGGTGGTTGTGCCTGGCAAAGGGCGTGCGGGATCTAACCCATGGCGGGGCTCAGTTTTCACTTTGGGGGTGTTTTCGGTACTGTTCTCTCTGATGTTCTTAGCCCCTATGGTGGCGGATCTTCTCATGGGAGGTCAGGACTGGGAGAGTTTCGCTTCTGCCTTCTCGATATCCGCTATTGTGGGTGCGGTGTGCGTGCTTAGTGGTAGGTCACGCAGTATAGATAAATCTGAGGCAGTATTGCTCACGTGTATTGTGTGGGTAGTGCTACCGGCATTGGCCGCTTTACCGTTTGTTTTTTCGAGCACTACTCACTTGTCCTATACAGATGCTCTCTTTGAATCTATGTCCGGGCTCACGACTACAGGGGCCACGGTGCTATATAATCTGGATACAAAGTCGCCTGGCATACTGTTGTGGCGTGCCCTGCTAAATTTCATTGGGGGTTTGGGAGTCGTAACGGTAGGCATTCTGCTGTTACCGCTCCTGAAAATAGTTGGCATTGCGGATATGTGTGGGGCCGAGTCTTCTGAGCGAAAGTTTCGGTTGGGGGTCTTCAAGACAATCCAGTGCATCATTTGTGTGTATGTAATGCTGTGCGTGCTGTGCACCGTGTTGTATAACATGGCGGGCATGTCCGTGTTCGACGCTATATGCCACGCGATGAGCACGATCTCCACCGGCGGATTTGCGAATTACGACGATTCCATAGAGCATTTTGATAGCTTGTGGATCGAAGTGATTGCTATGGTTTTCATGCTGCTGGCATCCTGCCCCTTTGTTGTATACCTCAAGCTGATTTTTGACGGCAGGCTACAGCTTAAGCAGTTTGTCGTTTTTATTGGTGTCCTACTTACGTTTTCTGTGCTTGGTACGGCACATCTCTATAAGGATAATATTCCGGACGGAGGCTTTTTTGAGACCTTATGGCATGTCACGTTTACTTTCGTGTCGCTTGCGACCTCTACCGGGTTTGTATGCCATGACTATAGCGGCTGGCATTTTATAGCACTTTCCGGTACGATCCTCACCCTTTGTGGCGGGTGCTCGGGATCGACGAACAGTGGGGTCAAAATGCATCGGATAATGATTTTGGCTCATGATGGATACAAATATCTGCGAGGCGCGCTTCAGCAGGGGTTTTTTATGACTCATAACACCAGGGGAACTGGGACAGAGCTGTTACTCAGAGTCCACTCCTTCTTTTTTGTGTATATTCTGATATTTTGTGTGGGGTGTGTTATTGTTTCCTGGATTGAAGGTGATATGACAACGGTTGTCACGTCCGTTTCCTCCACCTTCGCGAATACAGGCCCAGGTTTGGGTGAGATTATCGGCCCCAGGGGGACATATGCGCCTTTGGCTGGGTCCACCAAACTTGTGCTGACGGTCATGATGTTGATCGGACGACTAGAGCTCGTGCCGATTTTTGTGTTGCTGTTTTCTATGTTTCAGGGTGGTGCTCGGCGACTGTCGAGAATTCGCAGGGGAGTGAAAATGCTTGCCATGTTGTGATAACAATATAAGATGGAGCCGGGTCTGACCCAGATTTTAGCGCCGGAAGAGTATTGTATTGTGTTGCATTCTGCTGTCATGACGGAACCCAAAAAAGGCGTTTTTGCGATTCTGGACATGGGCTCCACGAAAATGGTTTGCCTTGTAGTCAAGATCCACAGCAACGGGGCACCGGAGGTCATGGGGGTAGGGTACAAAGCCGCTGATGGCGTAAACGGTGGTGCGATTACCAACAAGCAGCACGCTGGCTATTCAGTGTTATCCAGCATAGACCTTGCTGAGCAGATTTCCGGGCACACGATGAGCCAGGTATACGTCAATATATCCGGATGTAACATCTCGTCGCATAACGTCTCGAATGAAATGAATTCTACAGTTCACGAGATATCCGAGCGAGATATCCGCAGGATTGTGCTCCAAACTTATGAGAAATTTTCTGGCGATGACATAGTAGTCCACAACATCCCCATAGCTTATCACTTGGATGACTTACACAACGTGACTGAGCTGCGCGGATTGTACGGAAGCAGATTGCGCGCGGACATGCACGTGGTAACAGCCTCCAAGCTCGCGTTGCTAAACATAGAAAATTGCATCACGGAAAACAACTTAAGCATGGGTGGATGCGTTGCGGAGCCATATGTCTCTGGTCTGGCCTGTTTGACGGCAGACGAAAAAGAACTTGGAACCATGGTTCTCGACATGGGAGGCCACTATACCTCTATGGGCATATTCGATAAAGGGAAGTTCATCTATGCGGACACCATCCCACTGGGGGGTATGCACATTACTCGTGACATGGCGTACGGGCTGTGTACCAGCGTTCGGGATGCTGAGCGCATCAAGGTCCTGCATGGTGACATAATGCTTACCTCTGCTGACAGGGATTATGCGGTAGAAATCGAAGATGGTGGCGGGGACAGACAGTCTGTCATGAAATCTGATTTAAGCAACATAATACGGCCCAGAGTTGAGGAGATCTTGGAAATTGTGCGGGGGAAAGTTAGTGGATATCAAAACGTGGTGAATAAGGTGGTCATCACGGGAGGATGTAGCAACTTGACTGGCATACGGGAGATCGCCAACCACGTGTTAAACAGGCAGACCAGGATCGGACTGCCGGTAAGCATTCAAGGGATGGATCAAGAATATGACAGGAATCCCATATTCTCCGCTGCGATAGGAACCGTGCTATTGGTGATAAGCAGCTTTCACAAGGGAGCACTGTACGGGCAACAGGGAACTGTGCAAAGAATGCTGAGGTGGATCACCGATAAAGTCGGCGTATAGGCGTTCAGGAAGGTCCAAGCCGCACAACCCGCCGCACTAGGAACAGCACTTCAATGCGCCGCTATGAGCGCCATTGCCGGAAGCTAGCTTTTACTTATCCAAAAGCCGCGCCAACCAAGTTGGTCGCTCTGCCACACCGGTAGCAGAGCTACGCCGACGTGGGGCGACGCACCGCACAGACGACAACCATCACGCATCTCCCCCCGGCGCAGCGTCTCTAGCCTGGCACCACCCTTTACCAATGCGGCAAACGACGCCTAAAACACCTCTATCTAATGCAGCTTTTTAGCCACATCCTCATCTTGCTCCTGAGGCGGTGCAACATCACTGCCACTCTCTCCACCTCGTTCTCTCCCATCTCGTTCCTCTTTGAGGAGATTCCTTGCTGCACCAGAAGCGGCATCAACCGCAACCAACCTCAAGGACCGAACGAAATTATCGATCTGAACCGCAATCTTCTCAGTTGCCAAATTGACCTGAGTTTCCAGCATTTCCTCGATTTCCTTCTTCCCATTCTCCACTATCATGCGATATTGCTCCTCAGATCTCTCTAGAATCTCGCGCATGGTAGCGTCAACCTCACACTCTTTGTGCGACACGCTCAATAACATAGACGTCACTCTATCCTCAAGGGCAGCGGATTGCTCAACGATATCTGCAGCTTTGCCGGAGCGCTCTTCCAAGAAGCGCTTGATAAATTTACGCGCTGGATTAAAAGCCAAAGCAAATCCAACACAGAAGGCAAAATCAACAATCAAATGGGTACTCATGGTCATAACTTCCCCCCGTACAATTTAGCTACCAACTTCTCGAGTCTGACTCTCTTTGTTTCGTCACCACCCCGCACCTTCGAGTAGTACATGAATGCAACCTCCGCAGCTAGAGCAACCAACTCATCGCGCGAGTCACGCTCAAGATCCTCCAGACGCTGCGCAACTATCTTGAGGACATTGCCCATCTCCTCCTCTAACGAGGAACGTGCCTGCTCCATGCACGCAGAAACCTCACAAAGCGCCGCGCGCACCGTATCACGAGCCTGGTCATTGGCACTATCAAGCGCCGCCTGCTGAGCTAGCAATTTTGTCTGCACTGACTCACAAATGCTGCGCGCACTTCCCAGGGCACCCCCGACTCGAGAATACCTACTACCTATTGCACCCTCAATTTTGGGGACAACCACCCACCGCACTACGCAGTAGAGCAACGAGAACGCACACAAAAACCAAAATACCTGCGAAGGGTACGTAGAGGCATCTAGCTGAGGTACGCCACCCATAAACTACTGGGCCGCAAATATCAACAACAGCGCCAACAAGAAGGAGAACAGACCCATGGCCTCAACCAAAGCAGCACCGGTATAGACATACTTCTTCATTCTGTCTTCCGTTTCTGGATTACGGGCAATACCATTGAGCATAGCGGAGAAAACGGTTGCAACTCCCAGTGCGGATGCCACCATACCAAGGACGCTCAACCCAACAGCCACAAACCTCAGGGAATCCATAAACCACCACCAGTGCAAGTTTCAACCCTACAGATTATAAGGGCTTGCTATACTAAGTCAATCAGTAATTGATGTTGCGGATAGCAGCCAATTTCCTCAGGATACTAGGGCCCTAAATCCACGAATCGATGTACGTTGTGCCCATCAGCTGCACAACCCATAATCACGACGTCTGCAAGGCAATCAAGAGGGCGCCTATCCGGATATACAGGGAAGTTAACGCACTTAGCAACTAAGAGCCGCACACCCATCAGTGTTCGGAGACAGCATCTGCCAGATATACCGTGGTCAGAACCGTAAATATGTACGCCTGTAGAGCCGCAACGAAGATTTCAAAGGCTATCAAGATCATGATAAACACAAACGGTAGAGGCATCATTATCGGGTGCATCTTCAACACGAAGCTAGAAATCACCGCGATGATAGTATGACCCGCAATCATATTGGCGGCCAACCGTATAGCCAGGCTGACCGGCCGAGCAACGTACGCAAACAGTTTTATGAATACCATCATGGGAGCTAACCACAAAGGCGTACCCGTGGGCAGAAAGACCCTAAGGAAATGCAACCCCTGATGCTTAAACCCAATAATCGTGACGCACGTGCACACCACAAGCGACAAGGCCAAGGTTACCGCTAGATGACTGGTTGCCGTAAACCCAAGTGGCAGGATGCCCGCCAAATTACATCCCAACACGAACAAAAACGTCGTCATCACCAAAGGTATGTAACGAAGTCCGTCTTTCCCTGAGTTGCTCTCAAGCGTGTCTGCGACGAAATCGTAGATCAGCTCCACAGCTGCCTGCGAACGACTAGGAACCACCCCAGCCCTCCTCAGAGCCCAGCACAAAAGCAGAATCGACAACCCGGACGCCAAGACCATAAAAAGCGAACAATTTGTAAAACTCAGATCTATGCCCCACGGCGTCTGTATATCAAACAGCCGAACCACTCTGAACTGCTCTAGCGGACTCAAGCCACACCCGAATAGAAACTCAACGCAGCAGTATCATCCAGAACACAATTTCAGTCAACCTTGTCTTCTGTGCCCACAAGCTGAGCGATTGCATGTTTACCATATCTCCGTTCGCATTGTGGGTTTTTTGGTAGTGCGTCACCAATCTTCCGTCGGTAGGTATAGTTTTTGCTATGACCTTCTGCTGGCTGTATACTTAACGTTTCAACCTTCATCTGATGCTGTGACTACTCAGTTTCTGGAAATGGCGCTTCCGCACATTGTTGCTGGTGGTCATGCCAAGGCTGCTGAGTATCTTTCCAATGCTATACATGTATGTAACAAGGCACTGTCCAGCCTTCCAGACGTGATAACCTCAATCCGCCCAGGTAAGGCGCTGCTTGTTGCTGACGATAATACAGTAAAGCTTTTGGACGCAGACGTGCTTAACTCCCTGGATCACTACGTAATTCACGGTGGATACAATGCCTCAGTCGAACTGGTAGACAGTGTTAGGCGCGCAGCCGGCGATGCAGATCTAATAGTTGCGCTCGGCAGTGGGACCATTAACGACATCTGCAAGTATATCTGTCGGAGCGATTCCAAGGAATACATACTGTTTCCTACTGCCACCTCCATGAACGGGTACACCTCTCCTAATGCGTCAATCACAGCGGAAAATGGCATCAAGAAATCCTGCCCCGGGAAGTTGCCTCTGGCCATATATGTGGATACGGACATATTAACAAAGGCGCCTGCAAGGCTGATTAAGAGCGGGTTTGCAGACTTTATCTGTCGGTCTACTGTACGTGCGGACTGGTTGCTATCACACGCATTGCTGGGGACGCCGTATGACGAGCTGCCTTTTCTCATAAGCGCGGCGGTAGAGCAGGCTTTAGTTGAGAACTATCGCGGTCTTATAGCCCAGGACAGCGACACAATTATGTTATTGATGCAAGCCTTGTTCCTATCCGGGATCGGAATGTTCGTTGTTGGAGGGAGCCAGTCTGCCAGTCAAGGGGAGCATATTCTAGCGGGCGCTACAGAGCTTCTAGACGCTTATGATTTTTTGCACGGAGAGCGGGTGGGTGTTGCAACGGTGATTATGGCACGATTGCAGAAGAAAGTGTGCGGAATGAAGCCGCGGCTTTCTGCGACCTCGCTGGATCAAAGTGTCCTCCGACAACACTTCAACGCGGACTGTGCGAGTGAATTTTGTGATACTCTATCGCAAAAGGCCGTGGATTCGCAAAAGGCAGCGCATCTCAATCGCGTGATAGATGAAAAATGGGAATATATCTCAAAAAGGGTAGTGGAGGAGGTACTAGACCCCGAACTATTGGAGGGTATTCTGCGTGATATGGGTAGCCCATATTTGCCGGAGCACGTTGGATGGACAACCGAAAAGTACAGAGTGATATCAAACTTAGCATTTGCGACCAGAAACAGGTTTACTTTCCTGGATATTGCCCATCACGCGAAAGTCCCGGTCATGTAGTGACCTTGCACGACCCCTGTAACGCACAGCAGAACCACCGGGTCACCCGCGATTATGCTTTATGCTATTTCTCTGAAGTGCTAGAAGGCCTTGTGGAGCCAGAGTGTACAGCATTATCAGACCTGACAGCACTGGGCTTCCCGCTGCTGTGTACATACCCTTCCGGCCAGACTACTCCGGAGGTGTTGGAACCCGTAAAGTCCACATCGACAATGGAGGCATCGGTGAAGTCCGCAGCATACAAGTCCGCGCCAGAGAACTTTACTCCGCTCAAGTGGGCTTCTTGAAAAAGTGTGCCTATCAGTTTTGAATTTGAGAAGTCGATATCATGCAAACGCATCCCGCTGAAATCAAGGTGAGAGAAATTGACATCAAGGACTCTGGAGTCCAGCAACAACTCCTGTAATGCTTGCGTTGATGTCACTGCTCCACTGGCTGGGACCGACACGTCGTTGTCGATTATTACAGTGTAATGAAAAATACAATCCTGAAAGTCGGATTCTTCTAATCTGTTCCCATAAATGCTGGTACCCGTGAATTCTGAGTCCAGAAAGCGCGCATTAGACGCGTCACTACCGGAGATACTTACCTTTTTGAACTTGTTGGACGCAAACACCGCGTTACTCAGCACTGTGCTGTGTATGGCTACATCATGAAGCTCTGATGATGCCCATATAAGGTCATTGGCCTTTACGTTATTGTATGCAGATGCGGACATCTTGACGTCGTTCAGTATAGCACCTTCGAGGTTCGTTCTTGATATTGTTACTCCCTGAAAGCGTGCCCCATTCACGAAAACACGTGCCATGTCTGTGTGTGATATGGAAGTGTTGTGTACCTTTGCTCTGTTTAACGAAGCGAGCTTCAGGGCGCTTCTAGTAATCTTGCAGGAATCGAAAACTGCATCCCTGAAATCTGATCCTATGAGTATGGACTCGGATATTGAGGTTCCCTTGAGCCTCGACCTGGTCAGTATGGCATCGTGCAGATTCACTCCCACCAACACCGCTCTGCCCAAAACTACCCCGCTGAGGTTGGCTTCTCTCAGGTCGGTATGGTAAATGTCTGCTGAGTACAAGTTGGCGTTTGTCAGGTTGGTGCGATGGAGACTTGCTGAACGAATGCTCGCTATCTCCATATTCGCATTGCTTAGATCGCTATTGGTAAAGTCTGCGAAATCCATGTAGGCCCCATACATGATGGAGTCTCGAAGGGTGGAATTCTGAATTTTTGCGTTATTGAGGTTGGCGCCAAAAAGGTTGGCTGATGACAAGTCGCTGTCATGTATGGAAAGAGCGGTGGCTTCTGCATCCTGGAAGTTGGCATTGGTCATGACAGAGCGAAATACTGATGCAGAGCCGAGATCCGCGTTCGTGAAAGTTGTGCCTAATGCCTGAGCATTCTTCAGCACCAGCAGCTGCATATCTGCCCCAATAAAGGAAGCCTGACTGATATCAGAGGAGGTGACCTTTACTTCGTTGAGGTCCGAGAATGCAAAATTGGCAAATCTAAGATCTACTTCTTCGAATTGTGATCTGTTCAAATCGGCACTGGAGAAATTCACTCCCCTCATGTCAGACTTTACAAACGTGGTATCTGAGATATTACTGTGTCTGAAGTTTGCTCGTACCAGACTCACGCCGTCGAAGATCGCACCCCGCATATCCAGCTCGCTAAAGTCCGCACCGGCCAGGTTGCTTCCGAACTCCTTCTTAAAATTTGGCGCAACACCCTTGGCATTGCACCTCACTACGAATTCTCTGAAATCACGCCTAGTGTACGAAGTTTTTTTGAGGTTTTCTGTGTCCTTCGCAAAGGTTTGCTTGGGATCTTCTGCGCTTTTAGCATTGATGGGAGCATCTGCGCCTTTTTTTGTGGATGCAGGGGGTTTTTCAGGAGGTGGCTGCGCTTCGGCGTTTTTTTGTACAGGAGCAGGTTGCGTTACTGGGGCTCCCTTGTCTGCATGTGCGGTACTGCTGTACAGCGTTCCGTGCAGGATAGCGTACGCGACAGCGGCCAAGACCAACCCTAAGGGAAGGAAAAGACGACGAATGCTTGTGCTCACCCTTTCCATACGCACCTGAACAACAGCAAAACCGCCTGATTCTAAGAGCCAAAAGCTCACAAAAGTATTAACTTGTCCACGTACACCACCACAGCCCAGGTTGGGGGCGTAGCATGGCTTACTGTCCACCACTTTGGCATCGAAAAGGTGCAGTGTCAATGCTGGGTTATTCAATAGTTGTTAGACACTACTGTGCGTCGAAATCTGCGAAAATCCTGGGGTTTTGACGGTACTGGCAATATGTGTCGGAATTGCAGAAAGTTTTGTACCGCTACTGTGCTGTGCTATAACCACAAAGTTTTATGACGTGCAGCGGAGGTTTTATGTCGGATGCTACGACACGCAGTTTCCGATATGGAGCAGGTTTGGACGATGTGTAGCCGCTACTATGCGCGGTTGGCGCTGCGCGTGTGTGTATGTGCAATACCATGCCTTTTGCTATGCTTGCTGGGCACATGGCAGCTTTTTAGATTACAAGAGAAGTTACAGATCATTGAGAAGATGCGCATGCCCGCGGTAGCTCTTTCCCTGGAAGAACTGCGTTCTTCTGCCTACAGACAGGTGACTCTTTGGGGCAGCTTCAAGGATGAAAGATATTTCCGAGTCTATGCGGGGGAGGCAGGGTACTACTTCCTACAGCCCTTTGCGTTGATGGATGGCAGACATATTCTAGTCAACAGAGGGACGTTTTCGGACGTGACTAAAGTCGCTGCGGTGTTAGGTGCAAAGTCGAGTTTTGTCTCGGTTGAAGGTGTTTTGTATTGCGAGTCTCGCTCCAGAATCAGTTGGGCTGTGCAAAACAGTGCCCAAAGAAACCTGTGGTTCTGGTTTGATATCGCCGGTATGGCTGCGCACATTAATCTTGCCCTGGAACCCTGCATAGTGTGGGGCAGTAATGCTGCTGAGGGCGGACTGCTGCCTAATAAGAGCCTGAAAGTGAGGAACGACCACCTGGAGTACGCAATCACATGGTACTCCCTTGCCTTGGTCTGGTTGTTCGGGTGTGTATACTTCATTTTCAGCGCGAGCAACAGAGCCACCCAGCGCTAAATGCCCCTTAGCTCCGGGCCATGGTACCTTAGCTTAAGGTCATGAACTTGCCGGACATGCCGTTGTATACCTGCAAGTTCGCTAATACCCTCTGCAGGTACGTGCGGGTTTCGTTGAAGGGGACAGACTCGATCCATAGGGCGAGTTCTGCTGGCTCACTCAGCTTCCTGGGGTCTCCCAGGTGTTTGATCCACATGTTAACGTTACGTGGCCCGGCGTTGTAAGCTGCCAGAGCAAGCACTAGTGAGTTGTTGTATGTCTTCAACAACTTCTTCAGATAATGATGCCCCAGCATGATGTTATACTCGGGATCTGTGAGGGAGCTCTCGCTGTATTCCACCCGAAGATCCTTTGCGACCTCCATGGCAGTAGATGGTAGAAGCTGCATCAACCCGATTGCATTAGCCGGGCTTTTGGCCTTCCGATCGAATCTACTCTCCTGCCTTATTATGGACAGCACGATCTCTTGATTATCGTCTGCGACTAGGTAATGCCGTGGGTAAAGGCTTTCTGGGAGGCAGAACTTTGGCTCTATAGCTGCGGCCACTTTTAGAGCAGAGTGGACATTGCCACTTAATAAGGCCAGCTCAGTTATTATGCCAGCAACCTCTGGGCTGTTGGTCTTCTTAATTGCATGCTGTAGAAACAGGTCTGCGATTTCGTGCTGCTGTGCTAGGGACAGCATATAGCCGATCCTTGCAAATATGTTGTTCTTACAGTGGAGGTAATGCTCGCGGCTGTATTGCCTATTGTGCCCTTCAAGGCGGATCTGCATCACACCTAGCTGCATTAGAGACAATTGCCCGTAAAAAGTCGTTTTATGCAATGATGCCAGTCCGAACCATTCAAGAGATGCACCTGTCCTTCCGAGCATTTCTGCTGTGCGCCCGGCCCAATATGCCGCCTTGCTGAGCTGTTCATGCGTCCTTGCTGACCTGTGGAAATCCGAAAAATGCCGATATGCGCTCTCGTAGTCCTTTAGACTCTTGAACGCTACCCACCCCAACAGCCAATGCACCTCCGGCAGCGTTTCCGTGTCCCCGACAGTGATATAGTCAGCAGCAAGTGCGTACGCCTTTCTGTAAAATTCTGCAAGCTTGTAATAAACGATATCGCTTATGTATAACCGATACAGGTACCATAGCTCCTTGTTGTACCGACGGGTTTTTGGTATGGCTGCTATGGTGCGCAATACTTCTTCGTCTATTTTTTTGTTTTTGATGTGCCAGGCCATGTAATCATACACGAGGCCGAAATCCGTGCTGCTACCCACAGTTGTGAGAACCGGCATGATTAGGCCGCTTGGGTCCTTCTTGTTGCGTTTGAAGTCTATCCTCGCTGTTGTTTTTAGGCTGTCTTTCTTCGCCAAGTTTTCAACAATGTACTCAGCTTCTCGTATCTTCTTTTTCCACAGCAGGCTGTTTGCCACGGACGCAAGCGTATCTTTGGGTAAGGCACTGTAGTTAAGGAAAACCAACCCCTTCCTCGGACGATTGCATTCCGGCTTGACTTGTGCCATGGATGTGGAGACTGCAGTTTTGATTCTCGCAACCGGGCTAGGCCACTCTGAGTTTCTGTGCAGGAAGGAATCCACTTCTGTGTGGGGCACACAGCCGTAGTGCAACTGCAGCCACTCAGCTAGGGTTACGAACTCCCTTCCCAACTTTCGTGCAGCACGATGCGCGGACCTGTGGTCTCCTCTACTGGCATGTTCTAGCATTTCCGAGAGACTTTGCACTTCTGCTTTGTCCACCTTCCACGGTATGCGAATTTCTGAGTGTGCTGTGATGCCAACACCGAGCCAGAGGGACAGAATTAGGGCAACACGCGCTGTGCGCGAAAAAACCCAGCCAAACCGGCGAACTATCATGGGATCTTGAATTATGCTGTTATCAGAACGAATTTTTGGAGATTGTCTCCCGACGCAACCTTGATGTGGAGAGCACCTGTGGTGCTTTGCCGGGACGCACAGAGCTACGACCACCCTGGACACCCGCCAGTTGATGGTACGTGCATGTGGTAAATTTTTAGATACCACATATAACAAACTACCCTGCCTTTGAGCGAAACGCACCCATCACGCATTGCACTCTGTTGTTCTTTTGTACCCGTATATGCACACTAGCACCAGGAGTACGAAGAGAAATCCGCCGATCACCGCCATGGCTCCTCCGATAGAGAAGCAATAACTGGCAATATGCGGTATACCCTCGGGCAGGTGAGTGACCTTACGCATTGCCCCATACCCACCCAACAGCTCCAACCCTGTGATGTGCATCATTTGGCCTACACTGTATATGCACAACTGAACATTTCTCCAAGTCTGACTTACTGCCTTATAGCCAAGCTGTGGCATAAGCAAGTACACGAACCCCATAAAAGCCGCGGTCATCCCCACTACACACCCATGATAATGCGCTGGTATGGTGACAGTACCATGGATAGTGAGGATCCCCAGGACACTGCCGTAGGTGAACATAATGGAGGAGTAGAGCAAGTATCGATTGTCTCGCTGGAGCAGGACCTTGACGTTACCAAGCGCGAATACAACCAGGAACAAGGGTACTATTCCCTCTGCTATACGCATGTGCCATGTGAAAAAGGAAGCCAAAGCGTCGAAATCCGACGGATACACAACATGGGACAAGGACGCGATTATCACTGACGCGGTGTTTATGGCAAACACTGTTCCAACGAAATAAGGGTGCGCCCAGCGACCATCTTTGATCTTGAGTAGCAGAACCACCAAGAACGCTTGTCCAAACACGCCCTGCAAAAGATGCCCAGCCCCCCAGAATACCTGTTCATAGAAACCAAGCGCCTCCATCCCCTTATTGGCCGTGGAGTACGCGGTGACAAAACAGAGAGCCACAGCAGTGATCATCACAGATATCCCATGGATCCCTACCAGCGTCGGTAATGCTGTTGGATCATGGTTGCTTTTTTTTGTGGTGGGTAGGGTATTTAACAGCACGCCAGCGAAAAACAAACCCAGTCCCACGAAGAAGACGGAGTTATCTATGACAGGTACATAGTTACTCTTTACCGGCACTGCATTTTTGACAAACACTGACAGACCCATCAGCAGGGTACCCACTGCTGACAGCACCCAAGAATATCCGAGATATCCTGGCCTTCTATGCACGGTCATGCTGGCCAAGACTGCGGACATCGCACACAACCACACTATCACTGAGAAATTCACGTGTATGACCAACGACAGATCAAACACCCTGTCTGCATTTGCGACTATAGACTTTAAAAACGGCATCCTCAAGAAGACGATCAGTATCGACAGGATGCCTGATATCCCCAGGGCGTGCACTCCAGTGAGAATCCACCCTCGACACATTTTTGCATTATTGTCATCAACAAAAGCCATACGCGAGCCGTTTTGAAGACGGACACATAGTATATGTAATTATCACCATAAGCAAATAAAAAGGTGGCATGAAACGCTCGACTATGCACACGGCCCCTGTGCCCCGTCGAATGCGGAACCTGCTTTGACGGCACTCTTGCAGTTTGGATTGCTGCCGGTGGTGCAGGCGTTGGTGCTGGAGCTGCTGGCAGTACTAGTGTTTTCAGCTTCAAACGCCTTCACCAGAGTGTCCCATTGTTGGGCAGTCAGGGCCTTGCCCTTGTTGGTGTTGCTGCCGTTGCCCTCGCTGTTGTAGTCTTCGCTCCCAATACCTAAGCCAAGCTGGTGGCCGGTGGTTACACTACTTGTCGCTGCAGGAGCACCACTTCTACAATTAGTCTTGCGAGTGACATCGTCCTTGCTGCCCTCACCAGTCCCACAAATCTTATGGCTCACATCAGTGTCCCGTCGAACGCGGACCCTGCCTTGACGCTGCATTTGTTGTTGCTGGTGACTGTATCGTCAGCATCGAATGCTTTCACTAGCGTGTCATACTCTTCCTTCTTCAAGGC
>JBQEQV010000025.1:0-12071 GCA_052043585.1 Anaplasma sp. | reverse complement strand
GAATCTGATCCTAGGAGTGGTGGCAAAGCGGATTATGCCGCAACTACTCCAGCAAATGTGAGCCATAAGATTTGTGGGACTGGTCATGGCACCGCAAATGATGCTACTGCTTCAACAAACTGTAGAAGCGGCGCTAGGGGCAGCAACGGCGGTGGAGTGCTGACGAATGGCGACAGCTGCAGCAGCAGCGAGGGTTGTGGGATCAGTAGCGCGGACAGCGCCACCCACGACAAGGCCCTTCAGGGGACTGAGTACGATACGCTCGTAACGGCATTTGATGCAAATGATGCCGTCACCGACAACACCACCAAGAAGTGTAGCGTAAAGGCAGGCTCCGCATTTGACGGGACACCAAATGTGAGCCATAAGATTTGTGGGACTGGTGAGGGTGAGAACTACACTGTCACAACCAGGACCAATTGTAGAAGTGGGGTTCCTGCCGCAACAAGTAGTGTAACCAGCGGTGCTCAGCTTGGCTTAGGTATTGGTAGTGTTGACTTGCTGAATGGCGACGCCACCGGCCAGCGGGACAAAGGTAAGGCCCTGACAGCTCAGCAATGGGATACGCTTGTTAAGGCATTTGAAGCTGAAAACGCTAGTACTGCCGACGGCAGCAAGACCGCTGCCTGCACCAGCGGCAGCAATCAAAACTGTAAAAGCGCCATCAAAGCAGGCTCTGCGTTCGACGGGGCACCGAATAGCCATAAGATTTGTGGGACTGGTGAGGGTACTCACAGCGACGTTACCCACAAGACGAATTGTAGGAGTGGTGCTCCTGCAACTAAGGGCAACGGCGACAAGCTTGGCTTAGGTATTGGTAGTGTGGACGTGACCAACGCCAGCGAAAAGAGCAACGGCAAAGCCCTTCAAGAGACTGAGTACGACACGCTTGTGAAAGCATTTGAGGCTGATAATGCTAGCACCGCCCACACTAGCCACCAAGGTAATTGCGCTATAAAAGCGGGCTCCGCGTTCGACGGGGCACCGAATAGCCACAAGATTAAGCCAGATGTGGCAGGGACAATGGCGAATGCTATAGAGTGGCTACAGGCACGGGGGAAGCAGAAATATCAAATTATACCAAGCAAATATCGAATCTGATCCTAGGAATGGTGGAACTGCGGAGTATGCATCGGAGAGAACACACAGATGGTGGCTTAAGGTGCGCGGATAAGAAAGAAGGCAAAGGGCGAAGCTAGCTGTTAAGGGGCTTGCCCAGAGCCGCAAGTATGGCCTCATGCATCATCTCCGACATGGTCGGATGAGGGAACACTGCTGACAAGAGGTCAAGGTCCGTAGCCTCTACCTTCTTGCCTATGATGTACCCATTAATCATCTCAGTTACTTCTTCGCCTACCATATGAGCACCCAGAAGCTCACCAGTGGTTGCATCCAAAATCACTTTCGCGAAGCCGTCAACCGCCCCCGAGACTATCGCCTTACCGTTGCAACTAGCCCAAGCTGTCCCAACCCTTACCTCAAAGCCTTGGGCTTTCGCTTGCTCTTCAGTGAGACCTATACTGGCAACTTGCGGTGCAGAATATATGCAACTCGGTATGTTGCGTGCAGACAGAACGTGCGGACGCTCTGGCAGAATACCCGCAGACGCGGCAATATTCTCAACGCATATTACGGCCTGGTGGCTGGCTTTATGGGCGAGGCAAGGAGGGCCGGCAACGTCGCCAATGGCGTACAAACCCGGCTCCGAGGTGCAACAGTAGTCGTTTACTGAAATATACCCCCTCTTGTCCAGAGTTGCCTTTGTGTTCTCGAGACCTAAATCCCCAGAATTTGGTGAAATCCCTATCGCTGAAAGCACCTTGTCACACTGAATAGTAGCGGTAGTAGCACTTCCTTTGTTGTTGAGTTGAATTTCCGCCTCCATCTTGGGGCCGTTTCTCTTAAGGGACTTGATCGAACCGCAGGTGAGAATCTCAACGCCGCGAGAAAGCAACTGCTTGTGCATAAATGCGGAAACCTCCCGGTCTTCCAAGGGCAAAATGCAGTCACACATCTCCAATAAACTGACCTTGCTGCCCATGCAGCTGTAAAAGCTGGCAAACTCCACCCCTATAGCGCCGCTACCCACAATCAACAGCGACTTTGGTAGCGAATCAGGCACCATGGCGTCCCTGGCTGTCCATAGCATCTTTTCATCCAACCCGGGTATACGCCGAAGGCTCGCTCCCGTGGCTAGTATTATGTGCTTTGCGGCAAGAACAGACTCACCCTTGCCAGATTTAATCGACACCTTGCCGCCGCCTTGCATCCGCGCATACCCGCGCAGGACCTTAATCCCATGCTTATTCATTAGCCCGGCAACACCGCCACCCAGCTTGCCAACAGCCTCTCGTGAGCGCGAAACAACCTTGGCAATGTCTACACTGATATCGCCTTTTACTGTGACACCAAAAGAATCGGCCTTGAGAAGTTTACTGTAAACCTCGGCGGACTTGAGGAGCGCCTTTGTGGGGATGCACCCCCAGTTTAAGCATATCCCCCCTAACTGCTCCTCCTTCTCTATAACGGTAACGCTGTAACCAAGCTGCGCTGCGCGTATGGCGGCTATATATCCCCCAGGGCCACTACCTACCACCGCAAAATCGCAACTCTCCATAGAAGACCGTACAACGCAACAACACAAGGAACGGCGGAATGATATTCAAAATAACCGATGCTGGCAACGGAATTTTGCTGTGCTTGTTTTTTTATTTTGAGCATTCATACCGCCGCTACAGGCCAGATGACGTGAAATACTGCAGAAAAAATTGATTTACGGGAGGAAAATTAATATTTTAATGCCCTCATTAAAATGTTAAAGGATTTCCAATATGTGGAAACCAGGGTTAAATAAGTTGGTTGGACTTTTTCGAAAAACATCTGACAAACAGCCTATGCACGGGGTTGCAGATGTAGTGTCAACGCCGGCACGTTCTGATAATAATGCGAAACCCAAAAGCGGAAACACGTGGTTACAGTTGCCGGAGGAATGGAAGATTGTCGGCAGCAATCTTCGCAAGCTAAGCCACGCATTGGAACTGAGTAAGGCACAGGCTCCGGGTGGCTATGTGAGGCACAGGAGAGAGCAACCTGCGCAAATGTCAGAACGTTCCATGGGAGCCAACTACGGGGCAGCTGCATATTTTCTGGACAGTCGTAACATAAAATTCTGGGGGGATGGCAATAGAGCATTTTGTGCGTACTACGTAGAAGCCCCCGAGGCCGGGTATGACCTACACTTCAGCGTACTTTCCGACAATCAGACTGAAGTGGTACGAGTGAACAATGATCCCATCAGTGCGCACGATGCCCACAATTACGCCCCTACATTTGTGGCGTTTGATGAAGGAGGGACGCATAAGGTCGTTTTTGTGACGCCAGAGCATGACATATCTAGTGGCAAGGTGGCTCCTCGGGCAAAAGAACTATCAGTCAAGGCATACTCGGTCGGCAATCTGGGTGCACTCAGCATCACAGAGGAAAAGCACACAAAATTGCGCGATGGACGATCACCCGCAGGTCTATACTCTTACCCCCTAGATATTGTTAGGGACGACAAAAGAGACTTCGTTGTTGTGTGTAAATCCAGGGATGGTAGGTCGAGTTCTTCTGAGCAGGCGTATGTGATGTGGAAGCTGTCGGGCAAAGACCTGAGCCTCATCAAAACACGTGAGGGTGTGGGTACCCTGACGAGTAGCTACCTGTTCAATCGTGCTGGTGGTAATCCAAAGCAAGGGGGCCCAGAACAACTTATAGTGTGGGGTGCGGAAGCTGGTAAGCTGGGTTTTACCTACGTAGGGCGATATCTGGACAAAGACGGCCAGAAGTACACCATGTCGTACAAAGCACAAAGCGCGGACGCAGCATACGACGCTGAAGGCCCAATTTCTGAGTGTCTGATAAAAACCCGCGGATGTCACATAGCAGATCCGGGGATCATCCTGTCCAAGCGGGACAGAATTGATTTTGTAAGCCATGTCCAAGTCCAGAATACTCGCTACGCACTGTACGTAAGCGAAAAAGGTCAGTCCAGAGGGCTTAACATAGCGGTGCACAAGGGCACAATCTACAAGGTTTTCCACAATGTTCTGAACTTCGAAATGCCACTAATTTCGATGAATGTGAAACGAAGCGTGGGCGACCGTGTGGGTGTGGCAGTGGTTGAGCAGTCTGGGGTGGTGCACATGTATGAACTGGGCCTTAGCCAACTTATACATGGCGATCAGCAATGCAGCGCATACTACACCTCGGTAAATAGCAATGCCCTGAGCCTGCGCGAATTCATAAATATCGCCAGCGGGGCCTCACTTGAGTTTGATGCCCAGGAAATGGGGTTGAGTCATAACACTGTATCGGTAGTTAATGGAGATGGAAATAGCGAGGGAGAGCTTCGCCTCGATGTTAAAAAATTTGAATATCCTATCAGGCACCCTAAAGTTTCGGAGGTAAAGCCAGAACATGCGATTCCAGGGAAGGCCCATGGCGGACTTGTGGCTCTGGAGCAGAGCTCTTCCAACACCATACCAGCTGTTACCGCATCCTCGGTGCGAACAACTGAGGAAACCCCTACTGGTAAGGCTCGGGTGTCGGATACTGATGCTGCCAGGGTAGGTGCGTTCCATGGGCGTTATATATCGCGTTCTGGTGGTGATGCGCACGGCGAGTCGGATCGAGATGATGCGTATGGAATGCGGAGAAATCTCGACAGTCTTTCACAATCGCAGGTTATGTTACACGGTAATGAGGGTGGAAACCGACGCTCGACCACCAGGAAAATACGTGGCGCTGCGGATGAAGCTGATAGGCATGAAAAGAGTTCACAATGGCACAGTCTGGCTGCGGAAGATATTCGTCGCCCAAACATTGGGCATGATCCATCCCTGAAGCCGGAGTCGGGATCAACAAGTGCACAAAGTACCGGTGCAGGCCATTCTACGATATTGGGGGCAACAGCCGGAGTTTTCGTACTTGCGTTTATTGCCTCATTAGCTGTTGTGTTTGTTCGGAGATACAGGAAAATAGTTGAATTTCGTAGAGAAATTTACCGATTAGACCAAGATGAGCATCTGGACTTACAAGAGGCCGATCAATTCTCCTTCCGTGTTTCTGAAGGGACAGTTGAGCAGATCTACGCACCACTAAGAACGCGCGGTGATGCTTCTGCAAATGAGCTTTAGTCTACTTTAACGTTTTTTGAAGTACACTGCCGGCCGGGCGGGTCTTCTCCTGCCGCGAGCATAATGAGAGAGTTCGGTCCGGTCGGGTGGTATGAGTTTCCTTAGGTTACGCAACGAAAACAGGGTTGTGGTCCTAATAGGGGACAAAGGCGCCACTGTGGTCAACGTGGTTGGCGAAGAGGTGCGTAGCAGGCACTTTGTTGCAGATACAGAGTGCAAGGAGTGGGGAGAGGTCAAGACATCTATCCTGGGAAGCGGGGCCAGGGTTTATTTTGTGCTCGACCACTCTAGCCAGGTATATACCAGACACCTTGTTCCGGCTAATAGTGATCTTGTTGCAAATGCAATCGTGAAAGAGCGGTCAGGCAACGTCGTGAGCCATGAAGGGCTGAACACCGCATTTTTGTTGGAGGATTCCCCATCTGCATGGGACAGTGGACACAAGGAGTGCATGTTTGTCGAACAGAGTAATTCCTTGGGAGAGCTTTCCAAAAGTTTGCTTGATGCTGTTTCTAGTAATTCTGCAAAAGACTTTGAGGGGGTTTTGCTCTTCTCTGTGGAGCTCGTAAACATTGCAAAGAAAGCGGTATCCAGGGGAGACGGGCTGAGAAAATGGGTGGTATTTTTGGTCTACACCAAGGCCGGAGACTTTCGTCAAATAATCTTACGTGACGGTGAGCTATATGCGTCATGCTCTGTGGGAGTGTCACATGACGAGAAGGAACTGCCTGATGTAATAGCGGGGAAGGTGCATCAGGAGGCGCAAAACGCTGTGCGTGGCATCGAAGGGGGAGTGCAAGATGACGAAGTGGTCATGTGCTTGGTGGTCCCTGGCAGCGTCAAATCCAGCCTTTTGGCGTTCAATTTCGGGCAGATACGCGTCAATATCCTCACTCCGTACGAGCTGGGCAAGTTGTTAGATATAAAGGACTGCGTTGGCGTGGGCAGTGTGTATTGTGACACGGTGGTCCTGTGCTTCATCATGAAGCAGAGTGGTTTTAGGTTTTTGCTTCATACAGCGGACACGCTTGCTGTGAACAAGGCGAGGATGTTGCAAAAGTTTGGCGTAGTCCCAACTTGTGCGCTGATTTCCATTGTTGCTATTCTTAATGGATTGTGTTTTGCCGAGATTGCTGACTACAAGAAAAGGGAGCCTGAACTGCGTACCAAGTCCGAACATGTATTAGATGAACTGCAAAAACTGCGCAACGACAGGGAATTTTTGAGAGTGAACGAGATGTACGAGGCCGTCGATTTGTACAGATCTCTGTCCAACGCCAACCCGTGCCCCATCAAAAAAGCAATAGTACCACTTGGCAAATTGGAGCGAGAAGGTTTCAAGATTACCAGCTTCTCTTGGGCAATAGCAGAGGATCTGAGAATTCTGATTAAACTAGGTGTGACCCTGCAGTCGGGAAGAAGTGAAGCGGTAAAGGAAGGGCTTGCCGGGATATTTACAGATTACAAGATCAAGGTTCTGCCCGAGTCCGGGAACAAACTGCAGGATCGTCTGATAGTGCATTTGGAAGGTGAGTGATGGAAAGTGCGATTGTGCGTAAGTATTGCATACTGCAAGCTGCTGCACTCGTGATACTTGTTGGATTGAGTGTTACCCTATACTATAGCTATAAGCGGAGCTCCAAATGCTGGACGGTCTTGGAGGCGCTGCAAAAAGCTATCACGCATGCCAGCGACGAGATCCAGAGCATCCACGCGCAGGAGGCTCGGCTGAACAACAACTTCTCTGTTTTGCAGGAGATGGAGGTCAATGTCCATCGCGAGGAGACAAGGGAATTCGGTGATGGAAGCCTGTATTCAATAGTGAAGAACCTGTGCAAAAAGCACGGAATCGTTGGAGAGGAAGTTTTAGTCTCTGATCCTTTGGACATAAGTGGCGACTACAAGAAGCAGTACACCAAGGTTACCAAGAGCAATGTACACGTAAAATTTAAGGCATTGACTGACCAGCACGCCACGATGTTGATGCACGCGCTGAGGTACGACATTCCCGGTTTTGTTGCGGTTCGGACTTTCAAATTGGTGAAGGAGAAAGAGATTACACAGGAGGTTGTGAGGTTGTACAACGAGGGAGTGGTGCTGCCTACCGTGAGCGGCGAGGCAGTACTTGAGGTGTACAATTTACACGGTAAGCACCTATGATAAAATACAACCGTTGGCTGTGTCTAGCCCTTATAGTTAGCTGTTGGCTGGTCCCTGTCAGGCACGCATTTTCTAGGGAATGTACAAGCCTTCTATACGCTATGATGGATTGCCGTGCACACAAGTGCGTGGCGCAACTTCATGGCACGCCGGTAACCTATGAAGTGCTTGGAATAAGCGACGGGAACTGCAAGTATTCGGAGAGGGACGAGTCTGGATTCGCACTTTGCAGCGTTTCACAAAACAACTACCCGGCGATCTCTGGGTATATAGTGCAGCTTTTCACCAAGAGTGGCGGCATTGACATCGAGGCCGTTGCCCGTCTGAAAGCGGAGACTTGCGATTTTTACAGAACCCATGGGAATAGCTACATAAAGAAGGGCAAGGAGCTTAGCCTGTCTGACGTTCGTGAAATTGAGCGTGCAGTGGAGAGAAGAGTGCGCAAGGACGAAATCAAAGAGATACGCAGTATGTTTTTTGAAGGGGAGGATATTGAAAAGTTGCGGGAGAAGAATTCTCCGTAGCCGGCTTGAGGCATGGCATGTGCCTGCTTCCAGCTCACGCGCGTCCTCTGGACATAACCGCGTAGGTCATGCGACTTTGTCCGGCCAGATGACGGCCGCCGAAGTGGTGTTTCTTTTGCAGAGTTGCTAGGTAATAGCAACACTATAAATGTGCTGATCTCTGTGGATCCCTTAGCGTAAATAGAAGTTACGACTGCTCTTTTGACATGACGCCACTAACCTGGTGTCAGAGGAAAACATACAACTGAAAAAGAAGGTATTTTTGGTTTGTGAGTGCGTGGGCAATCTTGCTGTGCTACTACTGACCCTTGATGGTGAACACACGTATTCGACCAGATGATGGCGCAACTGTGGGTATATGTTGCATAACGCAGGCGGGTTCCTTGATTGTGTTACGGGCAAATGGTACCATACCGCGTCTGAGGGTTCTGTAGGTTTGTGCGACGTATGAAAGTCACGATTTTAGGATGTGGGTCTTCTGTGGGTGTTCCATCCGTGGGGTGTGACTGTGATGTTTGCACTTCGGATTCTGTTTATAACAAGAGGACTAGGACTTCAATCCTTGTGGAGAAGGGCAATACCAGCATTTTGGTAGATGCCTCGCCGGATCTACGCTCTCAAGCCTTGCGGCACAAGCTTCACACCCTGGATTCTGTTCTGTTCACTCACTGCCATGCGGACCACTGTTCGGGTATTTCTGAGCTCCAGGCGTTTGCTCCAAAAGGGGGGCTGAAGCACATGCCTGTGTACAGTGACCCAGGGACACTAACTTCACTGGTTGCCAGCAATGCGTATTTTTTTATCCCTAGTAGATCAAATGCTCCCTGGAAGAAATGTCACTACCTGACAGCACATCCAATACGCCATCATGCGGAGTTTTCCATCGGGGAATGTACAATATCATCGTTCGGGCAGATACATGGCGGGACCAGCACGAACGGGTTTGTGTTTGAAGGGGCGGTGGCCTACTGTACCGATGTGAAATCCTTTCCCAAGGATTCTTGGGAGGTGTTGTATAACAAGAGTTTGCTTATTTTTGGGTGCCTGAAGTACGAAGAGGTAGCCGCCCATGCACATGTGGACCTGTGCATTGAATGGATTACGGAACTCAAACCTGGTGTTGCGGTGCTAACCCATATGAGCCACGATATCGAATATCATCAGCTAACGGACTATGTGAAAAGTAAGCTACCCGACCGTAAGATCTTGGTGGCTTACGATGGCTTAGAGCTTGAAGTATAACTGTGTAAGTTCAGTTTTTCTGCCTCCTGTAAACTAAGGGGGAGCTTTTCCAAACGATATTGTGGGTCCGAAGCAATTCCGAAGGTTCTATGTGGTGGGGCGATTTTGTGTTCTATGCCCGTAGACATTCCTATGAGTATTGCTGTGATAGCGGATCTATAATCGCAGTCTGCGCCAGGTACTCTGTGTTCTATGCGTGTGTTTTCAGGAGACAAATGAGTGTCAGGTAATCTAATGGCTGTGCTTCTATTGTTTCCGCCCCAGCTTACGGTGGTGGGGGTGTTGTGATCTGCGTGTACATACCTCAAATATGAACGGTCATGCGGCGCGAAGAACACCATATGCGCCCGCATGCAAGCGCATAGTCCCCCTACACAATGAAGTAAAATATCGCTCTTTTTTCCATCTTGTCCGACGAATAAGTTCTTAGAGTTCTGGTCCACCAAGTTGACATGCACGTGAAAAGCACTGCCCGGCGCGTCTATATATGGTTTTGCAGAGAAATCCAAGGTTCCATCGAAGCCCTTCGCGGAGTTCAGAAGCAATTCCTTTGCGCGTGTAAGATCCGCTAATATGCTTTCAATGTTTCGACTGTGGGCTATGCTCAATTCATATTGGAACTTATGCACTTCTTTTGTGACGTTGCATTGAGAAGAATTTACGCATCTCACGAATTCGGAGAACAGCTCATCCAGCATGTCCTCTGCAACATCTTTTACGTAGAACTCAACCTCCACCCCGACCGACGGACATACCCGGAACTCGCGTTGCAGGCGCGTCAGTACGCCATCAAGCGGTTCTTGATGGTACATTGGCCTTTCTTGTTATGTAAGTAGCTATGAGGTTCAGTATCCACGTTATCATGAACAGCGTGAGGCCAAGCGCGTACGCGGAAGACGTGTGTATGCTCTGGAAATTCTGATCTCCGGTGAGTATTGTTGCTATCTGCACTGTGAGTGTGGTGACTGAATGCAGAGGATTGAACGTGAGATTTGCAGTAACCCCAGCGGCCATAAGCACGATCATGGTCTCTCCAATTACCCTGGAGATCGCCAGTATCACGGAACTGCAGATATCGGGCAGGGCGCATGGTATGACTATGTTCCAGGTGGTCTCCGCTCTCGTAGCACCCAGCGCCATGGAGCCGTAACGCAATATTTTCGGCACCGACCGGAGCGCGTTCTCGATCAACAAGGTGACGAATGGGAGAATCATGATACCTATGGCTAACCCAGCGGTGAGGGAATTCTCTGATTGTGCATTGAGGCCAAAAAACTTTGCAATGCCACGTATATTCGGTGACAGAAATACCACAGCGAAATACCCGTATACCACGGTCGGTATTCCGCACAATATCTCCAGCAAAGTGTTGAACGTACGACGTACCCTTCTGTCCGAGTATTCGCTGACGTAAATCGCTGAAAGTAAACCTAGAGGTACTGCTGCAGTAATTGCCACCATAACTATAAGCAGGGTACCGCCTAGCAAGGGCAGTATGCCAAAGGAGCCGACTAGCTTCCCGTTGACTATCTGCGAATCAGGATTCCATATGGTCCCAAACAAGAAATCCCGCAGTGGCACTGCGCCGAAGAACAGCTTTGACTTGAATGCCAGGCACACCACTATGCAGATAACCGTGGCGAAGGACAGCACAGTACACAAGAACATGGCGCCTCGCAGGAACGCGAAATTCCTATCCATGCGCATCAATGCGGTCAACATCAAAGACGCCGCGCACAGGACAACAAGCACTGGGATAGCCACCTCTCGGCTTTGTGCATATAGCATCCCACCTGCAAACAACCCGAATGCGATCCCCAAAGGCATTAGGGAGACTGAATATCTGAAGGAAAGCCACCTCCACAAGCAATAGCCCGCAGGTATGATCGATAGAAGTGCAACCAGACCTGGCGTCATTCTAGTGCCAATTCATGTTAGTAAACTTGTGCTTAATATGCTAATACTAATGTCCGAATTTGTACATCACTTTAGAGAAGTTTTGCATATGATTGGCAGTGGCTCGCTGAACAACGTGAGGAAGAAGTTTCTGGAGTTTTTTGTCAAAAACGGGCATACGCGCTTTCAATCGGCTCCGCTTATTACTGAAGGAGACGCGTCACTATTGTTCACAAGTGCCGGGATGGTACCCTTCAAGGATATCTTTACGTCCAAAGAGGACAGCAGCACGGGGGTGAAGAAGGCAGTTTCCAGTCAAAAATGCCTTAGGGCCGGGGGCAAGCACAACGACCTTGAGAACGTTGGGTACACGAACAGGCATCATACCTTTTTCGAGATGCTTGGGAACTTCAGTTTTGGAGACTATTTCAAAGAACACGCGATAGAATTGGCGTGGAATTTCGTTACCAAGGAACTATGCCTGGCAAAGGATAGGCTGTGGATCACTGTCTACTTTGATGACCAGGAGGCATTTAGCCTATGGAAGAGGATTACTGGGTTTCCTGATAATAGGATTATCAAAATTTCTACCAGCGATAACTTTTGGAGCATGGGTGATACGGGCCCATGTGGTCCATGTTCGGAAATCTTCTACGATTACGGGGATCACGTGCAGGGTGGACCTCCTGGCTCTGAAGATAGCGATGGCCCACGATTTACTGAGATATGGAATCTCGTATTCATGCAGTTTGATAGGAATGAGCAAGGTGAGCTTGTCCCTCTGCCCCGCAAATGCATAGATACCGGTATGGGTCTCGAGAGGGCTGCCGCTGTGGTGCAGGGTGTGTGTGACAATTATGGTACTGATGCATTTCTGGCAATCATTAAAAGGTCGCAGGACGTTTTTGGTTCGCCGGATAATGCAGTGGCGCACCGAGTTATTGCTGATCACATAAGGGCCGCTGCATTTTTGATTTCCGAGGGATTGGTGCCTGGAAATGAAGGTAGAGAGTATGTGCTACGTCGCATTGTGAGGAGAGCCATAAGGTACGCATATCAATTAGACTGTAAC
>JBQEQV010000024.1:0-49298 GCA_052043585.1 Anaplasma sp. | reverse complement strand
TGCAGACCACAAGGGGGCAAAAGGTGTTGACCACGTACCGGAGGGTGCACAACATCGTGAGCAAAGAGGACCTGGCAGACATGAGCGATAAATTTGATAAAAAACTGTGCCTTACGAGCTGTGAATTGGAACTGTATAACAATGTGAAGTATTACAAGAAACTTCTCGGTACACTAGTGAAGGAACATCGCTTTTCTGAAGCTATGGAGGCGTTGTATGGATTAGGAATGGCGGTAGACGGGTTCATGGATGGAGTTCGGGTATGTGACAAGGAAAATCTAGCGTTGTACAAAAACAGGGTTGGCCTGTCCGTGTCCTCTCTGAATGTGTACCACTTGGTGCTAGATTTCAACAAAATCCCAAAAAGCGCCTAGTCAGTCCTTGAATTTTTGCGTTCTAATGCATAGATAACTAACTTGCTTTAAAAGTATTTTTCAAGAGCAAAAATGGGCAGCAACGACTATTATGAGACACTTGGGGTTGGTAGAGGCGCCAGTGAGGAGGAAATAAAAAAAGCGTACCGGAAGCTGGTTCTGAAGTACCACCCGGACAAGAATCCTGGCAACAAAGAGGCTGAGGAAAAGTTCAAAAAAATCAGTGAAGCGTACGAGGTCCTAGCTAACCCTGACAAGCGGGCTGCGTACGATCGTTATGGTCACAGTGCCTTTTCAGGTGGAGGAAACACTGGCGGTTTCGATTTTTCTAGTGGTTTCTCAACAGATTTTTCTGACATCTTCAACGACTTCTTCGGTGGAGGATTTGGTAGGTCAACCCGACAAAGCAGCCGAGAGAACATGCGCGGCTCTGATCTCCGGTATGACATAGAAATTTCCCTGGAGGATGCGTTCAATGGGATCAAGGTCCCGATTAGCTACGTAACCAATGTAAAATGTTCCTCCTGCTCTGGTAGCGGGAGTGAAGGTGCAGTCAGCTCGGTGAAGTGTGGTACATGTAACGGTGCCGGGAGCATCAGAACTAGGAAGGGCTTCCTCACCATCGAAGAAGTGTGCCACGTGTGTAGCGGGGAAGGTGAGGTCATTAAGAATAAGTGCAGAAAATGCGGTGGGACAGGTCGGGTCAGGGACGAAGTGAGCCTACTCGTGACAGTACCCAAGGGCATCGACACGGGGAATAAGGTAAGAGTCAACGGTAAAGGCGAAGCCGGATGTAGAGGGGCAAGGGAAGGTGATCTTTACGTGTATGTTATGGTCAAGGATCATAAATTCTTCACCCGGAAGGCTTCTGATCTCCACTGTAGTGTTCCAATTAAGATGACTATCGCCGCCCTCGGAGGGGAAATAGAGATGCCATCCATCGATGGGTCGTGGACCAGACTAAAAATCCCGGAGGGGTCTCAGAGTGGGGACAAGTTGAGAATGAAAGGCAAGGGAATGCCAGAAGTGAATGCCAAGGACAAGAGAGGGGACATGTATGTTTACATCACCGTGGAGACCCCGGTGAAGCTAACCAAAAAGCAAATTGATCTCCTGAAGAAGTTTGATGAAGAATCCAGCGCCAACTGCAGCCCCAAGTACTCCGGATTCTTTCAGAAGGTGAAGGATTTCTGGAGGGACATAAGTCAGGGGAAGTAGAGCCCCTAGGTCTCTAGTACACGTCCAGCCCAATGTCCTTGCATGAGAAGGAGTGAGTGATGGCACCTATCGATATGTAGTCCACTCCGGAATGGGCAATCTCTCGCACATTTCCCATATTGACCCCCCCTGAGACTTCAATTTTAGCAGAGGACTTAACTATTCTCACAGAGTCTCTAATGTCTGAGATGCTCATATTGTCCAGCATTACCAAGTTCACCGAGTTTTTTATGGACTCCTCCACCTGCTCCATGCTGTCGCACTCTACTGTAATAAACACGCTATTCCCAAGCTTTTCCCTAATTCTGGAAACACATTCAGTGATGCATCCGCAGCTGGCTATGTGATTGTCCTTTACCATGACACCATCGTATAAGCCTCTCCTGTAACTCCCACCACCACCGATTCTCACGGCATACAGGTCAAATTCTCTCAAACCTGGAGAAGTTTTTCTGGTACTTCGAATCTGAGCCTTAGTTCCAGAAACTGCCAAAACAAATTCCCGAGTGCACGAGGAAATTGCAGAAGCGCGCTGCAAGAAGTTTAATAAAACCCTCTCGAGGGATAGAATCTTGGAAGCGGGCCCTTGGCCCTCTATAATGCTTGTTCCCGGAGAAATATCGCTCCCATCGCCTTTAAGCAGAACAAAGCTAACACCTTGCCCGTATATGGCAAATATCTCCTCTGCAGCCACAATGCCTGCCAAGACCATTTTTTCTCTGGAGCTTACGGAGAACCTTATCTTCTCTTCACCGAATATGCAGTTTGTAGTTATATCCCCGTCACTGCCTAGGTCTTCAACCCATGCGGAGCGTATCACCTCCTCGAACACAATATACCCACGTGACTAGAGCCTCTTTCAAGTGTATGTTGTAATCTTCAGACTATGAAGAGAATTTTGTATGGTTCTGCTATCCCTAGTCGGGTCACTGTCCGTTGCCTACCTAGCAGGGTCAGTACCAATTGCTTATATGTTGACCAGAATTTTCTATAAGAAAGATCTTAGAGAAACCGGTTCCGGAAATTCGGGGGCTACCAACGTGTTCCGAATGAACAAAAAGCTCGGGATAGTCGCTCTCATACTGGAATCCTCTAAGTCATGTGTAGTCTTACTCTTTCTTGAGAAGTACGGGCTGCCCAGAGACGTCCTGTATCTTGCTGGGCTATCGTCCGTTATTGGACATATCTTCCCAATATGGTTGGCGTTTAGGGGAGGAAGGGGCGTTGCTGTAATGATCGGGATCACCCTTGCCATGGACTACAAGCTTTGCCTAGTGCTGCTACTGACCTGGGCTTCGTCTTGTGCATTGTTCAGGTACTCATCCCTCTCGTCCATCATGTCTATATTGGTCTCTTGCGCTTATTGTATGGTCAGCGAGGAGCTAAACTCCTTCCTCATATATTTGGCCACATCACTCATAGTTCTGGTAAGGCACAGAGCAAATATTATGAGATTGCTGCGTGGCGAAGAAACCAAGCTTTTTCGCTAGGTGTAGTAGCTACGGTTTCGACTGTTATATGCATGGCATATAGCAGTCGCCAGAGCATCCGATGAGTGGTGGTTAAACACCGTTTCATCATTTAACCCTAGCGTAGTTCGAACCATGAAAGCAACTTGTTCCTTCCCTGCCATTCCGCTGCCAGTTACACACTTCTTCACCGCAGTAGAGGCATACTCGTATATCTTAATGCCCTTGTGCATCATGGAGATTATGGAAGCTGCCCTTGCGTAGCAGAGTGACATTGACGAGCGAGGATTCGAGTTAATGAAGACCTTCTCAATTGATGCCTCAGCAATCTCGTACTGACTTGCAATGGAGATCAGCTCTTCATATATCAGGTACAGCTTCTCATTTTCGTTGCCGAGCCCTTTCGTGGAGATAACACCACTGCCTACAAGCGAGATAGGCTGGCTTGCTGTGAACGAGAGGACCCCCCAGCCAGTGAAGTTAAGCCCAGGGTCTAGACCGATAACTATCACCCTCCTAAGAGCTCATAATGTATAGGAAGATGAACAGGAACAGCCACACAACGTCAACAAAGTGCCAGTACCAGGCCGCACACTCAAACCCTACGTGGCACTCAGCGGAAATTTGCCCCCGCCTCATGCGAAACCAGCACACAGTCAGGAATATTACCCCAACAACCACATGTAGCCCGTGGAACCCCGTAGTTATGAAAAAGTTAGACGGGTATATTGTTCTCTCCTCTAGCTCACCTAGAGTGAAGCCGATATGTGTGTACTCAATAAGCTGAAAGGAAGAGAAAATAATTCCCAGTACTATTGTTGCAAGAAGAAGTCTGGAAGAAGATTTTATATCGTTTTCGAGCAGTAGGTGGTGTGACCATGTGATAGTACACCCTGACAGTAGGAGGGTAACTGTATTTAGGAACGGGATGGACCATGGGTCTACGGTCTTTATCCCATCCGGAGGCCAGGAAGTGCTGACCTTCTCAGAAAAATCGATCAGGGTGTATATAGGAAAAAGCCAAGCTTTAAAAAATGACCAAAAGAAGGCGAAGAAGAACATGGTTTCTGACAGTATCATGACGGCCAGGCCTATTCGCATACCGTTCCTTATCGCGTGGGTGAAGAGACTCTCATCCCTAGTCTCAGATGAAACGTCGCACCACCATTTGTACAGGACTGCTGTGGTGCAGCCTCCCCCAAGTACCAGGGCTGCCAGCCAATAAACACCATCTTGTACTACCTTTATCACTCCAAAAGCGGTGAGGAGAGCACTCAAAGAGAGGAGCACAGGCCAAGGGCTCGGAGGAAGCACTTGGTGTTGGTGTCTTTTCTTCATAGTAAGGCTACAACCACCAAAGGAGTAATGGAACCTTACAGAGTAAAGAGAGAGGGTGTCAAGATTATTTCACATAGCCTCCCTAACTGCTCGGATGAGACTTTCCACATTCTCTACTGGTGTCTCTGGAAGCATACCATGCCCTAAGTTGAATACTAGAGGCTTGTCTCTTAACTTCTTAACTATTTTCCTGGCACTTTCATTTGACTTTTCAAGATTGTACGCCAGTAAAAACGGATCCAGATTACCCTGAACTGGACAACCAATATTCTCCACTATCCATTGCACAGGTATACTGTAGTCAATACTCACAGCAGATACCCCAGTCTCCTCGGAGTATCTCTTGTACATCACTCCAGCGCCCTTTGGAAACCCAATAATAGGAACATCAGGGTATTTACTTCGAATAGAGGAAACTATTTCCTTTGTGGGACGAATAACGAATTCCTCAAATAGCCTTACTGGAAGAACAGATACGTTGCTATCGAATAGCTGAAGAACATCTACTCCGCTTTCTACCTGTTTGACTAAGTAAAGGGAGGTAAGCTCCGCGATCTCGTCTATCGTCTCCCTCAGCGACGGGATTTCTGTACTAAGAAGCTCATTTTTTCTCATATCAAAAAAACCCTTCCTACTTCCAAAAATGTAAGTTGCTACTGTCCAGGGGGAGCCGGCAAATCCTATAAGCGTTTTCTCCTCTGGAAGGGACTTTCGAATTCTCTTTATACCCTCAAAAACGGGGGAAAGCTTTGAGATAGCATCATTCAGGGAATTTTTTGAGTGCCTACCCAAAACTTTAGGCTCATACCCCCTTTTGAAATCCATTCCGTAACCCAAGGCGTCAAGGACCACCATAATGTCAGAAAACATTATTGCAGCATCGACATCAAACCTCATCACCGGTTGAAGAGTAACCTCCTCCACTATCTCAGGGGTATAACACGCCTGAAGGAAGTCCTCTATCCCCCCCATAACCTTATGATACTCAGGAAGATATCTCCCAGCCTGCCTCATGAACCACACAGGAATTCTACCCTGAAACTTCCTTTCCTGTAGAGTTCTCTTGAGTACCTTAGCTTGTTCTTTTGAACTAAACATAAATAATCTTCCTTATGTATAATTATATTTTTTATTATACCTGTGAATTGTGTGGATAACTCCATATCATGCGTAATTTCACACAATGCGTGGTGCGCCTTTCTGTGAATAAATTTGTTAGTAAAGTATCTAAGTACCTGATTTTGTGCACAAATTTATGTGCATAAAATATGTGTGAATTGTGTTGATAACTGCTGAGCCAAAGGACTGTGCCGAACTCGGTGAACAGCGCATTTTTCTGAGAACTCTGTGTATAACACCATGACGCTTTGTTGATATCTTTATTCCACCTTTCATTTACAGTGTTATCAACACAGTTATACAGAATAACTTTGTGTGGAAAGGAGGGGTTTAGGTGGTTATACTCTGAAACTCTATGTGGGTGGTTTGTTGGTTAGCTTCTAATGGGAAGTAGAGTTTCTGAGGATGGTGAAGATAGTGGCGGTTCTCCTCTTGGTGGTTTAAAACGGTTTTTTTACTCGCTTCTTCTGAAGCTGTTGCCAGGGTTTGAACAGTTCGTAAAGAGCAAGATAGTTGCCGAGAGCGTATTGCACTTTGATGGCTCACACATCATGAGCAACTTGATGCGGCTGGATGGGTGCTCGGTGAAAGAAGTCATGGTGCAGCGGTCCGAGATATTCTCCCTCGGAATAGATGACAGTGATCTGCTCAACAAGGTTCTGAAGAGTCAATACACCAGGGTGCCCATCTACAAGGATAACGTGGATAACATAATTGGGTTCATACACATCAAGGACATAACGTCTAGGGAGAGTGGTGAGTTCAACGTTAAGAGCATCATACACAACGTCATGTACGTGCCGCACTCCATGAAGGCAGTTAATCTTTTTGTGAAAATGCAGTCTTCTCGGGTGCACATGGCAGTAGTATTGGACGAATACGGGAGCACGGACGGGCTTGTCACCATGGCGGACATCATTGAAGAAATCGTTGGTGACATAGAAGACGAACACGATGTCCCTTCTATCCCCGACATCGTAGACATCTCCAACGATAAAATTGAGGTGAATGCCAGGGTTCTGGTGCGCACTTTGGAGCAGTCTTTGGGTATTACGCTGCGGGATTCCGAGGAAGAAGAGTACGTGACTGTGGGTGGGCTGATTCTCTCCATGGCAGGGAGGGTTCCCAATGTAGGTGAGGTCCTGGACCATAAAAGCGGAGCGGTCTTTTTGGTGAAGGAAGTAGACAACAGGTGCATATACAGGGTGGTAATAGATCTGAGCGGAGTACAGAGGCACCATTGAAATTGATGATCTTGCTTCTAGCGCAAGACTCCTTTTTCCACTCTGCTGATTCTTGCCATATTGTTTGCGGGAAAAGAGACGATGCTAATCTCCCATAAGTCTATCCTTGAGATCACTCTCACGCCTGACCTACCTTCTCGCCTGGATTTAACTACTCTGTACCCGATGGACAGCGCGTCTATGCTTCCATCTTTCATCAGGGCGTAGGCCTCCTGGGCTCTTTGTATCTCCAGGTTAAGCTTGGCCAATATCAGCAGCCCGAAAGAATCTTCGCGCGCTCTGAGCACCTTACCTATGGGCTCTGTTATGCTGTGTTGCCACAAGAGGACTATCCTTCTTTGCTTTAGCGAGTCTGCGAAAGCTCCCGGCTCTATTGTGTCATTTTGGCCATCCACGCGATTAAAAACGCTCGCGTAACCCTGAAAACTCCCTTGTCCCGGCCTTTGCTGGGGAGAGCGCTTGATAATGTTCATTACAGTTACCGTAATTGAAAAAATGCCTTTAGTCTTGTAGAACGTCACCGCCCTCTATGGGGGGTAGTCCGAAAGAGGCCCGCTTCTCATTGATTGTCATAAACGTTGCATTTTGTACGTACTGCCACAGCCTCTGTCTTTTCTCGGTCAGGATACTGATAGATTCCTTGTCATAGGACAGAAACAAATTGCCGTCAAACCTGGGGACCAGCCACGAATTGAGATGTGCTAGGATGCTTTCTAGGTGAGGGATGACCGTTTGCTCCCAGAGAGCCAATCTAGCTTCCGAAAGGTTGCTGTACGTGTTATCGCCGGGTATTCCTAACAGCTGTGGGGATACTCCAAATGCTAATGCAATCTCTCGGGCAGAGATGTTTTTAGATTCAATGAAGTCCATGTCCTTGGGAGACAAGCTCATTTCCTTCCACTCCAATCCACCCTCGAGCAGCATGGGCCGCCCGACATTTCGTGATCCTGTGTAGAGCTCTTCTATTTGTGCTCTGAGCCTTTGATATTGTTCCTTGGTCAGAGTGTTATTGCGTTCGTCTTTGGTTTTCACGACCAAGGCTCCACTAGGACGGGCACCGTTCTGCAGCATTGCTTGGTTCCACGAACTAGCTTGGTTGTGTTGGTCTATACTGTAAGCGGCTGCCTCTATTGTTGAGAGACCGTACCAATCATTCAGGGGGTGGAAGTTTTTCAAGTGCAGCAGGTCGTGCCGATTGGTAGCTCTATCCACCTGAAATTCGTGCACTTCATCGTTTACCCGGTAACGGTACGTAACAGCGTCCCTACCGGGCTTGTGGGTAATCTCCACTCTGTCGGGCCTCAGTAGGTACAACTCCTTGGGAACCATGTCCCGATTTTCTATGGATAGGATATAGGAGTTCCCGCTGATAAGCCTATAGGTGACTATCCCTTCTATCAGTTCAGACCTTGTCATGGTGTAGTTGGGGCGGGACAGCAGCGATAGTATTGGGTGATGAAATATCTGGAAGACACCATTCTCAGTGTTTTTATGCAGGGTGATGTTTACCGAACCTGCCGCTGCAGCCACCATGTGTATGGATCTGAAAGCAATAACGTTTTTGATGTAGCCGTTTCTTGCGAAATTTGTGTAATCCCGGTCTCCCCATGTCGCTTCCCTGCAGTGTTCTATGAATGACGAAGATATGTTGTTACTTCTGTTTAGAAAACTGAAAGTTTCACGCATTTGTAGGGACCCCCATAGGAAATGTCTTTATGCTAGAGTGTGCTCTGTGTTTGTGGAAGCAGTTTGTAAGCCTTTGAGGCGATGGTCCGGCTTCTTTTGTGCATGTGCCAACTTGAACCGGACGAACTAGCCGGGCAACAACTGCAACATCTTCCTCTTCGGTACGAGCATGCTTGGAGTTGTAAGGTCCATTATGGGATGCTCGGCGACAAAACTCCAGGAACATAGCTTATTTAAGTTATAAAAAAACAATTTTGTTGGTATGCTTCTAGCGTTGAATAGCGAACGTGCCTGCCAAGATGTCAGATAATTACAGCGACTTGTTGAGCGAGATTAGAGAGATCGCCAAGGAGAAAAATGCCGTCATTTTGGCGCACTACTATCAGGAAGATGAAATACAGGAAATTGCTGATTTTGTGGGGGACTCTCTGGAGCTATCAAGAAAGGCAGCCACAACTGGTGCAGACTTCATAATTTTTTGTGGGGTTTTTTTTATGGCCGAAGTGGCCAAGATCTTAAATCCTGGCAAGAAGGTTATAATTCCTGATATGAAAGCTGGATGCTCGCTTGCGGACTCATGCCGCGGGGAGGACTTTAAAAAATTTAGACAGGCGCACGGTGATCACGTCGCCGTTACCTACATCAACTCTTCTGCTGAGGTTAAGTGCTACTCAGACATAATATGCACTTCCTCAAATGCTGCGAAAATAATTAGTGACATTCCAAAAGACAGAAAGATATTGTTTGCGCCGGATCGATT
This sequence comes from Anaplasma sp., assembly GCA_052043585.1. Taxonomy (GTDB): domain Bacteria; phylum Pseudomonadota; class Alphaproteobacteria; order Rickettsiales; family Anaplasmataceae; genus Anaplasma. The sequence goes on along the minus strand of JBQEQV010000024.1, from coordinate 40,090 downwards.
CTTAGGGGAATTTTTGCAGCAAAAAACCGGAAGGGAAATGCTATTATGGCACGGTAGTTGCGTTGTACATGAGAGCTTCTCCGAGGCAAGCCTTGTGGACCTGACAGTGCGGCACGAAAATGCCCATGTCGTTGCACACCCAGAGTGTCCAGGAAACCTGCTGAAATACGCTCACTGTATAGGATCTACCGCCCATTTGCTGAAGTATACTGCTGAGCACCCCGGATCGGAGTTTATTGTGCTTACTGAGGAGGGGCTAATATACCAAATGAAGAAAGCGTCCCCGGGAAGCAAGTTCTACGTAGTCGGCTCCCGACAGGGTTGCGATGCCTGCAGCAAGTGTCCGTACATGAGACTCAACACTCTCGAAAAGTTGTACAAGTGCATTGCGGAGGAGTCGCCAGAGGTAAGTATAAGCGAAGATATTCTGGTTGGTGCTCGCAAACCAATTGAGGCTATGATGCGGGCGTCTTTTGCCCCGAGCCGATAAGGCGTGACAGCAGCGCCTTACAGGTTGTCGTTGAAGTACTGTGCCTTGTTCAGGTCGTCTTTGTACTTTTCTGCATCCTCCATAGGAGGCTTAGAGGAGGTGATGTTCTTCCACTGCTTGGAGAACTTGGCGTTCAGCTCGTAAAAGTGCTTCAAATTCTTCTGCTGATCATTAAGCGCGCTGTCATCCAGAGTAAGGACGTCCCCCATGAATTCATCGCTTGCTATAGCCTCCACCGGGCATTCTGGTATGCAGATTCCGCAATCTATGCACTGGTCCGGGTCGATAACCAACATGTTGTTGCCCTCGTAGAAGCAATCCACCGGGCATACCTCAACACAATCCGTGTACTTGCACTTTATGCACCTGTCTGTGACGAAATGGGTCATAAAATGGGAGACAATTATGCCTCACCATGATATGCGACTGCCATCTAGGGGTCAAGGCTAATTAGTGGGGCGAATCGGAGGCGAGTTTCTTCGAGCGAAGGGGCCTACTGTGGTGCTTGCGACTTGATGTGGTGGGAAAGTTACCTTTGGAGACTTGCATAAGGGTGTATCCCACACCGATTTCAGCTTAGTCGACAAAAGGTTGTGCATGTTGGCCATGGCTCTCAGGGTGCTACCTAGGCTATGAATCTGCGCGATAGTGGGGTAAATGACGTGTCTATTATTCTGCACCAGGGGTTACCTGGTGTTGGTAGAACGACGCGGAATGGATTTCACCTAGATGTTTTAGATGCATCGGTATAAAACGCCGGTGTCATGGCTACCGATGAATTGCATCAGGGGATATACAGGCTATGGCCGCGTATTTCAAGTCTGGGCAGGTGAATAATATTTGTGTTATGCAGCTTGGTTGCTCTGCCGGAGTTTATGAGTGTATTCCTCAGATCAATGAGCACCGGGGTCAAAGCTTAATCTACCAGAGGGGGTTACGCGCTGCCTCTCATTACTGCAGAACCATAGCGGAAGCAAATTTATTCTCGGAGCAGGTGGTATTATGCAGGGGTGTTCTGTTACCCGCAAGGCCGCTCCTTCGAGGTTATGATTGGTGCTGGAATAGCACCGGAGCTGGCGCACTTGGGCTGTCTGCATGAGATGAAGCTAATTACTGCCTGATGTATCGCCGGGGGACAGGCTCATAGACAATCACGTAAGGCTAGAGATGCAAAAGCGCTGAGTATAAAATGCGCAGCGGCGACTTCGTTTCAAGGGCCTGCCAAGATGCCAAACTACGGCGCACTCTGCAGGAGAATTGTAGCGCACTAAAGGACATCACATCGAGGCTACAGGGGCGCTAATAAGACGCTTGATGAAGCTGAAAAACCCCCGGGGATGCGACGCGGAATGAATACAAGGGCGCAACCTTAGGGTCGTGAATCCCCCTCCTGGTCATCCTGAGCGGCATCATCGGGCGCTCCTGCCTCCTCTTCTGGATACGGATCCTCGAAACCTGTGTCATATGTTGCAAAGTCTTCATCGGGGAGAGCTTCGTCTTCTTCCACGCTGCCTGCCCCACCAGCTGTTGGATCTTCATCCCAGCTAGCATCTTTTACTCTATCTGCCTCATCAGCTATTGGATCTTCATCCCAGCCAGCATTCCGCTCATAGCTGCCGAAGTTGCTTTCCTCATCATAGTGGTCGACGTCCTCATCGCTTACATCATCCAGACCTGCAGCGTCGAGCAATTCGTCTTCTTCCTCTATTTCGTCTAGGCCTTCCAGGTACTCACTGTCTTCACTATGTGTGAAATCCTCTAGCTCCTCTGTGAGATCACCGCCCTCTGCCTCTGTGGGACTATCCTCCATAGATGGTAGAGCCGCCTGCTCATCTTCTGTCTGTGACATCTCTTCCGATACGGCCCCTTCCTCCTCCTCCACAAGCTTATTCGCTCTTGCCTTTTCTGGGTTATAAGGCTCTTGTGTTGGGACAAACGAACTCTTGAGTAGTTTTTTCGTAAAATTCTTGTCTTCGTAGTACTTAATCTTCCTCGATTTTATAGGGTACGTGGACTCGATCAGGAGAATCTGCTCGTCTTTGGGAAGCATAATAACTTCCTGAGGCAGCAACAAAGCCCGCTGTGTATCAGAAATGTGTAGGGAACGCGACGCAGGGTTCAGGTCCAAGAACTTCGGTCTGTTAAGTGACTCCTGGCTTACAGTCTTGTTACCTATAAGTTGAGAGATCAGGTTTGCAGTTTCGATGTTGTTTGCTGCAAACGTAATTCTGTATGTGGAGTTCGACAGGAAGGAGTTCATCCCCGCTTCCTCGTATATTCCCTTCAGCTGTTCAGTATCTTGTATGATCAAGAACAACCTTACCCTATAACCACGGAAGTACGCGATACCGCTTTGGAATTGCTCCATCTTACCCAAAGTTGGGAACTCGTCCATCATGAAGAGTACCCCGTATGGTTCGTCCTCTGAAGGCAGCGCCCTACACAAGAACTCAGTCGCTTGTTGGTAAAACACCTGCATCAGAGGCCGGAGCCGAGTCAGGTTGTCAGGTGTTACCCCAACGTACACGGTGATCCGCTTCTTCTTGAAATCCTGTATGTTAAAGTCACTAGACGCGGTGGTGGTATCAATCAGGGGGTTAGCCCACAGTTCCAGCGATGAGTTCATCGTCGATACAACACCAGACCGCTCCTTGTCTGCCTTTTGCAGGAAGGCAGCTATGTTCATGTATGCGACTGGGTGAATTTTCTTTCCTATGGTATCCAAAACGACAGCCAGGTTGTAGACCACATCGTCGCTACGCATGGTTCTAACAACCTCACCGAACGACTTGACCTTCTCCGGTACCGCCAACAGATACAGCACGACTCCCACGAACAAACTACGAGCTTCGTTGTACCAGAAGTCCTGCTCAGGCATGATCAGGTTTGCTATCTTCTGCACGTCGTCCACCATCTGACCGGGCTTAGTACTTATCCAATCCAACGGGTTATAACAGTGACTTATGCCGTCTGGCTGAGCTGGGTTCCATACATAGACCTCCTGGCCAATTTTCTTCCTCCACCCACTGGTGAGGTCATAGTTTTCCAGCTTTATGTCGTGCACTATCAAAGAGTCCTCCCAGAACAGGAGGTTTGGAATCACGAACCCTACACCTTTACCGGAACCTGTAGGTGCGAAGAGCAGTGCGTGCTGATACCCGTCTGCGACTAAATATCCCCTCTGGTCTTTTCCGAGCAGGATCCCTTTCCTACTCCGCAGGCCTATTTTCCGTATATCCCGCTCAGACGCCCATCTGGAGTCACCATGCAATGCCTCCTTCTTCTTGAAGGGTCGCCATTCCATCAGAATATGTCGCGTGTTCCAACATACGACACCAAGCAAACCTATAGGCGCGAAAAAAGAGAGCCATAGCTTCAACGAATTGGTGACGCCATAAAGCTTCGGATTGACCCACCAACCTTGAATATAATTGAAGATTGTGGGCCACAACCGCATGGGAAAGTCGGCTATGCTTGGGTTAAGAGCGTTGAAGTCCAAATACTCAAGCCCCCACATGGACAGAACAAAAAGCGCCCCGGAGATGTAGAAGCAAAACTCCAGAATGGAAAAGAGCCCGAAGACGAGCACTAAGACGTTTCGTATGTGATTAGAGCTACTGTGCATGGCTTACTAACGGGAAGACTTCTACGTCGGGCAACCCCACAGTCTGAAGTCTAAGCATGGCCCTGTGAACTTTTGGTGAACAGGATCTCCGCAACGTGTCTTACCCCCCCCGATTCCCTCTTCAGTTGAATTATTACATCCACTATGTTAGTTATGTAGTTAACTATTTGCTCAGGTGGAAGTCCCAGGTCCGCCTGCATTACCATAAGCTTAAGCTGTTCTATAGCCATTTTTGGGGTGTCTGCGTGCAGCGTTGATATAGAACCAGGGTGCCCAGTGTTAATTGCCCGCAAGAAGCTGAACGCCTCTGCACCCCGCAACTCCCCAACGATTATTCTATCAGGCCTTAATCTCAGACACGCCTCTATCAAATCCTGGGTGGTGACCTTAGCGCGCCCTTGTCCACCTTTAGATGCAAGCAAATGCACTCTGTTTGCGTGGCTCAGCACTATTTCCCTGGAGTCTTCTACCGTTATTATTCTCTCTTCCTTGGGGATCGCGCGAAGGGCTGCGTTTGTGAACGTGGTTTTCCCGGTTGATGTACCACCGCTAACCACAATATTCTTCTTACTTATGACGGCAAGCTCTATGAAACGCTTGATATCTCCTTGCTGGAGCAGGGTATCTAGCTCCTTGTTTACATCTCTAACTGCGTCTGCATGCTTAGCTACATGAGAAAACGCACCCATCTTTTCGTAGTCGTCCAAGGACAACTGCACCGTAGAGGGCTTTCTTATAGACAGCACTACCTTGTCGCTCTCACACGCCGGTGGAAAAACCACCTGCACACGGAACCCGTTGGGGAGAGACGCGGACAAAAGAGGGGTCTCCTCACTAAGTTGCTGCTCGGTTGCCTGCGCAACCAGCCTGCCCAGGGCTTTTAGGTGGGACAGCGTGAGACTCTCAACCTTCTCGCACCGTATATCCCCCTTGTTTTCTACCCAAACCTCTCCTGCTTTATTGATTGAGATTTCGTTGACACCTTCCTCGTTGAAAATGTCCTGTAAGGGCTCCAAATATGTCTCTAACGCAGCGTATCCTACTGTCATATAAGCACACACAACACCCAATACATAACGTACCCCCCACGACGAGGGATTGATTCACCTCATTCCTTCCACCTTGTACCCCTACCTCCTTATGGCGTCCTTAGGGAATACTATGTCCTGGTTCACAAATACCTTCATTATAGTTCCCTGGTCAACATAAATGGTTGGCTTGGCATCAGAGTACTTCTTAATTAAGGACTTGATGGACTCAGAGAAATCCTTCACAGCATCCGAGACGATCTTGACTGGCAGAGTAGTTGTCTCTGCAGCGGACGTCTTCCCGCTCCCTTCTCCTTCCTTAGTAGTACTGGTAGACGAGCCAGTAGTAGTCTTAGTCTTGATGGGCTCTCCGCCGACCTCAGGTATCTTTGAGGTTACGAGTGCAGTACCCAGAGAAACCCCGGCTAGCAAAATTGTGGATGTCAGAGCGCTTCCGACCTTACTATCTACAACCCCTGAGGTACCATTTCTCCCCAGCTCATCCGTGCCTCCAGAGTTTATTTGAATGTCTATACCATGGGGCAAGATTACCCTGGACCAATTCACGGTGACTCTGGTGCTGTTTCCAGCGCCGTCGAAGAAATAACTACCTATCAATCTAGATCCCTTGGGTATCATGACATCATTACCAGCCTCAGCATACACGTCTCTGGATACGATGGCTCTTAGCACTCCAGGCATGTCAGAGTTGATGGCTGTTTCCAGCACTGCGTCTATCATATGCCCCTGGAGAATCACGTGCCCGGGATCCCCGACCTTGGTCGCCCTGACGCTGGGTGAGGATGTGCCTTCGAGTGTGTCCCACGACTTGAAACGGCTATCAACACTCGAATCGCTGGCTTCGGCCCCCCCTTCGGTGGCGCCACCACCCAACGCGATCATAGGCGCACCACGTCTCTCCCTATCGTACCCGTAGGAGGACGATGAAGAATAGTCCGGTGCCGGCCCAACTTGGCCGTATGGCATAGGTATATTATGAGCCATATCGTCATCAAAAGAGGGTTCTGGCTCAATCTCTTTTTTATTAACGGTGGGAGGCAGCAGTTCCTTAGTTTCCTCAACTTCCACAGGAGCAGCCTCCTCCTTTTTCTTCTTGCTTATTCTAGTCAGTGTTGGCAACTCAGGGGTGCTAGGCATGACTAGGGGAGGTAGCTCTGGTAGCTTTGGAGGTGGGGTCATAATTCTGGGTGCAGTCTCCTGTGCGGGAACTTCTGACTCTTTGAGCAGCTTATCTATGTTCTCCTGCTTCTCCACAACTTGACGAGGCTCTTCAGCTTGCTCTTTTGCGTCATCACTGTGGAAGAAAACGTAGTACCCTATCCCAGTAACAGCGCATGCCACCAAAACTATGAATAGCTTCTTGCTTTTGTGTACCCCGACTACGTTGACATTTTCCTCCATGCCATCATCGTAGCCGCCACCGCCCTTGGTTTCCTCTGACATTGCCTAAACTCAACTGTATAAACTTTCAAAGCACCTTATTCACAACTCCAACACTGCTATTGCCGTAATCAAGGTGTAGCTCTTTGTGCACCCCTTCGATTATGACATAGCCGTTCAACAACAACATCCTGCAGGGCACCTTCTTCTTACCATGCCTTCCCACAGAGAATATTTTCGGGATTACCTTATTGTTTTCATGAAACCGAAAATACGTAAGCAGCCCATCGTCGAATGTCATCACCGGCACTATCTGTTCTTCTGCGCTGCTGGCAGAAAACTCGTAATTTTTACTGGTACCGTTAGGCTTTATAGTAACCTCGCCTGTCTTAGCAGGACTTCTCACCAGGCTTGGAGCCGAGAGATCTAACACATCAACGTTCAATAGGTCAAACTCCCTGTTGCTATCGGGGTAGTAGAAGCGCACAACATACGCAAGATCTGACAACGGAGATCCTGCCATGCCGATAGCATCAGTTCCTTGCGCGACAGCCGCTCCTGCAGTGCCGCTAGGGCTAGACCTTGACACCAGGTCAAAAGCATAACTGCGCCCCTTATTGGTTTCGACCAGCATATTGGTTGTGCCTTCCCTCTCCAGCGGCATGATGAACAGCTTGTTATCTACAGGTTTTACCTTCCAGTGAGTGCTGTCCCCCATAGCCATCACCTTTATGGTTTCGCCCTTGGAGAACTCTATGTAGGAATGGTATCCGTAATTAAACACGACCGTGAATATCTCGTTCGGACTGTACACAAAAGTTTTGATCCTACTATCCACAGATATAGGCGCATCCCTTCCAGCAGCAATAGCCCGAGTCGAATCCCCAGCGAAAACAACAGCCAACACAGTTGATAACGCAACCAAGCTTTTATAAAAATTCATCGTCTGCCCTATAGTAAGTAATCTGAAATCCCAGGGGATTCACCTGCCTATCTTGGTCGTTCATTTCAAGAGAGGAGTATTTGAAGGATAGAGTGGCTATTCTGTCCCTCTTGGTAACAGATCCACTGTGGTTAGTAAATTCTAGAGAAAATCGCACTTGCACATTTCCCGCGCTTAAGTGCTGCAACGACCGCACCTTCAGAGTGCCGGATACTACATCAGAATATAACGCCATCGGGCTCGAAGGGTTACTGGGTCTTATCCAGTTACGAAACTCGCCGTAAGCCTCCTGCGCAGAAAGCAGACGCACTTTGGTGTAGTAGTTATATTGGAAGTTGTTTGGGTCATAAAGCTCCCGCGCTCGGACATACTCGATGATGAAGTAATTACTCAGCACCTCATCTGCGGAGTACTGTTTTACTGTAATTGGGTTCACTAACGTGGTGATGCCCGACTTCTTTTCTATCTCGACCACGAACGGCTCAATCGTTCTGGTCTTTCCTATTCTAAAGATAACGAAAGTGCTCACCGCAATGCAGGATACGGATAGCACAACAAGGAAGAGAAGAATGTTCCGTTGCACCGTGACCGAACTATACCTGTCATGGTACCAGTCTTTGGTGTCCGCTGAGACAGCAGCGTCACCACCCTTCTTCACGAACCCAAAAATGCCCATACAAACCTGCCGAAATCAAAACAGGAGGTCAGGAAAACCTCCTCGGAGATATGCGATATGTCCGCATAATACACGAACACAACCTACAACGCTTTTATTTATATCAAGTTAACAGGAAAATCATCCGCAATCAACGTGACCAAGCCGTTTTCTTTTTGTTTTCAAATAACTACTGTTATGAGGATTGGCTTCTACCGAGAGTGGTACCATCTCTGTAACATTAAACCCATGCTGGCGCATACCCAGGACTTTACTTGGGTTGCTTGTTAACATTTTGAATTCGGTAATTCCTAAGGCTTTTAGGATAGAAGCTGCAGGAAGGAAGACCCTTTCATCATCATTGAATCCCAAAAATCTGTTGGCGTCGACAGTGTCGAACAGCCCTTGCCCTTGCAGGTTGTAGGTCCGTATCTTGTTTGCGATCCCGATGCCGCGTCCTTCCTGTGAGATGTACAATATTACTCCCCCATCCGTGCTGCCTAGTAGCTGTACAGCCAGCAGCAGCTGCCCCCGACAATCGCATGCCAAACTCCCCAGAAGGTCGCCCGTGTAACATGAGGAATGCAATCGCACTGTGGGATTCCGAAAGTCGGGATTTCCCACGATTATAGCGTAGTGTTCTGGCTCCACCATGTTTGACCGGTATACGAGTATTTTTGACGCTATGTGGTCATGCAGGAAAAGGTCCGATCTGCAAACTTCATGGAGGCTGTATCCCTCATGGTAGCCACAGAACGTAGTGTATGACAGGGATAGAATGTTATTCTGCGTACACCACAGTTTCATAGCTTCATCGTCTGTAAAGTCCATGTCCACAATTAGGGCAGATGGCAGGACCGTTGCCAATTTCATTAGGTCTATCGCATAATCATCCAAGGGGTTGGCACTGTCTACTATCTGTGTCTTGGGCAAAGCGCTGGGGCATGCAGTCAAGAAAGCGTGGATCTCCGCGAGTGTAAGTCCGGCTACCGGCGTTCTGGAGAGCACACGTCTTCCAGAGATGAACTCTGTCCTATTAGCGGTCAGCAGCAAGTACATTCTGTCAGAAAGCGAGGAAAGTGCGGTCAGAGAGTGTTCTTCAAGTAGCTCGCTTGCAAAGACCAACGCATACCTGGAGTCATGATGGAGCATAACCGGCGCGCGACGCCTTATTTCCAGCACTGACCTTACTACAAGATTATTACCGAGGCCAAAAGCCTCGCCAACTGGACTGCCCATTACACTCGGATCCATGAATGATGCGGTTAAGAAGACTCGAACTTCCAAGGCCTAAAGCGGCCACAGCGACCTCAACGCTGCGTGTCTACCATTTCCACCACAACCGCGCGATATCAGCAATGATAGAAAAGGCAAATCTGCTTGTCAATAAACGGAACCCAAAGAGCGCCACAAGCCGCAAGCACCGTGCTTCCACAAAACACCATGCACACCGTACACCTGCAACCCTCTTCGCGCAGAGGTGCATCATGCAGTAGACGCATTAGCCGCGTTGGCAGCCGCTCCGGCAAGATCTCCATGAGACACCGCGAACAGCAATCCATCTACCCGATTTCCATATATCTTACACCGATTTACATAACTCAGGTGTAACCCCAACTTCTCCACTTGCTGCTGAACGTATGCCCCGGAATGGTAAAAAAAGTCACCTTCTTTGACGAACCTGTACCTTTGTCCGCCACCTTCGCGCACCAGCGCAACCAACATACCACCCTTAGCCAGCGCCCCGCATATCATCCGCAGCACCTCGCCCAGTCCTCCGAAGTAGTGTAGCACCTCGGTCACCACAATAACGTCGTACTTCTTCTTGTTATTCTTCAAGAATTCGAACATGTTCATGCACAGCAGCTCGCTGTAGGCCTGACGTCCCTGTACGAAACACTTTCTCGCAATGTCGAGCATCCTGCGAGATATGTCGACGCCGGTGATGTGACGGCCTATGCCCTTCATCTTCAAAAACTGACCGCATATCCCGGTACCACACCCCAAATCCAGGACCTCGAGCTCAGAGAACCTGCTGCCGAGGAAGTTCATCACCAAGGACCGTACGTATTCGTGTCCTCTGTAATTTTGCGCTATGAGCCAGTGCTCAACGAAATACTCACTTGTGTAGTTAAAATGCTGCCTGATTATATTTTCCGGTATTTCAGAAATGCTGTCGGGAGATTCAATTTTTTGTAGGTAATACACAGATTCTTTGTGTGCTTTATCCAAAGATAACGCCCTCTCAAAACTCTTGACCGCCTTTCCTATGTCTCGCAGCACCAGGTGACACCTACCAATATTGTAATACACATCCGGAAGCTTTGGTCTCACCAGACTGATCAACCAAAATCTCGCCTTAGCATCTTGGACGTTGCCTCTGTAAAAGTGGTATAAGCCGAGATCCATGTTGGTGGCAAGTAGGCACTTGGATTTGTCTCTTATCGATGACATGCCCTCCCTGATGGACACTCGGCCGTTCCGAATGAGCTCAAGCACCTCCCCCGCACCTGGGAGCGAGCTAAAAACCTTCGAACACAACGACCCAACACCGCCCTGGAAGAAAGAAATAATTCTCCTCATACTTCACCCGATAGGTAAGACAAAACTCCACATAAGACTGTGAGCGCTACTGGTAAGTTCTAAGACAAAATTGCATTTTTGCAAAGCCCTCTTTAGACAAGGAAAAGGGCACACAATCCTCAACGACCAAGGCGCGCCACCAACTCCGTGCTTACAAACAGCCTCCTCTGCGACTACAGCTGGTACCGCTTGAGGTCCCCGAGCCCTAATTGGGCCTCTGATGAAGAGCTGCCCAGCATCGACAGCTGGTCCATGGCACCTTGCGTGACACTCGCACCGGAGGCTCCAAGGCAATGCAGCTGTTAGCAAATCACTAACACGCCGGGGACCAGCACGACACAACCACGCGAGACTGTCCGATGCTGTGAACTTCGTCAGCAACGAGACACCCCAAACAACCTTCCTACCCATAACACGCACATCGCAAACACAATTCAACATGCCATCGAAAACGCACCGGGGCCAAAGCCGCGCTAATTGGAATCACACTTCCCATAGGTGGAAGTACCTGCATAACACAAAACTTTGGACCACACACCCGGATTATACGTCCACACGCAGCGCCTGTAATTAGAAAACTTTGCAGATCTCACTCAAGACGCCCCGGAAGGATTCTATGGCCCGTCCACTGATTACCGTATCACCGCTTGCTTGCCATTCCGTAAACAGAGCTCCACCGGGCATATTTACGGTGCAACATCTGTTTGTAAGGCCCAGTCGAACTCCGGCTACGAGTGTAGCACAAGTGCCACTGCCGCAGGAATGCGTCTCTCCTACACCCCTTTCCCATACTCTTAGGAGAATATTGTCTCTCGAGATGGCTTGTCCTACACACACATTTGTTCTCTGTGGAAACAGGGGATGATTTTCCACTATTGGGCCCCATGCTTCAAGATTGCAATCTGCCACCGATTTGACGAAAAACACGACATGCGGGTTACCCATACTGACCCCTGCAGGTGGAGGTAGTGTCCCGATCGAAAGCGGGATGGATAGGGTGTCGCACTGTATAGCAACTGGTATATCCTGCCAGGCGAGCCTCGGCTTGCCCATATTGACCCTTACGCCCCCGGTTTCCGTCTTGTTTGCAACAACGATGCGTTCTCCTACTTCTATGGACGCTGTATTACTTCCTGATTCGTTCATCAGCAGCTGACCTACACATATCGCCGCATTCCCACACATTCCCGCCTGACTACCGTCGGCATTGTGTATGATCATGGTGCAATCTGCGTCAGTAGAACGTCTTATGGTGACCACCTGATCGCAGCCGATCCCGGTTCTCCTTTGCGCTATCTTGCCGTAGTCAATGTTAGTTGAATCACTGATGTTTCTGCAGTCTATGATGACGAAGTCGTTTGCATTGCTGTGCATCTTGACGAAGTTCACGGCCCAGATGAACTAGATGAGAAACGCAGATGTGCGATTCTACCTAGAGGGCAGCGGCATTGCAATTGAATCTACGAGCACCAGCTCTACCACGGCCTCTTGGATTAAGGTGTTGACTTGTGGTGCGCTAGCATGCGTTGCTGGTAAGTCGAGGTCCTCCTCTTTGCTCTCCGTGCAGTCTCTTGCGAAGCCGCACATGGGCTGATGCACACTTTGCTCAGCAGCTCTGGAGGTTGCGTTTTCCTGCACAGGTGGCTCTGCCACTTCAGAGCCTGGCTGCTTCATTTCTGGGAGGTACACTGTTGCGGGCTCCTCACCCACTATCACGCAAGCTGCCTGCGTGTACGAGGGCATCACTGGGCCAACGCTGCTAGGGCGGCCCGGGACCGAAACAACATTGCTGCTGTGGCTTGATGGGGTCCTCCCCCCTGGAGAGGGCTCCTGTGGGATTGCTGGGTCATCACGTGCGAGCGTGTCACTAAATGCAGGCAAGTCCCACTGGCCGCCATGGGCGGCTTCACGCATAGCTTGAGGTCCGGAGTGCGTAACACAGGGCGAGAATGCATCAGCTTCTTTTGTGGTTGCTAGCTCATGCGAGCGAGCTGGTCGGCTGCCAAACTGTGGCCCCACACGTGCACGTCCTGAGTACGCCTCGTTCACGACCTTTTCTAATATGCTGAAGACCACAACTGCCACACAGAGCACAAGAGGCATCCCTGGTGACTGCTGTAAAAACTGCACGATAGTAGAGTACACGCGTGCTCCTGGATCACGAGATTGGTGGGCGGATTGATAAAAAATTTATATCTTCTATGAATTTTTTAAGTATTAATGCCAGCGCAAACCGGCGCCGCTGTGCTGAATATCAGATACTTAATTGAAGATCAGCCCGATGTTGGGCTAGGAAGGGTTTAGATACTGAAAGAGCTCTTCAGAAGCCTAGATGCCTCCTCAAACTCTTTTGTGAAGCTTTCTTTAATGCTGTTTGGCAAGACTATCCCGAGACCGCTTTCGAAGTGCTTAGAGAGATCTTGCAGACGGGAAGCATAACTTTTCTTTTTGCTAGCGAATTTACTAAAGGACACGCCGTCTAACACCTCTATGTTTACGGCCTTGTTAAGCAGTATGCAGTCTACTGAGAGGTTAAGCCGTAGCAAGACGCTTTTTACAGGTTCTGCGCTGAAAGAGAGCACGCCATCCACGCTGTACGCTTTGATGGTGTACAGGCAGGACACCTGGGACAAACTACCATTACTGTGTTTCTGGTGCTTTACCACTTCCCACTGCACCTTAAGTGAGTTGGAATTCCCATGGGCACCCGTAGGTACGTACTGCTGCATACAACTCTACCCGTAAAATTGATTCGCTATTCAGCCGAGCATACACTTTCCATAGTTAAATAATGCATAATATTGGGATGATAATACAAGGGGCTATGTAATGGATATGGGCTTGTATGGCTGATTTTGTCCAGGTAAATGTCAGCTGGAGAGCGTGGCTTATACACGTCATACAGATCTTTCATAAATTTACTGGACGACTCATATTTTTTTCTCCTACTTCGAGACCATGGCTACGACACATCATAGCGTAGCTCTGTGAGGACAGTTCCTAATATAAGGGGAATATTACAGTAGTGGGGCAAGTGGCCAATGTTGATAGATTTAGTACTTTTAAACACTGTAATCAGTTGCGGGGGATGCTATCGAACTTCCACATATGTCGGCAAGGCTGTGTATCCGAGGAACGCGCAATTAGGGCTTGTCTTGTCAATGGTGCGTGTTACACTGCGGGGTGGCACTCCACATCGCCGTAGTGTAGGGTGCCTTTGATGGCCGGATGTCGTGATGGAAAAGATTATAAGACTGCCCAAGATGCAGGACTCTAGCGTCCAGGGACGCAGGGTTTTGTTGAGGGTCGATTTCAACGTTCCAATGGAACATGGGCAACCACAGGATAAAACCAGGATAGAGAGAACCGCGCCCACCGTGTGCCACCTAGTCAAGTCCGGGGCCAAGGTTGTCATGATTTCCCATCTTGGTCGCCCAGATGGCAGGGACATGAACTTCTCCTTCGCGCCACTAGTGGACACTATCAGTGAGGTACTGGGAGTTCCCGTGGCGTTTATCGGGGATAGCGTCGGAGACGCTGTGCACGCGGCAATAGATGCATTGCCTTGGGGGGCAGCTATTCTGCTGGAGAATCTCAGGTTTTACGAGGGTGAGAAGAAAAACGACCCAACTTTTGCACAGCAACTGGCCACTTTGGGTGACTTGTACGTCAATGATGCCTTTGCCTGTTCGCACAGGAAGCATGCCTCGATTGACGCTGTGACAGGATTTCTGCCTGCGTTTGCGGGTCTGAATTTGCAGGACGAACTACACCACCTTGGTGGGGTGGTGAGCAAGCATCCTGTTGCCGCGGTGATTGGGGGTGCAAAAACATCTTCGAAGGTGCTGATGCTGTGTAATCTTGCCAAGAAAGTTGATTTTCTAATATTGGGTGGTGGCTTGTCGAACAGCTTCCTGCATGCCGGGGGATATAAGATTGGTAACTCGATGTACGAGCCCTGTGCCGACCATGTGCGCACCGTACTGGACTCCGCGAGTGCAAGTGGTTGTAGTGTGATATTGCCTGTAGATCACGTCGTAGCGCCAAGCATGGATGGCAACGCCTGCGTGAAAGCAAACACGGAGGTGGGCGAACAAGATTGCATTTTCGATATAGGAAGCCAAACTTCGGCACGGGTGGTGGAAGCTTTAGAGAAATGCAAGACCATATTCTGGAATGGCCCCATGGGGGTATTCGAGCGTGACGCCTTCGCCAGTGGGACGTTCGGTCTTGTACGCGAACTAGTACGTCTCACACGAGAAAAGGGAGTTGAAACCGTCGTAGGAGGGGGCGACAGCATATTTGCTATTAAATCTTGTGGATATTCTGAGCGAGACTTCTCGTACATTTCTACCGGTGGAGGGGCATTGCTGCAGTTTCTCAGCATGGCATAGCCTCGGTTGAGGCCCTATGCTAAGACCACGGCTTTGCGCTTTCCATCCTTCCACTCCACGGTTATGATGTCATTGGGGGAGATGGTATCTGCAGAGCTGAGGCGCTTTCCTTCGCTGTCGTAGGTTATTGTGTAGCCCACGGACAAGATGTGTTCCTTGTCGTAGTAGCTGATCCTCCTCATCAGGCTTTCCAGGTGTTGCTTCTTCTTAAGCAGTATGATTTGCAGCAATACCCTGATTCTTGCCTGATATGCCAGTGCTCTCTGGCCCACTTCATCTATTCTGTGTCTTGTCTCGTTTAGCACCCCATGGAGCCTTAGCAAATGATGTGCCTTTGCTTTGAGCATCGCCTCCAGGCAGGTTCTTATCTTTGTCACCTTCAAGGCAATGCTTTCTGCGAGCTGTTGTTTTTCAGGCAATACTATCTCAACGGAAGCAGTTGGAGTAGAGGCCCGCACGTCTGCTACATAGTCGATTAAGGTGAAGTCTGTTTCATGCCCCACAGCGGAAACGATAGGTATCTTGGACGCTGAGGTTGTTCTGGCAAGCTCCTCATCATTAAACGGCCACAAGTCTTCAATACTACCACCGCCTCTAGCCACAATTATAACATCAGGAGGTTCTGGCAGACTGTTGAACCCCAAAATTGCCTCGATGATCATTGCGCTGGCGTGCGATCCCTGCACCTGGACCGGCCACACCACAACATGAGTCGGGAATCTATGCTTGACTCGGTCTATTATGTCTCGAATCACCGCACCAGTCGGGGACGTGATGACCCCTATTTTCATTGGCAAGAGCGGCAACGGCTTCTTACGAGCTGGGTCGAATAACCCCTCCTGCGCGAGTTTTTTCTTGCGCTCCTCGAGCAGGGCCGCAAGCTTGCCCTGACCTGCAAGCACCATTTCCTCTATTACGAGTTGGTACCTCGACTGATAGGTGCTAAGGTGCCCGGTGCATATGACCTCTAACCCATTCTCAAACTGGGCTTTCAGTCTTGTGCCATTCCAGCACACGGCGTTGATGACGGAATTAGCGTCTTTAAGTGACAAGTACACGTGCCCAGAACTTGGCTTTGACAACCCGCTAATCTCGCCGCGTATCCTAACGCAGTAGAACGTGTCATGCACCATTCTCTGCACTATATCTGTGATCTCAGTTACCGTGAACTCCGGGATCATTTCAGTAGAACAGGACCTCAAAGGCATTGCCTGCCTTCACTTTCACGGTCGACACTTCACGCGGTACGCCAGTGACAGTCTTTTCAAACTGTACCCTGCCCTGACTAGGGATAAGCTGATATTTGTTTACTTCCACTTTCTGGGACAGCACGCTATTAGCGTCTTTGTCATAGAAAACTAGGTACACTCCCGGGAAGAAACGCTCGTCGACCGCCTTGTTCTCTATTACTCCACTGACCCTTACAACCATTCCCTGAGCATCAGCGCCCACAACCTTGACGTTGGACTCCACCAACTTAACGTGCGAGGTGTCGTAAATCTCGGTCAGGCGGTAAATCTTCCTGAATCTGTAGGGAACCTTCTTCTGGAATGTGGAAGAGAAGAAAAACAGCAAAGGTACCATCATCAAGATCAGGACCGCATCTCTCCATGTAAATTTTGAGCGACTTTTGTTTCGAGATGCACTCTGCTTGACCTCTCGTTTGTTTTTCTGCGAAGCCGGACTTCCTTCTAACGAAAATAGCCAAACATGCCCGCAGCTTGTGCACTTGACTCTTTTGCCTTCAGCAGGAACCTTATCCCCGGCGACGCGGTACGTTGCGTGGCAATTTCTACACTCTATCTTCATGGCGCTAGTGCCGGTAACGCAGAACAGTAGGTACACTATAGCACATTAGTCCATGGCGTGTCTATGCCCTATACAAACGTTATCACCGAACAGGAGGTGATTTCGAGGTGAGCGATAAAAAGGGCCTGGCATGGGTTAAAATAGAAACAGCCAAGTGCCCCGTAGTACACGCACATGGGGATTGTATGAGAAATGAATATATGCTAGCTTGCGCACATTGATTACCGCAAGTAAGGGGCTATGGATTGCATTACCGACATAGGGGTTCTGCGCAAGATTTTTGAAGGGGGTTTCCGAGTTGAGGAGGAACTACGTCTTGCAAGTGAATCTGTGATGGAACTGCTAGATTCGGGTGAGGTAAGGGTTTGTGAGAAGACACCGCAAGGCAATTGGGTAGTGCACCATTGGCTACAGAAAGCGATATTAGAATTTTTCCGCACCCACGATATGCAGTTTATGGGCAGTCCATCGCTGGATTGGCTGCGCTGGTGTGATAAAATCCCGGCGAAATTTGCCAAGTGGAACCGGGGCAGTTTCACCGCGCGAAAAATAAGGGTTGCTCCCGGTGCATTCGTGCGCAAGTCTGCATATATTGGCGAGAGGGTGGTGTTGATGCCCAGTTTTGTTAATGTAGGTGCGTACATAGGTGCGGGAACCATGATTGACACATGGGCCTCAATTGGTAGTTGTGCACAGATAGGAGAGAATTGTCATATATCGGGTGGCGTGGGAATAGGGGGAGTGTTGGAGCCCATGGGGAGTAAACCAGTGATTATTGAGGACGGGTGTTTTATCGGTGCAAGGAGTGAAATAGTGGATGGTGTGGTCATAGGCGAACAGTCCGTGCTTGCCATGGGCACATACATTGGTGCTTCTACGAGAATTGTAGATCGGGAGACCGGTAATGTTACTTTCGGCAGCGTGCCTCCGTACTCCGTGGTAGTGCCTGGTAGCAGCCCCACCAAAAACGGGGTTTCTTTGTATTGTGCTGTCATAGTGAAGAAGATCGATAGTCGCACCAGAAGCAAAGTTGCGATCAATGAGATCTTAAGGGGAGTGTCATAGGTGGGGTCACAAGCAGACACCATATTTGCCTTGTCTACGCCTGCGGGTAAGTCTGGTGTTGCAGTGGTACGAATATCGGGGCGAGACGCACTGGAGTCTATTGCACTTTTAGGTGTTCGCGAGACTGTGCATCCCAGAGTTGCTACCTGTAAAATCCTGTACGACAGGGATAGGCGGCCTATAGATCAGGCTGTTGTGTTATATTTTCCGGGTCCTGGCAGCTTTACGGGAGAGGACGTCGTAGAACTACAAGTCCATGGTAGCCAGGCAGTCGTGCGATTACTTTTCGAGGAGCTGCAGACGACTTTCCGCATGGCTGAGCCTGGTGAGTTTTCACTCAGGGCGTTCCTCAATGGCAAGATAGATCTGACCAGAGCAGAAGGGATTGTAGATATCATAAATGCGGAGACGGAAGCCCAGCTGCGGCAGGCCTTTGCGCAATCTTCGGGTTTGTTGGAGAGACTGTATGAAGGCTGGAGGGGCAAGCTTGTTGATGTACTTTCCGACCTGGAAGCGTACATTGACTTTCCCGATGATATTTCCTCCCAGGTGTTGGACAACATATATGTGCGGGTCGAGGAACTCAGATATTCTCTCGTGCAGCACCTTGATGATGGCCATAGAGGAGAGATATTGCGCAATGGCATGAGGGTTGCAATTTTGGGGAAGCCAAACGTTGGGAAATCAACCCTTTTTAATTATCTGATACGCAGAGATGCGGCTATAGTCTCAGAATATCCGGGCACCACACGCGATGTTCTGGAGG
The DNA here is from genome assembly GCA_052043585.1 of Anaplasma sp. Taxonomy (GTDB): domain Bacteria; phylum Pseudomonadota; class Alphaproteobacteria; order Rickettsiales; family Anaplasmataceae; genus Anaplasma. The sequence continues at coordinate 21,331 of JBQEQV010000024.1, read as the reverse complement.
CACATTTGGATATTGGGGGATATCCTTTCATAGTGGTAGATACCGCCGGTATGCGAGAGAGTTCGGACTTTGTTGAGCGTGAAGGTATCATGCGTGCCAAGACGGAAGCTGAGTGTGCCGACATCAGGTTGGTTGTTCATCCGTATGACGAAATGGACGATATTACTGCTGACAATGTGCTTGAGGATGTCGGCGATGATAGGACAATTTACGTTCTGAGCAAAGCCGACAATGTAGAAGAAGGAGATGTGCTAACAGTGCATGGGAGAGAATTCTATCCCATATCTGTACACAACGGACTCGGCATTAATGCCTTGCTTCTTGCAATTCAGAAGAAGGCCATGGGGAACTTTCCCAAGGCTGGGGACCTGCTCATCACATCTCAACGGCACAGGGCGCACCTGCAAAGTGCCGCTAGCACGATCTCTGAAATTACAGACGGTATGCCTGTGGAAATAATGGCGGAATACCTGCGTTCTGCTCTACAGGAGATAGGTAGAGTTACAGGTGCCGTGTACGGGGATGATATTTTAGACAACATCTTTGGGAAATTCTGTATTGGGAAGTAGTTGTCCTGCAGCACCCAGATCTGGCTAGAAGTTTTGGTCGATCATTCCGCTATTGGTATGCATGTGAGGAATTGCGACCACACCAACCCTGCGATAGTGAAGGGAATTCCCGACGGGACTACGACTAGGCGGTACTGTCCATATCTCCGATGAACTCGGTTATCGCTTCAACGCTTGCCATCTTACCATAACCTTCCTCACCGCATGCAAGTATGCCGGACTCCGGTTCAATGATTTTCACATCGTCCCGCTTCAGGATCTCCAGATTACGTACGGTGGCTTTTGCTTCCCACATTGCAGTATTCATGGCCGGCGCCATCACGATTGGTACTTTAGCGCAAATCAGCACGGTTGTGGCTAACTCATCGCATATACCGTGGGCTGCTTTTGCCATAATGTTCGCGCTTGCCGGAGCAACTAGTATCAGATCAGAATTTCTTGATAGGGAGATATGCTGCATACTTGCCTGCAACGAGAAAAAATCCTTATTTGTGTAGGTGTACTGACCGGTGAGTGCTGTCGCAGACAGTGGGGTCACAAATTTCTCCCCACACTTGCTGAGAATGCACAGCAGATCGTGATTCTGCTTTCTAAGGGCCCTAATGACATCGAGCGACTTGTATGCTGCAACGCTGCCCGATATTATTAGCAATATGTTCATGCGCTACCTATTGAAAAACCCATGATTCCCCAACCACTGGTCGATAGCCGAAAACATGATGTCACAGCTATACGCAAGGAAGAGGCTAATATCAACATCTTCTCGAGCATATACAATATCCCGGGCGTGAACAACGAGAAAGGCAGTCTACTAGAAAAACTGTGTGGCGGCTGCAGGATAATAGACTTGTTACTTTACGCGCCGCATGGCTATGTTGATAGAACAAACTTATCGCTGAGCGAGGACTCCGTAGGACGTGTAGTGACATTTATTGCACTGGTGCGTCGGCACGTTCCGCCCTCGTTCCCGAAAATGCGCCGGGTACCTTACAAGGTTCTGTTGGAATCGGAAATCGGGGCCATATCGCTGGTATTTTTCAACTACTCCAGAGAATACCTAAAGCGTGTCTTTAAAACCGGGTGCAAATGTGTGGTAAGTGGTAAGCTAGAGCGCCAATATGGCCGACTACAGATTACTCACCCAGACTATGCCACGGACGATCTTGAACAGTTTTCAGCGATATGCGGTTTGGAGCCTCTATATGCTGCGGCCAAAGGATTGCATTCCAAAGCGATACATAAGCTAATCAAGGGGGTAATGGATTTGCTGCCTGACTTGCAGGAGTGGATCAACCCCGGCCTAATGCAACGGAAGGCCTGGTATAGCTGGAAGCAAAGTATCAAGACAATCCACGACCCCATTGACCCGAGGGCTGTGCCTCTATGCAGGGGGCGACTGGCGTATGATGAATTGTTAGGTCACCATGCGGCGATGTACTTTGCAAGGCAGGGTCGCAACAACAGAGGTGTCCAGGTCGTGGGGGACGGCACCTACCGCAAGGCTGTTATGGCAAAGTTGGGATTTGAACTTACGGATGGGCAGAAGTCAGCAATTGAAGCCATTACGAGAGACCAGGCGTCAAACAAGCAGATGACCATGCTGTTGCAAGGTGATGTTGGCAGCGGCAAGACTGTAGTTGCGCTGTTTGCGATACTGAACGCTGTGGAGAGCGGTGGGCAGGTTGCACTAATGGTGCCCACGGAAATGCTCGCTGAGCAGCACTGTACGCGTATTAGGGATGCTGTGCAGGGATTGAGTGTGCGCGTTGAATTGCTGACCGGCAGCACTAAGGATAAGGAAAGGCTGTACCTGGCGCATGAGCTGCTTGCAGGCAAGATACACATACTCGTCGGGACTCACGCCTTGTTCCAAGAGTCCGTTGCATTTCGTGATTTGCGGCTTGTGGTTATAGATGAGCAGCAAAGGTTTGGTGTGCTGCAAAGAATGCGGTTAATCGAAAAAGGTAAATCGGCTGATATCCTATTCATCACCGCGACTCCAATTCCGAGAACTTTGGAGCAAATTCTATACGGGAATATGGATCGCGTGACAATTACCGAAAAGCCGAAATGCAGGCGTCCTATTCGCACTAGTATTGTGCAGGTTAGCAGAATAAATGAGGTGTGTTCCAGACTTGCCAGCGCTATGTCTGATGGGCATAAGGTTTATTGGATATGCCCACGTATTGGGGATGGTAACGAATCTGAAGAGCCGGATGTGGCCTCTGTTGAGAATAGATTTGCGTTATTCAAAAAGATATTCGGATCTTCCGTTGGTATATCGCACGGTGCCCTGTCGCGGGCAGACAAGGACGAATCGATCAGGGCATTCCACGCGGGGGACATCAAGATGCTTGTGGCAACCACGGTTATCGAGGTGGGAATCGATGTTCCGGATGCTACCATCATTGTCATCGAGAATCCGGAGAGGTTGGGATTGTCGCAATTGCATCAGCTTCGGGGCCGGGTAGGGCGTGGGGATAAACAGTCGTTCTGCATACTTCTACACGGTCCTATCGGGCATATGGCTTACCGCAAGTTAAACGTGTTGCGCGATTCGCAAGATGGGTTCTTCATTGCGGAACAAGATTTGATGCTGCGTGGTGGCGGCGATGTGCTTGGATGTAAACAATCTGGTGCTGTGGAGTTCAGGTTTGCTAATCCCTTCGACATCAACACGATGCTAAAAGCGCATTCTGATGCTTGCAAAATGGTTACAACCGAAGAGGGGAGGCTGATGGCGTATAGGCTCATGGAAATCTTTGGATACTCCCTTCCGGATATGAAATATTAACGTAATCTTCTCAGAGTGATACTCACCTTTTGTTATGCTGGACCGGGGTTTCCAATGGGTGCAGAACCCAGGATGGTGCGTGATTTTCTGCTCTGAGCAGCTAGTGGGAGCTGGAGGATCTTGTGGGTGTGTCAGGTCTAATATGATTGCGTAGGAATTTTAAATGTGGATAATGTCGGGTGTCGGCTGAGTTGTAATGGCTGTGTTATGAAAAAAGTGGTTGTGTTTGGAGGTAGTGGGTTTGTAGGAGGATATGTAGTAGATAAGCTTGTCAAGCGCGGGCATAGCGTCAGCGTGTTTACTCGCAACCAGGAAAAGGCTGCGCGGCTTAAAATGCTAGGTAATCTCGGGCAGGTACAAATAGTGCCGGGGGGTTTGTCTAATACTCTCCTGATTGAACAGCTCGTGACGGAGTGTGATGTTATCATAAATCTGATAGGCAGCATGGCTCCCGGGCGAAAGATGCTGCGGTACTTACACGTCACGGTGCCGGGGTATATGGCAAAACTTGCGGCGCAATACGGCAAGAAATTTATCCATTTCTCCGCTATGGGAAGCGAAATTGCTGCGAGTTCGGTTTATGCTACAAGCAAGCTCGAAGGGGAAAATACAGTTGTGAGCGTTTGTAAGGATGCGGTTATCATAAAGCCCAATGTGATGTTTGGTGCGGATGATCACTTTTTCAGCAAGCTGGCTAAGCTTGCCAAGGTGCTTCCGGTTTTGCCCCTCATCGAAGGACGGGGTCTTCTGCAGCCGGTATACGTCGATGAGGTGGCGGAGCTGGTTGCGAACGTGGTTGAGGGCAAAGCTTCGGAGAGGATCTATGAGGTGTGTGGCCCAAAAACATACTCCCTTAAGGATATGGCCCTGTTCATTATGCGGACCACGTCTCGGCAGAAGCCCATATTGGAGCTGCCTTCTTTGTTAGCGAGGATAATAGCATTCTTTCTTGAGTCGCGATTTGTGTCCTTTGTGCTTAAGCCTCTAACTGGTAGGGCCGAGCCGCTTTTCACAGCGGATCAGCTGGAACTTGCAAAGTATGACATCGTGGCGCGCAGGCCCGGCGATAATGTGAAGGTTATGAAGCAGTCGTTGGAAGACATCATGCCTGGCTGTCTCGCAATGTACAGAAAGCACGGTGATTCTTGTGTGTAGGAACACGGGTGCCTACTCTGCGGTTTTTGCCTGACCTACTGGGTATAGCCCGGTGAAGCAGGCATCACAATACTGCGGGGCTACGCCATCGCGCGCTGCTCCGCATGTGGCTCTGTAAAGTCCGTCGATGCTGAGGAAGGAGATGCTGTCACACTGCAGCATTGTAGCTAACTCTGATAGCGAAAGATTGTTTGCCACCAGTTGCGATCGCTTTGGTGTGTCGATGCCGTAAAAACAGGAGTATAGGGTTGGTGGGCTGGAGATGCGCAGGTGTATGTGCTTCGTGCCTGCACTGCGCAGGAGCCCCACTATTTCCCTCAGGGTCGTTCCCCGCACTATGCTGTCGTCCACCAAGACTATGCTCTTGCCTCGTAGAATGGAGGAATTTGCACTGTGCTTAAGCTCGACACCCATGCGACGTCCGTCCGCGGTTGGCTGGATGAAAGTACGGCCCACGTAGTGATTTCGCACTATGCCAAATTCAAAGGGGATGCCGGACTTTGCTGCATATCCCATGGCGGCCGGTATTCCCGAGTCAGGTACAGGTACTATCATGTCCACCCCACTCGGAGGGGGACTCTCTTTTGCCAACTCCGCACCTATGTTCTTGCGTACTTCATAAACAGGAAGGCCTTCAACTACGCTGTCAGGCTTAGCAAAGTATACGTATTCAAAGATGCAAAAACTGCTCTTCAATGGGGGGAAAGGAGCTTCGCTGATCAAATTGTTCGCACGATCGACTGCAACCAACTCTCCAGGTTTGATGTCACGTACAAATTGTGCTTTTACTATGTCTAGAGCACATGTTTCTGATGCCAGAACGTAGGCTCCATCCACAGTGCCAAGCACCAATGGTCGCACGCCCGCCGGGTCTCGGACACCGACTACAGTGTTGTTGGTCATTATGACTAAAGAATAAGCCCCCCTGACTTCGCGCATTGCCAGGCCTATGCAATCAATAAAAGAATCTGCAGGGCTGGTTGCAATGAGATGCGCTATGACCTCGGTATCAACGTCGGAAGCGAAATTGCAACCTTTGCTAATGAGATTGTTTCGGAGACTGTCAGCATTGGTCAGATTGCCGTTGTGTGCTATGGCTAACTTGCCAAATTTGCAATCCGCTATAATCGGCTGCGCAGCTGGTTTGCTCCCGCTTGTGGAATACCGCACATGCCCCACTGCAAGATCTCCCTGCAGGGCACTTTCCTGAGGCTTTCCAAAGATACTGTTCACGAGTCCGCTGCTGTGATATACCGAAAAATCACCGGTGCCTGAGGCAGCAGCGACTCCAAAGGACTCCTGTCCCCTATGCTGCAGCGCGTGCAACCCCATAAGGCATTTTTGGGCAGCATTGGCGTGGTTCTGGATCGCAAAGACCCCGCATTCCTCATATATACTAGCCAGCGGCATACCATACCCCGCACATGTCTACAGCCATTCTACCATTGCGGATGATGTCACTCTAGCGCTAATCTCAAAAATGGGGAGGGAACGGCCTGTTTTTGTGCTTCTGGTGCAAGAATGTGCCGCGTGAGATATTCCCCCATAACAATTGCTCTTGTGACATTCCTCATGAAAACCTCCTGGCGCGCTCTGCGTACACACTGCCCACCACATGCTTTCCAAAGTACCGGAAATGCAAGCCCGATCAGCAGCGCACTTGGGATACAAAGGTTGAAACATGTCCATCCAGCAAAGTTGTGATATTAGAGGAAATTTTGTGTACAACCTGCGCGACCGGCTCTGGGTCATGAAAGTCAGAGAGGACATAGTTGGACAGACTACCGATTTCGGGCCTTCCAACACCCAGCCGCACTCTCCAATATTCGCACCCCATTGCCTCATCTATAGAACGCAGTCCGTTGTGTCCGGCGCTGCCACCACCCCGCTTTACCTTCACCACTCCTGGTAAAAGGTCAACATCATCGTGAAATACGGTTATACACTCCGCAGGTATCTTATGCATGCTTGCCGCCTTCAGTACCGCACCTCCCGATCGGTTCATGAACGTCATGGGCTTCATCAGCATCACCCTGTGCGACCCAGCGTCCCCGACCGATACCAGAGCATCGTACTTGCTAACGAACTCTGGAAAGCTGAAATCCCGCGCCACGGCATCTATCACGACAAACCCGATGCTATGCCGCGTACCCTCATATTTTTTGCCAGGGTTACCAAGCCCAACCAACAAGAGCACTACGGAGACTACTTGGTGTGTTCCTGAGTTCCTGATGCACCATGGTCCTGGGCATCTGCCTGGGCTTTGCTGTCTTTTCCAGCAGCCTCTCCGCCCTCTGACTCGGTGGCTTTCTCTTCCGCTTCCACAGAAACTGCGGACACCGATGCGATTACGGGGTTCTCCTCCTTCATCGCCAATTGAATAGACTCAGGAAGCGCAAGGTCACTTGCGTGGATGGAATGTCCTATACCCAACTCAAGCAGGTCTACCTCGAAACTCTGCGGAATTGCATCAGGGGCGCAGCGCACCAGCAACGAGCGGTGCAAAACGTTCAACACCCCGCCGAACTTCACTCCCGCACATTTCTGTTCATTGAGGAACACCAAAGGCACTTCAACCTTGATTTCCGTGCTGCGATCAACGAACTGGAAGTCCACGTGCACAGCAGTCCCGCTTACCGGGTGCTTCTGTATCGCTTTGGTCAGCGCGTACTCCTCCTTGCCGTCTATACAAAGCTGTACTAACTTCGAGAAGATAGGACCCGAGCGGCACTCCTTTAGGAAATCCTTCTGTGACAGCGAGATGCTTATGGGGTCCCGGCCCTTACCGTATATCACGGCCGGTATCAATCCAGCTGCCCTTAGGGCGCGAGCACTACCAGTCCCACACTTGGTGCGCACCGACGCGTCAACCCTTATCATGTCTCCACGATCCATCTCTGAAACTCCCACAACAAACCCGGCATCTCAACCCGAAGCCCGACTAAGCATATAACAATACTGCGGGTGCATAAAGTGATTTATGTCAAAGTTGTGCGATATCGCGCCCAATGGGGAGGAGGTTGCCGAGATGTTCTGCGGTCGGAAGGCTAGGTGCGGTAAGTCACTGTCAGCTAGGACAGTGTTTTTCCGAGGGTCAGTGCTCTGACCTCACGTACCCCAGCACTTGCTAATGCGTGGGCGCAAGCAGCGATAGTCGCGCCAGTGGTTATTACGTCGTCCACAAGTACAACAGTCCTACCGCATACCCTCTCAATTCCCAAGACCTCAAATGATCCGTGCACGTTTTTCGCTCTGGCAGCTGCGGGTAAACTGTGTTGGGGCGCTGTATTTTTTATCTTTCTCAGCACGAATGCCTTTGTAGGTACTCCGCAGAGCTTGCTCATTGCACGGGCCAATAGCACTGACTGATTGTACTTTCTGCGCAGGAGCTGAATTCTGTGCATGGGAACCGGGACAAGAAAATCTGCATCCTCCAATATTTTTGCACCTCTCCAGCACATCCAGCGCGCGTATTCCTCTATGTGAGACAGATCGTCACAAAACTTCAAGCGCAGCACCATGTTTTTACTGTGTGTATCGTATACGAACACGGATTCCACCGCGGATACATGCGTGAGTGGCCCTACATGCTGCATCTCACGTTGCAGACCCACGTCTCCGCTGGGATCGTGGCTGCTGTGTAGGAATTTTATGGTCTGTCTACAGATGCTGCATATAGTCTCTGCGCGCTTTATTTCCTGTTGGCAGTTGGCACACATTCTGGGAAAGAAAACGCCCACCACCTTCTCGATCAAATTACCTAGCAAAGAACCCCTCTATGAATTTTTCGTAGATTTTTGTAAGTTGGAGCACATCGTCAATTGGGGTACACTCGTCCACACCATGTGCCGTCCTGCATAGTAACCCGAATTCCACGACGGGACAAAAGTCCTTAATAAATCTGGCGTCCGACGTTCCTCCTCCGGTACCAAATTTGGCTTCCAGGCCGGTGACTTCCTTGATAGCAGCTCGTAGAATTTCTGTGCGATCATCTGGCGGACTCACAAATGCCTCTCCGGAAATCTCACAGGATAGAGTGTACCTGCCTGCCACAGATGCGCAGATTGCATCGATGTCTTTGTGCAAGGATTCAGCCGTGTACTCATCACCGAATCTGATATTGAACATTGCGCCTGCCGATTCTGGTATGATGTTTTTTGTGACATTGCCGACGTCAATGCTTGTGATTTCACAATGTGATGGTTGGAAATACGCGCTGCCACGACCCAATTGGGCTTCCTTAATTTTACGAAGGGTAAGCAAAAGCCGGTCTATAGGGTTATGTGCAAATTCTGGGTATGCCACATGGCCCTGAGTCCCATAGCACAACAACTGAAAGTTCGCAGAACCGCGGCGTCCCACTTTGATGGTGTCGCCGAACTGCGCCTGGCTGGTGGGTTCCCCGATCACGCAATAGTCTATTGTTTCATGCCTGGACTCCATCCAGTCGAGTACGGACCTGGTTCCATGCCCACATCCTGCACCCTCTTCATTGCCCGTGAGTAAAAGGCTAACGCGGCCCTGCGCTGTGTTTGTTCTGGATACCGCGGCAATGTATGCACATATGGCCGCTTTCATATCAACTGCGCCTCTGCCATATAGTATGCCGTTTTCTACCACAGGTGAGAATGGGTCGGTGCGCCAAATACCTCCTGGCGGGACGACGTCGGTGTGTCCTGCAAAGCACAGATTAGGGCCCGTATCGCCACGTCGCGCATAGAGGTTGGTTACAGCTGTATCTCCGCTTCCAAAGACTAGGAGATCACACTTGAATCCACGTTCAGACAGTATTCTTGCGAGAAAAGGTAATGCCTCGCTTCTGTCAGGTGTGATGCTGGCGAAAGACATTAACCTACAGGACAGCGATATGGGGTCGACGGAAGTAGGCATGCATGCCGTGTCAGCAACTTTTGGCAAGGGCACACCCCCACCCTCCACGCGTGAGCTGCTCACCAGACTCTCCTGAATCTCGCTGCCCACCAAATGCGCGACCTCTACCCCTCTGAGTGTAAATGTCCGTAATGTTCTGCCCGCATCGCTTCCTGCAATGAGGCAATTGCATCCGAGCTGAACCCGCTGATGCTCAGTGCCACACCACCAATATGAAGACCAGTCTCGTACGTCTCAGGTATCACGTAATGGGCTCCAAGCTTCCTGTAGGTCTCAGCGTTTGTAAGGTCCGGAACACGCACCACGATGATCACATCGCGAAAATCATGTGCAACTAGGGATATAATCTTCTGGGTCGTAACGCTGTTATTGATCACAAGGACAATCGCCTTTGCTCGCGCAATGCCCATTGCCACCAAGGTTTCGCGCTTCGTTATGTCGCCCAGGTACACAGGGAAACCCTCTTTCCTGCCCTCAGTAACCACCATGGGCTGAATGTCGGAAGCGACGTAATTCACATGTTCGGCGGTCAGAACTTTCCCCACCACGCGCCCCACTCTGCCAAATCCAACCACAATCACATGCTGATCAAGGTCCCGGGTATCCAACACCAGCTCTTGGGAGGAGAATGCAATCTTGTTCTTCGTCAACAACCCGGAAATCCAGTTGCCCAGTGTCGCAAGCAAAGGAGTGAATGCCATAGTGACGGTCGTCGTCATCATAAGCACTTGCGCCAACTCGTCCTGCAGGACCCCCTTCTCCGCTGCTAGTCCGAACAAGATGAATGCGAACTCCCCACCCTGAGACAATAGCAGCCCAGCCTGTATCCCCGCAGCCAGCTGAAACAGGAAGAACCGGCACAAGACACAAACTATGAGCGCCTTCAGTGACATCAGAGACACGGACAGCAGGAAAATAATTGGCAACTTGTTGATGAGCAACGTTGTGTCGACTGACATGCCCACGGTCATAAAAAACAGCCCGATGAGCAGCTTCTTAAACGGCAGGATGACCTGCTCCACGTCGTACCTATACTCGGTTTCTGCAACCAACAGACCCGAAACGAACGCCCCCAACGCCATGGATAGATTGAAATTCTCTGTAACAAACGCAGCACCAAGCACAATCAGAAGCGTGGTTGCAATAAAGGCCTCATTACTTTTCATGGTTGCGATGGTGCCGAACAGTGGCCTGAGCAATAACCTCCCCGATACGAAAATCATGGTAAGTGCGGCAGCCGCTTTCAGTAAAGCGTGCAGAAGAGACATTACCAGGCTATTAGACTCCCCTGCCAACAGTGGCAACAGGACTATCAGGGGCACAACAGCAAAATCCTGCAACAGCAAAATGGCTACGGATAGCCTGCCAACTTGTGTTGCCTGCTGACCCTTCTCTTGCAGTACCTGAAGCACGATTGCTGTTGAAGAAAGTGCCAAAGCCCCACCGATGACCACCGCGCTTTCGGAGGAGACCCCAGCAGCTCTGGCAATGCACCAGATAAGCAAGGCGGTCACTATAACCTGCAACGTGCCGAAGCCGAAGACATGTAACCGCATGGCGGCCAGCCTTTCGAAAGTTAACTCAATCCCAATCAGGAAAAGCAGAAAAACCACCCCGAACTCTCCGAGGCTACTGATTACGCTTGATAGCTCAACCAACTGCAAACCGTGGGAGCCAATTGCAGCTCCTGCAACGAAGTAACCCAACACTGGGCTAATCCTGAGCTTCCAGAACACCACCACAACCACTACGGCTGCGGAGAGAAGCACTATAGCGTCTAACAAGTAACTAGTATGGTGCATAGGACAACACTCAATCAGGACGCCACTTTATGGAACAGCCCATGCTCGAAACCTGAGTCTCCGGAATACCACCGGTTTCTGCTATGAACTTTACAGCCTCATATAACTCGCTCCTCGCATCATGCTGCTCCTTTTCACCCTTCTGCGGATCATCGAATCTACCCCTGTAGCACAACTTCATGTCTTTATTGAAACAGAAGAAATCCGGGGTACAAACGGCACCATAGCTTTTCGCCACAGACTGACTTTCGTCTATCAAATACGGAAACGGGAAATCAAGACGCTTAGACAGAGCCACCATCTTATCGTAAGAGTCTTCAGGATACGCATCCGTATCATTGGGCATAATGGCAACTGCTCCGACATTGTAGCTCTCTGTGAGCTCCTTCACGTCGCGCACCAAACGTTCTATGATTGCCTTGACGTACGGGCAGTGATTGCATATGAACATTATTAGCATTGCGCTCCTGTCGCGGAAACTTTCCAGGCTGCAGTACCCGCCGTCCGTAGACTTAAGACGGAAACCGGGTGCAACGAAGCCTGCGTCCAATTCCGGAGTGACCACCGCCGCCACCTGGCACCTCATAATCAAAGAGCACACGGGCCGATTCTAAGCTGCATAGCTCAGGAAAGTCAAACAGTTTTGTCCTCGCCATTTTTTGTAGATGAGCTTCTGTTTTAGAGGGGCGACGCTCTGAGAATAGCCCGTTTCCAGAACCACCTTACCTGCGGCACAGGTACGACTATATGCGACTAATCGCGGAATGGTTTCACTGTTGCTAAGATAACTATAGCGGCTATCAGCGCGGTTACCGTCTCGTTCAGTATTCGGAAGTAGAGAGAAGAACGCGCACATTTGTTTTTGCTAAAATCCACGCCATGCTTTGCCAGAAGCGCGTGTATTGCCAGCAGCACCACAACAAGGGTTGCCTTGATATGGAACCAGAGAAACGTGTAATGATTCCTCGAGAGCGCCAACAAAGTTCCGCTAGCAAGCGAGGCTAGCATCGCAGGGTTCATAATGTACAACAGCAACCTGCGTTCCATCGTGGTCAACATCGTTCCGCTCTCGGAGCCGTGTTTAACTCCTGCGTGGTACACGTACAACCGGGGCAAGTACAGCATACCCGCCATCCACATCATCACCACAGTGATATGAAATGCCTCTAGCCAGTTATGGTATTCGTGAGCCCATGAGAGCACAGCCAAGTTCCAGAATCACCCGCGCCGGCATTGTAGCGCGTAACCCCGACTGGTACAACCTTTCTCTGTACAGAACAACATGAACTGCAACGCGTTAAAAACTGTAGCGCATGAACCCACATAGTCCAGCTTATATCAACAGGTCAGCCATCGTGACACTCGGGTCACAAATTGCCTCTCAGCGCACTTGCGGAACCGGGACCTACAACTTCCGGTTACATACCGTGCGCGCGGCCGAAACTATATCGGCAATACAGGGCAAAGCCATAGCCTCAATGTTAGCCGCGTACGGCAATGGCACGTCCTTTCCGGCTACGCGAACCACAGGCGCGTCCAGATCGTCAAATGCGAACTCGTTTATGAGCGCAATAACCTCAGCCCCGACTCCGGCGAACGGCCATCCTTCCTCCACAGTCACAAGTCGGTTTGTCTTCGCAACAGATTTCAGGATGGTCTCTGTGTCTAGGGGGCGTATGGTCCGCAGATCTATAACCTCTGCATCAATGCCGTCGGCATCCAACGCGTTAGCGGCTTCCAATGCATGTTGAACCTGTAAAGAAAACGCCAAGATGGTAACGTCCGACCCTTCACGCACCACAGACGCCTTGCCTATTTCGACCAAAAAGTCGGCGCCTAACTCCTCGTCAGAAACCTCATGCTGGTGCCCATAGGCAATCTCATTTTCCAGAAATATCACAGGGTTAGAATCCCGCACTGCGGACTTCAACAATCCCTTACAGTCCGCAGCGAAGTACGGAGCCACGACCTTAAGCCCTGGCACGTGCGCGTACCAAGACGCGTAGCACTGAGAGTGTTGAGCCGCAACTCCGGCTGCTGCCCCATTTGGGCCACGGAATACTATGGGGCATCCCAACTGCCCTCCAGACATGTAATTAGTTTTTGCTGCTGAATTCACTACATGGTCTATGGCCTGCATTGAGAAATTAAAGCTCATGAACTCCACTATCGGCCTGAGCTTGCAAAAAGACGCCCCAACCGCTATGCCGGTAAACCCATACTCGCTGATTGGCGTATCCACAACCCGATTGGGGCCGAATTTTTCCAGCAATCCCTGGCTGATCTTGTATGCGCCTTGATACTCTCCTACTTCTTCGCCAATGAGGAACACCGAGTCATCACGCTCCATCTCCTCATCTATTGCTCTGCGCAACGCCTCTCTAACGGTTATAAGTGCCATAAGCCCACCGAAGTTAAAAGCCCTGCCGCCCATCTTATGCGGAAAGGGAAAGTAGTGCAAACAGATTCACATCAACGCCCCCCAGCTTGTAGATGGGGCTCTAATCCATATGCAATGCCCGCTCTTCGGCAATTGCAGGCACAACAGACACCGACGACGCCGGTAGATTACACTTGTCCTGTGGGGATTGCGATGAGTAACATTGTGCGGCTGCAGCAAGTAGGCCGAAAAATACTACGGTACATGAGAGTCCGACTCCAACGCCCATATCGCACTGTGCCAAATATGCTGCCTCGCAGAGGTTTCTGAACATCCCTAAGTACAGCGCCGTTGCTACCGCGACTGCCAACGTTGAAGCAATCCATATCCCAAAGGATATAGATGCGAAACGTTCCCTATGTTTATAACTGGCATGTGACAATCCTCTGTTCCGTGCAGGCGACAACACGCCCGCACCTTTTTTCTGTTGTGCAGCTTTGGTACCCGATGCACCTGTAGTGCGGTTCAGCAGTTTGACAATTTTCGTATTTTTGTTACGCGAGTCGCTATCACCTAAAAGCGAACGCGACATCTGCTCTCTGCGCTCCAAAGTTTCGAAAGGGTTCATAACCCCACAGTCTGAATCATCTGACACATCAGGTTGAACAGGCATCGTTCGTGCGCGTGACGGACCCGCTTCCCCTATTGCAACTGTGTCAGACAGGCTACTCACTTTCGCACAGGGTGAATTCGGAATGCCGTCGGGACAATCTGCAGCGACGGTACCCCCATCACTTGTCTCGTGATCATAGCCAAAATCATGCTCTACCTGCTCCTTGCCATAGGTATCGCAGAACATTTTGTAGAGCTCTTGTTCGACCGGTACGTGTATCGGCGGGGCTTGGGTACCCTGGGTATTCGTTGGCATGCTACTCCCGGCTTGTGGCAGGGTAGTTTGTTGGGCGCGTTCGTTGTCGGACATAACAGTTCTCACCTCTGCTGTGGAGAATCTTGATGATGCTAAAGTAGAATCGCACCTCATGCCTACCCCGGACCATACCGCAGAGTCTCGTGCAGTGTCAGCGCATGACTCCAGGCCCGAATCAGTGCTTGTGGCGCAGAGCTGGTGCGGCACACTATGCACGTCGGTTTGTGTAGGTACTTCCAACAATTGCAACGTAAGCTGTGTTGTGCCATTTTGGGAGAGGACACTTGTCCCATTCTGAGAGACGGAAGTCCGCTCTGGACGCGCATACACGCGCTCTGCTTCACAGCGTGTTGTTCCATCCGGAGTACCGCTCAAATTATGTAACGTGCCCAGCTCAATACGTTCAGCAACTACTATAGCACACACTACAGAGTTGTGCAGCAATGCAGCTGTCTGTGCAGATGGGAAAAAACTTTTTACGGTAGACTTAAATACTGATGAACTTTCAACACAGTCGAACACGAAGTGCAGGTCTTCCTTGATAACCTGCAAAGATATGTCGGTGCACCGTTTGTGCAGAGGTATGTGTCCTAGTAGGATTCCCCGCCACCGATCCTGGTTTTGCAGCACTCCTGGTTCATGTTTTACAGAAAACATCGCTCCGGGAAATGCGGCAAACTTCTTGTCACACGGCCACAGCAACAAAGACGCGAGATATATGTACTTTGCAAGCACCGATAAGGAGTACTTGGGGGCGTCCTCATTCTTCAATACCACAAAGGCAGAGCCAAGGTCGCTGTTGTTTAGTACTCCTCCTGATAGGCCTAGGATACCCAGTGTACGGAGACGTGACATGAGACGCGCGTTAGCGCGGAAGTTCATCGTAACCATCAGACGATAGGGAAATATCGCGGGGACGTTGCGAAAACACTCTAGATCTTCGCGTACCACGTGGAGTGCTATGTCGCTAACGCGTATCCCCTCTGCTGTTACGAAAAAAGCGTAGTTGCTTGGATTATGCATATAGCCGTCACACACGGAAATACATGCTTTAGCCGCGCGCCTACTCTTACTATTCTTATGTGGCTTGTCAGATTCAGACATGTGCCTCTCAGTGGCGATTACACATGCAACACCCAGGCGATAGTGCGAGGCTTTTCCCCATGAGAGATCCTCACGGGGCTGAACGCAGCCAAGCCTAGCTGCATCGGCACTGAGTGTCAGCAAATAGCGGTACGTATGTAGCGCCTGTTCTACTTGCAACATGGTACGCAAGATGTGCGCGTTTTTTTGTGCAAATTTGATGCATCGTTCTGGCAGAAGAAGATCCTCGTGGATCATCGCAGTGGCGCGCAGCTCATGTACTGGTAGCTCCTGATGCTCAGATAGGCTGTATGCAATTGGGTGTCCGGGCATGGAGAAGAATCTATACTCCTTATCCTGTGTTATTTTTTGATATTGGACGAAGGATGCTCGTCCACGCTGTAACACATGCCTACCTCCTTCCATGTAGAGTTGCCAAGAAACTTTCAACAATTCCCCGCAGTTGTCGAAGAAGGCTTGCTCACCATCCACGCAGTCCAATCTATGTGACAGAAATACCGGGGCAAGGTACATGTTACAGAAATTGCACAGTGCGCGTGTGGCGTGCTTAATAAAGAATTCCTGAGTCTCTCCCGGTGCTATAATGGTGGTAAAACTTATAGTTCCCCAGATCTTGGACCCGTCCAAGATTGCGTTCCCAACTTTGATTGTGCAGGAGTTCTCTGATCCGGGAACAGGCACATTGGCCAGGATATTGCGTGCTCTATGTTCATCTGGGATTCCAAGTCCCCGGGAACTTGGCAGCTCTAGAAATTTCAGCAGGTCTGATACTATTGGTACGCTATTTACGGCTTGCAGCCCTTTTTGCACCTTTTTCTGTCTCTTGTCGGAGAGGATTTTTTCCTCATCAGAGGCGGGTTCTTGGGTCGGTGAAGACAAAGCATTACCCTTGTGTGGGGATTCCGATGTGGTACCAGGTTTCCGAAGAAATGCTCCTGATGGGCCACCGGTCATGTTGTCGTGCATATGCGCTGAGTTGAGTTGGTGCAACGTGTCTGACCGGGCGAGATCCCCGCAAAGTCACTGGGTCGGATGTTACAGTACTTTGTGCTGCGTGTAAACTTAAACTTTTTAATATTTGACGGGCTTGCCCCTTCCACCAAGCCTTTGCAGCTACCAATCAGCATAAAAAACGCAACCAAACTTTGGTCTTTTCGGCTAAAGGGCGTGCCCGAAAGAAGACTCGAACTTCCACGACCGCGAGGTCACTAGCACCTGAAGCTAGCGCGTCTACCAATTCCGCCATTCGGACTTCGACACAACCGCAAACTGCCCGCCCCAAGGGGCAAGCAGACCCTGAATTCAGTTGATTATTCAAGGCCACCAAGTATATTGATACAGTTTATACAGACAAAAGAATCGTAATGGAAGTTTTCGATGTGGAGAAGGTGTTTTTTGCCAGAGTGGACAAGGAAAAACTGGGTCCCTTGGTACGAGACACTCTGCAGCACGCGGATGGGGGCGAGCTGTTTTTGGAATTCTGCAACTCGGAAGCTTTGAGTATAGAAAATGGTATAGTAAAAAGTTCGGATTTTAGCTTCCGTAGCGGCTTTGGTCTCAGGGCCTTTCGCGAAGATAGTACCACGATTGCGTGCTCCTCAGAGATTAGTGATGATGAAATACGAAAGGCTGCGTCCCTAGTTAAAAATGCAGGAGATGGACGCGCGACCAATGTGGTGGACCTATGCCCACCCGGTGCGTCATTGTACCCCCGAGAGAACCCTGTCGGTGAAATGGCGTTTGTGGAGAAAGTGAAAATCCTGCAGGACATCGATGAATATCTACGCGGCGCTAATCCGCATGTTGTTCAAGTCAAAGTTTCAATCAGCACTCAATGGCAGGTAGTGCATATTGTACGCGGCGATGGCAGCGAAGTAAGCGATGTGCGACCCCTGGTTAGATTGGATGTATATGTGCTCGTAGAAAAAGGCGGTCGAAAAGAGTACGGTAGGGCAGGACACGGTGGTAGGGCGTTATGCTCCGAGTTTATTGGCGCTGCCCAGTGGAAAAAAGTCGCCGATGAAGCGCTGCGGCAGGCTATGGTTAACATAGAGGCTGTTGCCGCACCTGCCGGAGAACTGACTGTGGTTCTGGGGCCGGGCTTTCCCGGAGTGCTGTTGCACGAAGCTGTTGGCCACGGTCTGGAGAGCGATTTCAATCGCAAAAAAATTTCTGCCTTTTCTGATGCCATTGGCACTAGAGTTGCGGCCGAGGGCATTACCGTGGTTGATAATGGTGCTATGGAGGGTCGTAGAGGCTCATTGAATGTTGACGACGAAGGGACAGCCTCGAAGTACAATGTTCTGATCGAGGACGGTATTCTTGTGTCGTACATGCACGATAACATGAATTCCAAGCTTATGAATTTGGCTTCTACGGGTAACGGCAGACGCGAGAGTTACAAAAGTGTTGTAATGCCGCGTATGACTAACACCTACATGCTGCCAGGAAATTATGCCCCTAGCGAGATAGTATCAAGCGTGAAGCGGGGGATATATGCGGCTGATTTCGGTGGTGGACAGGTTGATATCACCTCGGGCCAGTTTGTGTTTTCTGCGTCCGAAAGTTACATGATTGAAGATGGGAAAATGGGGCGCCCGCTCAAGGGGGCAACGCTCATAGGCAGCGGGCCAGACATTCTCAAGAAAGTTTCCATGGTTGGTAATGACCTGTCACTGGATGCCGGAACAGGCACATGCTCTAAAAATGGGCAAAGCGTGCCCGTGTGCGTGGGTCAGCCGACTTTGAAGATAGACGCAATAACGGTTGGTGGTACCGATTTGTAAGCGTGGTGGCCCAGGCCCAGCTGCTGCGGTGCTGATGAGGGACCTGCAAATAGGGTGGGTATGGCATACGTACCAGACAGAAAGTTGATAGAGTGGCTAAGCTGGCTACCAAGTAGGTAGGGTTATTTGTTGACCCTAAAGTGTATAATATCTCCGTCTTGTACTATGTAGTCTCTGCCCTCAAATCTGGTCTTCCCGGCTTCCTTGCACCCGGACTCCCCTCCATACTGCACATAGTCCGCAAAGCTTATGGTCTCGGCCTTAATAAATCCCTTTTCGAAGTCAGTGTGTATCACTCCGGCTGCCTTATCAGCCTTTGTTAGATTCCTAATGGGCCATGCACGCGCTTCCTTTGGCCCAACAGTGAAGAAAGTGATCAAATCTAGCAGGCCATAAATATTCTTCACTGCCACATCTATGCCAGATTCTGTTAGACCAACTTCTGCTAGAAAGGCTTCCCGTTCCTCCTCGTCATCTATGCTCAGGATGTCTGCCTCGAGTTTTGCAGATAAATGGCAGAACTTTCCCCCTTGTTCTGAAACGATTTTACCCACTGCGGCCGATAAGGCATTGCCCTCCACTGCATGTGACTCCTCAACATTGCAAACATACATTACCGGTTTGCTTGAAAGCAGTTGCAACTGCTTCAATTCGCCGGGGTCAATATCACCGACCACAGCTCTGGCGGGTTTGCCACCCTCAAGGACTGCCAGAATGCTTTCCAGCATCGTGATCTTGTTTTTCGCTTCCTTGCCAGACCTGACGGCTTTTTCTAAGTTTGGCAGGCGAGACTTGATACTCTCAATGTCTGCCATGATCAGCTCCATTTCGACCACTTCGGCATCGCTTATCGGATCAACGGTGTTGTGAACATGACTGATGTTGCTGTCCTCAAAACAGCGCAGCACGTGCATTATGGCATCGACTTCCCTTATGTGACCGAGGAATTTGTTGCCCAAACCCTCACCACCGCTCGCGCCTTTCACCAGTCCGGCGATATCAACGAATTCTACCTGGGCGAATATAGTTTTCTGAGAACCCGCTATGGATGCCAGGGTCTTCAGCCGAGCGTCGCGCACCGCCGTCATTCCTGTGTTGGGCTCAATCGTGCAGAAGGGATAGTTCGCAACCTCTGCGGCGTAGGTTCTTGTGAGCGCATTGAACAAGGTGGACTTCCCCACATTTGGTAATCCCACTATTCCGCAGTTTAGCCCCATAGTAACTACTCCCACCCCGTGTTTCACGGCGGGCATTTTAACATCGAATACGAGTTTCCGATACTAGATTTACCGCCTCCGCACGCCACCTACAGATAGGTCGCATGCACTGATGTTGGTCTAATTCGGAGTAACTCTTTGACATAACGCAACTGCATGCGCAGCGATGCCCTCCTCTCGCCCTATGAACCCCAGCTTCTCCGTGGTCACGGCCTTGATGTTTATTGCAGACGAGTCGATGCCCAGTATTTGTGACATGCAGCTCTTCATCTCCGCGACGTGTGGAACAATTTTGGGGGCTTCACACACTATGCTGATGTCGCAGTTTACCACTGCATATCCCCGCGCACGGACTTTTTTATGTGCCTCCGCAAGAAAATGGGTGGATGCAACGCCTGCCCAAGCGGGATCTGTGTTCGGAAAGTGCTGTCCTATGCTGCCCTCGCCTACGCAACCCAAAATGGCATCCACCAGCGCGTGCAGCCCTACGTCCCCATCTGAGTGGGCTATCACTCTCTTTCGATGCGCTATTTTAACCCCGCATACAACTATATACCCGTCTTGGACGGGCTCTTCCGAGAATCTATGTACGTCATAACCCAAGCCGATTCTAAAAGGCACTTAACACTCCATCCCACTTTCAAGTGAGCCGCCATTGTATGACAGCGCGAACCTGCTGGCAATATTCTCTTCCCCGGGTGTTGTTGAGATCATGCTCCTACTTTCCATTTACTCTTGCTCTTGTGGGAAGGGGCCAGACAAACATGCCTGTGCTCGCAAAATATCCTCGGCTGTGGTGATTTTGAAATTGTTGTAATTCCCTTCGGTTACGGCAACAGACATACCGCATTCTAGTACGACTGATGAGTCATCCGTGAAGTATTTTGCAGGATCTGTGTTGCGTACTGTTCTGTGACACGCAAGCACGTCCTTGTATTTATAGACCTGGGGGGTTTGTATCATCCTTACCGACTCCCTATTGACTACACCTGCCACAACCCCGTCAGCGACGGTCTGTAAGGTATCAACCGGGGATAGTGCGGGCACTATTCCTGCATGCTGGGCGAGTGCATGCTCGATTTTATCCTGGGGAATATGCTGGGCAAGCGGACGGCATGCATCGTGAATAATCACAAAGTCCGGTGGAATGCTGGCCAGACTTTCTAGGCCCATGAGCACGGAATCTTGCCTTCTGCTTCCACCGTATACAGGGGGCAGTAACCGATCTGCGATAATCGAGGGCACAGAAAGCATCGCGTTCTTGTACAGGGCATTATGGCCGCTATTGATGACAACAAGTACCTTTTGTACATAGGGTGCCAGGGCACTGGTGACTGCATGCCACAATACCTCTTGCCCATTTATCTTTATGTACTGCTTGGGTACTACTCCTGCACTGCCAAGCCTTCTGCTTTCCCCAGCAGCCACCACAACCATAGTACAAACTGACACCGGAGGAGACCGTTCAAAAACAGGGCCCATGGTACACCGGTTCTGGCAGTTTTCCAAGAACGATGGCGTATACGTGGCAACCATGGAGCATTACACCGCTTTACTTACCATATCCTTGATGTTGGATGAAGATTATTTAGGGAATCTGCGAAGTATCGTTGAGGTCGTATGGTGACTTGTGGTACCATGCCGCACGTTGTGTTTTTGGAGATGGTTGCACCATCATCAATCTGTAGACTCTTACAAATGTAATC